>NZ_JBXCJD010000025.1:0-36746 GCF_056786515.1 Sporosarcina sp. Y838 | reverse complement strand
ACTTTGCGTCATCAATCTTAATTGAACCGCCGTATACCGAACGGTACGTACGGTGGTGTGAGAGGTCGGGAGTTAATCACTCCCTCCTACTCGATTACGTATAAAGATTTTAACACAAATAAAATGAAGTATACTTTGGTCAAGCGAAGAAAAACAATTCACACATCTGAATTCACATACAAAAAAGCGGTAATTCACCACGATTACATATTATATAAGCGTAGACTAGGTATGTACTGCGATTTCTAATTTCATTATTTTAGTAAGAATTCATTTAATGCTTGTTGTAAAGTACCAAAGGTTTTCGTGTCTTTATCAAAATTAATACCTAAACTATTCAACTGTCTAACAACATCTGGACGCAAGCCAGTAATGATTGTGCGACATCCCATCATGGAAGTACCGTAAATCGTTTTCATAAGATGTTCAATTACATTACTTTCCATACTTGCTATGCCAGATAAGTCAATGATTAATGTTTGAGTATGAAGTCTGTTAATCTCCTCTAAAACCTTTTCCTCTAGGATAGTTGTTCTAAATGTGTCCATTGCGCCAATTAAGGGAAGTATACATATGTTTGGCGTTATCGGAATAATGGGGACAGATAAGTTTGCAACTATTTCCCTTTGAGCCGAAATCAATGAATCTTTATATGTTGAATAGCTAATAAAGAATGAATTTAAAAAGTCATCTATTTGACTATTAAATTGTTTTTCCAATATGAAAACCATATCAATCGTGAACTTTTGCTCATCCTTGTTATATTCTTGTATGAAGTTCCAAAGAGTCCTGCGAATCGCTTGTACCCATTCTAGTTTAAAAGATAAAGGTATGGAATGTGTAGCCCATGCTATTCCTTCCTTTTTAGCAAATAACTGAAGTTCCGTAATTTCATCACCATTAATGACATAATTAACTAGTTTATGTGCATTGTTAATGAGGTCAACTTCCCCAAACTTTAAGATATCGTCAATTTTATCTCTTACATTTCCAGCTTGACCTAATAATTGGTTTTCAAAAGCTTGTTTATGATCTTTAATATACTGTTTAATTTCTTCATCTATCAATACGTTTTCCAAATCTCTTCCCCCTCAGAATAATATCCCCTAATTCCTATATTCCCTTATAGCTAGACGTTAAACTAAAAAAAATATACCAACAATCTGAACTAACACGTCCCATACCCGCTATTTTTTCGTCATATGGACAAACTATATTTAAAAGCTTCGTTGGTCGCTTTGATGGTTTGGTGGGAAAGCTTTCGATTGGTCGGCCACTTTGTGGGTTTCGTTGGACACTTGAAATTTAGTGCCTCTGCATCAAACAAAGACAAATAATTCATACATCCAAGTAAACATACAAAAAAGCCGTAAATCGCCAACCTTTCTGACTTTCATTTTAGTATTATACAATTGTAATGAATTACTTGATTAGTGCCACACACGGGTACCGATTTTTAAAAGCACTTGCCTTATGACTTTGTAACTTTAGTTGTGAAAGTATCGAAAAAGAATAAGTCTTTTGGATCTTTTTCTATAAATAGGAAACTTATACCTCTTTGTATTCGTATGACATGATAGGTAAGTATTTTTATTTATTAGATTTTTGAATAAAACGAGGAGAGGGATGTTTATCGTCAGGGGATTAGTGACTACTAAAAGAGATTGGGAGCAGTTGAAAGTGATTGTCATTGTTGCCAGACAATGGGGGGGCGATACACTTTGAAGGTACTTGATGTTCATCCGTTAAAGGATGGACTCCATCGGAACATCACGATGCTTGATCGTCTAGGCAATGAAATGGAAACCATCCATCGAGCAGTTCAAGGACTCGTTGCGATGGAAGATTCGCTGAAAGGCGAAGGGGGAAACGCAATTCGTGCATTTTACGCGGATTGCCACTTGCCGTTCCTTCAGTTTTTCAAGCTATTTCAAAGCCGTTTTACATACCTGCTAAAACAGATGGATGCCGCCCTTGATGCACTCGAACCAGATTCGTCAGGCTTCATTCGTGAGCATTTCCTAGACGTAGAAATCGAACAAGGGTTGAAGACCATTGCGCAACTGACGGAGAGTCTGACGGATGAAGCGAACTATATCATGAATCAAGTTGCGGACATCGTCGCCCTTCCGCATCTCAATGATAACGAAGTGCAGGAAGGCGTTCACACTGCTACAATTAAACGAGATACTACCCTTACACAACTGCATGAATTTGATGCGAATCAGACGACTGCGTTGGTGCCAATTGAGCAGGATCTTATGACGATGGAAACATGGATTTCGGATATTGAAGGGCTGTTTACGGACGGAGTCACTGCCATTAATTTCTCAGCGAATCAATGGGCTGCCTTGTCCTCAAAAAATACGTTAAAGACGGATTTGGCGCAACATACCGCAGCTATGGCTGGTCTTCCTGTCAGGATGGGTGTGAATGGTCAGCCGGCAACGATGCTTGGAGTGCTGTTAGCTGGTGAAGATCCGGTTGAGTTTAGCTATGGATTAGTGGATGGACCGAGAACTCTTTATGGCTCGAGTATTTTAACGCTTCCGAGCATGGCGACGTATGCCGGACCAATTGATTGGTCGAATAATCCAACTAAGAGAAGTTACGAGATGTATAGCGGAAAAGTATGCACGGTTCCCGCTCCCACGTCTACTAGTAATCCCAATCCTTTCGTGAAATCTTTGAATAGCTTTAAGGAAATGGGAACCGACTTTGTAGACGGAGTAAAAACACGAACTGGTAAAGCACTCGATTCTCCATATGATTTTGTGAATTATGTAACAATAGGTGCTTCAGATGCGCTTATTTCGGGATCGAAAAGTAGAACGAGTAAGTTGACAGATTCACCAGAAGACTTTTTTGATTTCGCGACGTTGGGTATTACGGGAATGGTAAAAGGCGCATTACTACCGGAGGATCCATTTTCCAAGGAACATTGGGAAAACAGCTTTGGGGCTGCGACCTTAGCAGTGGGAGGCGTAAAAGGGCTAGGCTCGAAAGAATCCGTGAGGACTGTTGATGTTAAGGATACGGGTAAGATTCAAGAGCCGACTAAATCTCCTATGGTTGATGTTGATAAGGGGATAGGTAGAGCTGAAAACCTTCAAAGAGGAAGGTACGCAGATCGATTGGACAATTTGCATGATAAATACGGTAAGTTAACATCTGAACAAATTAATCAACGAATTAACTTACGTGGTGAGACAAAGAATGAATTGGAAAGACTTGAACAAATATATGATGGTAGTCCTAATTTTGGAAAAGATAAAATGGGACCAGCTCTTGCAGGAGTATATGATAAAACAACTGCGCAATACCACTATGCTATAAATGCTTTTGATGGAGCAGTTCCGGAGTTAGTTCCTTTACTTAAAAATAGACTTGATAATATACCAATAGAAATATTTGAATCTTATAGTCAGCAAAGTAAGGGGGCAGGCTCCCATGCCGAAGTTATAGCTGTAAATAATGCCCTAAAGACGAATCCTAATGCTCGAATAGAAGAATTAAATGTAAATGTAATAAGAACAGGAATTAATAGGACTAAACCTGGTGGAATTATGTTTAAATGTTGTCCACACTGTACGTATTTACTAGACGGATTTGAAGTAATATCGGAGGTGCCAAATATTGGAAGATAAGATATTTGATAAAGAATATATTGTGAAAAATGGTAAAAAATTCGGGAGCAGTTTTGGTTATGGAGGGGATGAATATGATTCCTTTATAGTAGAATATGATCAAGATGATAATGAACATTTATTTACTGGTATAATTTATGACTGTTATGAAAATGGTGATTTAGCAAGTTACTATGTAGTTAAGGGAGGGGTTAAGAACGGAGAAATGCTTTATTTTTATCCTAATGGACAAGTTAAAGAAATTAAATATCTAGCCAAAAATACATTAGAAGGTATACAAAAAGAGTACTATGAAAATGGTGTTTTAAAAGTAGTTGAATATAGAGTTTTAGGTAGATTAAAGACTTTTGAAAAATATGATGAACATGGCAATGTGTTAGAAGGAAAGATAGAACCAACAGAATCAAATTAAACTTATGCTAGAAAATTGGTGGACAATGGAAAGAGAAGAAGTGTTTAAAAGAGAACAAGAAAAATGGATTTCAAAAATTTCATTAAAAAATAGTTTTCAATTAGGAGATATTCGTTTAGTAGCCGGTATTGATATTGCATATTGGACAGAGGGGAAAATAGATTATGGAGTTTGTTGTATTGTAGTAATAGATTATATTACAAAGAAAGTTATTGAAGAAGTAGAATGTTTAGGACAAATAGATGTACCATATATTTCAGGGTACTTGGCTTTTAGGGAACTTCCTTTGGTAATGGGAGCAGTGAAAAAGCTACAAAGTGATCCGGATCTTTTTATGTTTGATGGAAATGGTTATCTTCATTATAGGCATATGGGAATCGCAACACATGCCTCATTCTATCTGAAGAAACCTACGATAGGTGTTGCAAAAAGCTACTTAAAGATAAAAGATACCGATTTTCAAATGCCGAAAAACGAAATAGGAGATTTTACTTTAATTAAAATTGATGGAGAAGTATATGGAGCAGTGTTGAGAACGAGAAAAGATGTAAAACCCATTTTTATTTCATGTGGTAACTGGATTGATTTGGAGACTTCAATAAAAATAACCCTACATTTTGTAGAGAAAAATAGCCGATTACCAATTACGACACGATATGCAGATTTAGCTACTCACGAAAGAAGAGGTGAATATTTCCAGTGAATTCATTAAGGTATTTATTTTACTAGATGTTAAGAAAAAAGAGATAGCATTATATAACAAGAATTTTGCTTTTAGGGTGGTGGTTAAATTGACTGCCGCCCTTTTTTGTTGTTTCTCCATTTCAAGATGGGCTTCGCCGGAACATCGCAATACTGGATCGTCTGGGGAACGAAATGGAATCGAATCATAAGTCGATAGAAGGTCTCGTTGCGATAGAAGATGTGCTAAAAGGGAAAGGCGGGAATGCGATCCGCGCATTTTACGCAGACTGCCATTTGCCGTTCCAGAATTAGGAGAGTTGACTCATTTTTACTTTAGGAAATAGAGGTGCTCAAATGCTGATAGCAAATGGATTTGAAGAAATTTACAATACTTTAGATTTTACTGATAGTATTGTCGAGTGTATTAATTGGGAAAATGATTTGTTAGACCTAGTTTTAACCGTTGATTATTACAATAATAGTGATGAAGAGGAACTGTTAAAATTAAGGTTTAGGGACTGTTTAAAAGCAGACTTTTCTTTAACAACAAATCTTTTAAGTGTACGAGAAGAAGAAAAACGCTCTTACAGTTTGAGTTGGTATACAATTCAAAACTATGAGCTATTAAAACATAGTGAACTACTCAAACAGTACAACCAAAAAGAGTTAATCCATTTCCAAATATTCACTACCGATCAACTGATGCCATGGTTATCAGTTGTTAGTAGGGGGATACAAGTAGAGAGAGTCATTAATATTTAAGCTATATTTTGTGAAAAAACCTTGATAGGCTATACGCCTTTCAAGGTTCTTTTATGGGGTGGGGTGCCGAATAAACAATTTTTTATTTTAGAGTGGGGCATTAACAGCGTTACAATAAATTTATCTTCAATTTTTTAAGACGTTCCATGGCTGCTTCACAACAGTCCTAAAACAGACGGTGTCTGCCCCTGACTCACCCAAATGCGAATCAGATGACTGCGTTGGCGCGAATTGCGTAGGATCTTATGACGATGGAAACATGGGTTTCAGATATTGAAGGGCTGTTTACAGATGTAGTTACTGCCATTAATTTTCCAGAGAATTAATTTCAGGTACCTATTTAACATAATAGGTACCGATTACTAACTATAGAACAGCGCATGACAAAACAATAGAATCTGGAAGGCTGTGGAATTGGAAGAAAGACTATGAGGAGTGAAGATTCATGGCAGTTTTTGTATTGATGTTGAAGGAGTTTGAGGACGAAGATAGGGTAGTATATCTGTATGGACCAAATGAGAATTCCATGGGGCAAATTGAATATGATAAAAAAAATAGGGTTATAAACAAGATTTATCCAATAAATTCACAGGAGTTTGCTGATGATTTCTTCTTTAAGCGGGCAGGAAGACGTCTTTCAAGAATGATTATTAAAGAGAATCAGAACTTTGTTGATCGAACAACTATAGAATCTTGATAATAGCTAATGATTTTGTGTTTTTTAAAGTGAGAGTCTTCTTTCGGTAAACAGATAAAAAATGACAATGCGCTTTGTAACCTTTTTATAGTCTATTACAGATAATGAAATAGATGTCGTGACAAAACTAACGGAGTTGTCTATTCAATTAGAGCAGCTCCTACTCGGTAGCTATCAAACCTTACTAATCAATAATAATTAGACAACGGAAAGTATAGAAAAAAGAGTTCCCTCATGTATCAAAGGAACATGGTTTTTCTATGTTGTTGATAATTATTTAAGATTTGCGGAGGAGTTTCCACTGGTAGGAGGGGACGACGTTAAAAGGGAATTATAGCAAATAACAGGGAGTAATAATGGCGAAAAAGGTGTTTTTGAATGGATTGTTGAGCCACAGGATATTCATTGAAAATGTTGTTATACCGGTAAGCCAAATCAAATCCCAAAATAGTAGGAGTTGAATAATATGAACTTAAAAGATTTAAAAAATCGACATATTAAGTATGACTGGAAAACTATTTTTGTAGGTGTCCAAGAAAACTATTTTAGTAAAGACGTTATTTCTGACTATGCAGTAGAGTTGATGGAGATTGGTGATGAAAGTGGGTTTGTTAGTGAACTTGTATGGGGTGTATCTAGTGAAGATTTAGATAAAGTGATGTTAGAAATAAAAACTAATTATTTTCCTCAATTAGATGAAGAAAGCGCAATATTAGTAGAAGAGAATAGAAAACTCAGATTTGTTTGTTTGTCTGGAATAAAAGAAAGATGTAAAGAAGATAATGAATTATTAAATAAAATTGCAGAGTTTTATGGAAATCATCACTACCCAGAAGATATGGTGAGTTTTGTTAATTATATGCCTAAAGAAGTCCCAACTACGAAAGAAAATATGGTAAATAGGTTAGATAGATTTTTAAAATTAGAGAGTGTGAGATTTAGTTAGCTATTTGACCAGTTTAGTAATCATGTCTAATGGTTGTTACTACCACTTATGACGCCAGATTTTTTTAGAACCAGGGACTTTGTAAAGTAGGAAATTCCTACGCTCGGACATTCTTGATAAGACATCTACATCCAGACGACAGAAGGTGAGAATATCCATCTTAATGCGTCGGATATATGTCACGATTCATTATCTACATGGTAAACTAAAGGCAGATGAATTTCGAGGAATAGGCGAACTATTCTTAGAATACACAACAAGTTTATTGATATACATCGAAGCTGATGCCAAACGATTACGGTTTCAGTGATTGTACACATATGTGAATGAACGTGAATGTTTAAAAAAGGTAACCTGTAAGGGTTTACTGAGAAAATAATAGGTGGTGCTTCCATGATTGGCATGGGCTATCGGACGATAAAAACTGCTGTAGGAGCAGGGCTGGCAATTTGGATCGCGAGTTTATTGGATTTGGAATTTGCAACGTTTGCAGGAATTATTGTTATTATGTGTATCGAGAAAACGAAGAAAAAGACATTAATTACAATGAAGGATAAATTCTTTGCTTCTCTCTTATCCTTGATGATTGGTGCTTTGTTTTTTGAAGTATTAGGTTATCATCCCATTGTCTTTTCCTTATTTATTTTATTATTTATTCCAATCCTTGTTAGAGCTCACATCCAGGCTGGTTTTGTCACAAGTATGGTTGTCGTATTACATGTTTATACAGTACAGGATGCTACCTGGGCCCTGTTTCTGAACGAGGTCTATATTATTTTCATCGGTATGGGAATTGCTCTTCTCGTCAATAGTTTTATGCCAAATTTCAAGCAAGATATTGAAAACTTTAAGAAGGAAATTGAACAAAAGTTTGAAATTATTCTCTTTGAATTCTCTGCCCATTTAAGGGATAGTATGCGAAACTGGGATGGGAAAGAAATACTTGAGGTAGAAGATTTGATAAATCAATCCAAAAATATTGCCATTCAAGATGTAGAAAATCGTCTGTTGCAAAAACGGAATATAGATTATTATTATCTAGAAATGCGAGAGGATCAACTGGAACTCCTAAAGCATATGATGAAAATCGTTGCTATTTTCTCTTCATTCAGCCTAGACATCAAACAGAAAGAAATGTTTGCAGACTTCTTGGAGAATTTAAGTCGAAACGTTCATTCGGGAGATACAACGGACATTTCGTTAAATGAGTTAGAGGAATTAAATGCCTTGATCGGCGAGATGGAGTTGCCGAAGACTAGAGAAGAGTTTGAAATACGGGCGAATCTGTTTTATTTGATTTTTGAAATGAAAAACTACTTAAACATAAAGAAAAAACTATTTGCGAAAAGAAGTCGATAGGGGAAGGATCCTGAGAGAGAGTATTCAAATGATTCATCACGATTTTATTAGGCAGCTTGTAAGGTCTGGATTCGGTATTGTACCGGATTCAGGCCTTTTAGTTTCGCCTGGATTCGTTTGTGAGTAGTGGTGAAACCCTTCACTCATGTACATAATGGGCAGTTGCGGTATAATAAAAGTTGGCGAATATATACAATAAGTCTACGAGAATGATAGCAAAATTCCTTGAGGCTTAAATGTAAACCACATTGAAAATAGAAACGAAAGTAGTGAAACGTATGGCAATCGCATCGCATTCCGTAAACATTTCAGCATCGGTAGAGAACGTATGGGAATATGTTAGTCACATTGAAAACTGGGCAACGATGGTTCCAGCTTATAAGGAGCATGAACAAATTGATGAAAAAAAGTCGGTTTGGACATTTGAAGGGAACTTCAAGGGCCTAAAAAAGACGGTAAAAATGGAATTAGACATTACTGAATTTCACGCGCCATCGACGATTCGTTTTGAAATAAAAGGGTTAACGGACAAATTCACTGGGAGTGGACAGTTTACTGCCGAAGAAACAGCAGAGCAAACAACAATGACAGGGACAATTGAGGTAAATGCGGGTGGCTTATCAGGTGCTGTGTTGTCACCTGTTCTCAAAATGGTGTTACCGAAAGTAACATCACGCTTAACAGAGAAAATTGCGCGTCAAATTAAACAAGACAAGGTGCTTGTCTAATCTACTTTTCTATATCTGAACACAAGAATAGCTTCAAAGTAAATAAAAGAGTGCCTGCCGGCCATACGATTTACATTTGTATGATTGGCAGGGACTCTTTATTTTTTCCTTAATTCCCAATTTTATACTACGGTCAACCATTTGTTTCATTCGTTTTTGAAAATATATACTTCCACGACAAGTTTGAAGTGATTTTGTGTCTTCTTATCGAAGCAACCTGCCTTGATTTTGGAATAACAACTTACCTATAATTTGGTCGTATTGTTAAGCGGAAAACAATAGTTCATTAAATCAGCGGCAGTCTAGGAGTTTTTTTTCCCTAGGCCGCTTATTTTATCCTAATTGTTGTTTTCTTTTTATGGCAGTGGCGGCAATTTGCATGACCATCATCGCTAAGTTAATTACAATCAGCCCCACTATTGCTGATGAAAAGCTATCTGTTGCATCGTAAATCCATCCAAGAATAAGGGGGCCGGTTGCCCCAATCACATAGCCTACTGATTGAGTCATGGCAGACCAAGCAGCCGCTTCCTGAGGACTGTCGGTAGCATCTAAAGGCAGTAGTAGATTGAGAGAAAATAATCCGCCGGCGCCTATCCCAATAAAGAACGTGGCAACTAAGGGTTCAAATGAGTACGCAAGCATCACAATCCCGACCAGTTGCAACAGCGCTGAAACCATTAGCCAAAGGCGACGGGAAGGGAATTTACGAAGTAAGATCGGCAGAACAAGACTTACGGGAATCTGAACAACGACGAAAATCGTAAGCGCGCTTGCAGCGTAGGACTTACTATAGCCCATCCCTTGAATAATCTCTGGCAACCAAGCTGTGAATGAATAGAATAGCATGGCCATAAAGCCAAACGTCAGTGTAAGAAGCCAAGCTTTCTTATTTGTCCATGGCATTCTCGTCTTCGTGCCGGTTGAAGCGAGATGATCTTGCGGTTTAATATGTCGCATAACGAACAACCACCATAACAGCACTGCAACGAATGCGAGTAACCCCCATATCCCGAGAGCGTTCTGCCAAGAGTTCATACTACTCTGCATCGGTACGATTAAGCTCGAACTTAATGCTGCTCCTAGAGTAAGCGCAACCGTGTATATCGCAATCATCGAGGGTACATGCTTAGGGAAGTGACGCTTAATAAATCCTGGAAGAAGCGGTCCGGCAAATGCAATCCCTATACCTGCTATCAAAGCAGTAATTAACAAAAATGAGGTTGAATGCGTGAAGAACCTAAGAATAGTACCGACTCCGATGACAAGGAGCGACCATCCCAATACCCGCTCAATACCCCACTTTCCGCTGAACTTTACGGCTAGAGGAGCGAAGAGTCCCATGCAAAGAACAGGGATTGAGGTCAGTAAACTTGCTACGGAGGCGCTCATTCCTAAGCTAGTTCTAATCGTTTCGAGCAATGGAGCGATTGAGTTAATTGACGGACGCAAGTTCAAAGATGCAATAAATAAAGCTATTATCAATAAAATATATCTTTTTTTCATGAAAATTTCATCTCTCCTTATGAGATATTATTATAAATTAAAATTTACCATCCCTATAATCGCTATAAGCCTGTTTGATCTCTTGTTCGGTGTTCATGACGAAGGGGCCTCTTGCAACGACAGTTTCGCGAATCGGCTCGCCGGCATACAACATGACACGCATGTTGCTGTGTGCTTCAATCTTTATTTCGCTCCGCTCGGCAGTTCCCGCAGATCCCATCCATAATACCTGGCCTTGTTTCCCTAGTGTACTATCGGACCCAAAGGAGCCTTCGCCTTCCAAAATATACAGAAACCCATTGTAGGACGCTGGAAGTTCATACTTGTAATTTGCGCCATTCTCCATATTGATTTCAGCCATCGTAATAGGGATAATATTTAATGTATCTGAGGCAAGTTCGCCAACTGACCCGGAAAATAGACGGATTTCAGTCCCATTTTCATGGATGACAGGCATATCGGTCTTCCGCAAGTCTTGGTATCTGGAGGGTGACATCTTCTGTTTCGAGGGAATGTTTACCCACAATTGAAGAAGGTTTACTGTCTCGCCCTTTGCCGCGTCCTCGAGGTGTTCAACGCCACTGCCCGCAGTCATCCATTGTGCATCTCCGGCATGAAGTACACCTGTTCCATGCTTGCTGTCATAATGGTTAAGGTTGCCGTCAATCAAAAAAGTGACCGTCTCCATTCCACGATGAGGATGCTTGCCAAATACTCCGCTGCGCATATGGTCATGTGCCATGAGCAGAAATGGATCATGCGCCTCCCAATGACCGGGTTCAATTATCCATGCCATTGTATGAATGTCGCTATTTCGTTCGAAGGTAGGGGTGCGGACACTTTCTATATCTCTACTAAATACATCTAGATTTGTCATCATAATCTTCCTTCCGTAAATTATTTATTACTAACTAACAAAGGTGTTAGGTGGTATGTATTCATTATGCAGTGAATCGAATGATTTAAAAAGTACGCACAATAATGAAACCGCGTATCTTTAAAGTAACCTTGCGGGTTAACAAAGCCTCTGGACGCCTATACAGCGTATTAAAATTGAAATTACGATACAATGGGTTGGACAACAGGTTGGGGGGATCAAAAATGGATGAAAAACCAGATAATTGTAAAGTCGCGACAACGTTGGATATGATTGTGGGCAAGTGGAAAATCGCCATAATGCTTCATTTGCTTCATAACGGGATTATGAGGTTTAGTGAATTACGAAAAGTGATGCCCGGCGTTACTCCAAAAGTGCTCACTTCTCACTTACGAGAGTTGGAGGAGGAAGGAGTAATATTGCGGGTAGTTTACCCTCAAGTTCCTCCGAAGGTTGAATATTCGATGACCGAATACGGGGAATCGCTCCAGACGGTTCTTGATATGATGCATGACTGGGGAGTGTCACATATGGAACGAAAGCAAGGGTTGCAATCGCGACAACTGTTTGAGAATGACAATGGTTAACAATTGACACTTACTTTTAATACAGGAGTGTGCAGAAAGTCCCAGCACCTGACAGGATACCATTACGATAAGGATAAAACCCTTGAATAAGGATTCCCCCCATTTTGAAGTGACCCCGAAAAGTTAGACAGCTATATTGTTAGGCAACTTGTAAGGTCTGCACACGGTATTGTACCGGGCTCAGGCCTTTTAGTTTTGTCTTGATTCGTTAGTGATTAGTGGTGGCAGTCTTCACTCATGTACATAATGGGCAGTTGCGGTATAATACTGGTCGGTGAATTTAAAGACTAAGTCTACGAGAATGATAGCAGTAGATTCCCTTGAAGCTTAATTTTAAACCACATTGAAAATAGAAACGAAAGTAGTGAAACGTATGGCAATCGCATCGCATTCCGTAAACATTTCAGCATCGGTAGAGAACGTATGGGAATATGTTAGTCACATTGAAAACTGGGCAACGATGGTTCCAGCTTATAAGGAGCATGAACAAATTGATGAACAAAAGTCGGTTTGGACATTTGAAGGGAACTTCAAGGGCCTAAAAAAGACGGTGAAAATGGAATTAGACATTACTGAATTTCACGCGCCATCGACGATTCGTTTTGAATTAAAAGGGTTAACGGATAAATTCACAGGGAGTGGACAGTTTACTGCCGAGGAAACAGCAGAGCAAACAACAATGACTGGGACAATTGAGGTAAATGCGGGTGGCTTATCAGGTGCTGTGTTGTCACCTGTTCTCAAAATGGTGTTACCGAAAGTAACATCACGCTTAACAGAGAAAATTGCACGTCAAATTAAACAAGACAAGGTGCTTGTCTAATCTACTTTTCTATACCTGAACACAAGAATAGCTTCAAAGTAAATAAAAGAGTGCCTGCCGGCCATACGATTTACATTTGTATGATTGGCAGGGACTCTTTATTTTTTCCTTAATTTCGTATTGTATACTGCGAATCAGCATTAAATTTTGGGGTACAAAACACAAAGACAAATAATTCACAGTACTGAACAAACATACGAAAAAACAATGGATTCGCCAATTAATCTGATTTTTATTTGCCTACTACCTATTCAATATAATAGACTACCTGAAATTAACAATAGGTTATTGCAAATAACTAAAGTTATAATATAATTTAAAAGAAAGTCTATGAATAATACTTTCATTAAATTCAATATTCATTGGGGAGAATTAAAACATTGAAGAAATATAGCATCTTAGTCATTTCCCTTTTACTGTTTGTAGCAGGATTCACAATAGCACCCATCGTACAAGCAGATACAGTTCTTCCTTTTGATACGACTGTGACGGGAACCATTTCCGAACAAGAACCAATGGATGCGTACACCTTGACAGTCAAAGAAGCAGGTACATTGAACATTACTGTGGATGCGTATTTTTCCGCGGCGTCGATGGAACTACGTGGATCGAATAATGAGCAGATTGGCCATTGGGAAGGGATTTATAATGGCCGACCGGAAAATCCGACTTCTTTAAGTAAAGAGATGAACGTAGAACCAGGTGTATATACATTGTTTATTAAAGATATAAATAAAACCAGTTATGGTAAATATGCTGTGAATGTTACATTTGAACCGGCGAATAATACTGAAATTGAACCGAATCAGACATTTACAGAGGCGATGCCTATTCAAGTAAATGGGGAACGGATCAAAGGATTTATTAGTTGGAATGATACAAAAGATTATTACAAAATCGAATTGGATGAACCAGGTAGATTGATTTTTGATATTAATTCCAAAATGATGAATGGCGTCTTCAATCTATACGACTCAAAAGGAGAAAATATCTCCTGGGATCACTTCGGGTTTTACCAAGGGTTGCCTCTTCTATGGAAATCACATACAGATCTTGAGGCGGACACCTATTATATTAGTATTAAAGGCAACGATTCTTATCAAGGAATCTATGAGATGCTCGTCTCATTTATCCCTGCTAATAATGAAGAGATTGAACCAAATAATAGTAGGAAGCAGGCTATCCCTCTTCAAATAAACGATATGAAAACCCACATCGGCTTTTTAAGTTTCACGGATAAAGTTGATTATTATAAGATTGAAATGAAATATGATGGCTATTTAATGATTGACTTTTCATCCGAATTTAGTGGGTATTCATTGATGAAAGAAGAAAGTATTTCATATGATTCCCATATAAGCAGTGGCGCTATAGGGGATCCGGAAAAGTCATCCAGAAAAGTCGAGCTAGAGAAAGGCACGTATTATTTTATACCCTCTGCGAAAGTCATTTGGCAGGGCGGAATCTATACAATGTCATTCAGGGCCGAACCCGCCTTCAAGGATGTAACGGGCAAATATTCTCCTGCTGTAACGTATTTGGCAGATAGGGAAGTTGCTAAAGGTATTTCCAAAAATGAATTCGGGGTACAAGCTAGGATTAAGCGCGTGGATGCGGCTATTTGGCTGGCTAAAATCCTGAACCTGGATACGGAGAACTCAAAATCCACTCCATACTTTGATGTTCCTGAGAGGGCATGGGGCGCTGTAAATGCTTTAAAACGAGAAAATATCGTAAACGGAAAATCATCAACCTATTTCGGTGCTAATGATACGATGACACGTGGAGAAATGGCGCTATTGATCCAAAGGGCGTATAAATTATCCGGTGAAGGGGTGAAACTACCCTTTACAGATGTCTCTTCACGCTATGAAGAAGCGGTCAGGTCCTTGTTGAAAAACAATATCACCCAAGGGAAATCGTCCAGCCAGTTCGGAACCATCTCGGCGATCACCCGTGGGGAAATGGCGTTATTTTTATATCGCGCGGATTCAAAATAATAAATGGGACCGGTGCGGATTTAATGATCTTGCGCCGGTTTGTTATTTGCTAAGAGTAGTCATGAAATGCATCCCAAAAGTTAGAGTCAAAATCTAACTTTTGGGGTGTTTTATTATGGCTAAATGCTGATTCTTTTAAGCTCATGGTTGTACTTGATGACCCGCTTATTTTGGGGTCGACCACTATACATCGCACAAAGACAAACAATTTACAGGAATGAATAAACATACAAAAAAGCAATGATTCACCAATTTCACGACTATTATCCTGTTGTTATAAAATGTATAGAATTTACTGATTAATTGAACACGGGTACCTGAAACTTTGTTAAGATGATATTCGAAGGGATGATTCAACATGGAGTTTAATCTTGGTAATGGTGCAGCGATTGTTCTACCATCTTTACCTATTACGGTTATAGCAATTATAATTATTTTTCTTTTAGTTAGGTGGAGCAAACAATTAGAGACACGACGTTTTACCGTGTTCTTCTACTTTCTGATTAGCACTTACATTGCTCCAATTTACTCTTACAGTACCGAAGAAAAAGCCTTTGCACTATGGCTTCCCCTGGGATTTTTAGCAGTTTTAATTTACTTATTTCTTAATAAAAGAAACCATCCGTCAAAAATGAAAGCGAGTATTTTAGGGTTTTGCGTAGCATTATATCAATTAATTCTTAAGTATGATTTACACTATTTCCAGTTTTAATATACAAGATACCCGACATTAAATAGTCTGAAATCCAATAAATACCATCCGAGGAGGAAGTTATAATGTTCGATAAAAACATGATCTTATACGGCCCACCAGGTACAGGGAAAACTTATAATACGGAAATTTATGCTGCAGCGATTATTGAAAATCGTTCCATCGAATCTTTGGAAAGTGAAGATTATCAAATAATATTAAAGCGTTATAATGAATATAAATTGAAGCGTACGAGTGAGGCGTATAAAGAGCATACGGAAAATCCTGAAATTGGATGGGGTCTATCATTTTAGCGATGGGTTATAAGTAGGTATTTCTTTGATTAATACTAGTCTTGTCTTTTTGAATACTTATTCGTTCTATTTAAAGTACGAAGGGGTTTTTGTATGGAGTTTTTATGGATTGTACTAGGGGCATTATTGGGAACAAGTGGTTACGTTTGTCAGTTGACGTATATGAAAAATTTACACGAAGGAAAGGATATAAAAAATCCAAGGTTATTAGGGACTCTATCTGTATTTTTTGCCCTTGTAATCCTCATGATGTTTTTTGTATTTGGGTTGATGTGATTTAGTGACAAGATAGGTATTGAATTGGTGATTATTGTAAAACTCCAATCAAACAATACATATCCTATTTATATTAAAATAAAGCATCGTTAGCCCACCCAAGAAGGAGGCTTTACCCTACTTGTTTTATCTACTATCTCTTTGTACCTTCTTTCGAAAAGGTGTTAAATGTGAAACTGTGCGATTAAAATGCTGAAATATTAGTGGCAGATTCACATTACAAATACATAAAGAAGGAAGTAGTGAAACGTATGGCAATTGCATCGCATGCTGTAATTATTCCAGCATCTGTAGAGAAAGTATGGGAATAGGTTAGTCAAAAGATGTCACGGAAAGAAACCACCCAGCTTCTTTGTCGGAAGCGGAGTGGTTTCTTTTTTCTATTGATGAATCATGCAATCATCGCTACAACAGCTGTCGCTGTCAATTCGGGCATTTCTTTTGTATTAATTCCAAATCATATACTGTGAATCTACATTTGTTTCATTCATTTCTGAAAATATAAACGTCCATGGCATAGAAGTATTTCCGGTAATTTCACAAGGTAAGCTAAACGTAGCATTGGCCGGTTGTTTGCCTTGTTCATTATAGGAAATGACTGTATTGTCAAAGCGGAAATTTAACTTCTCGAAATTGTGAATGAGTACGGTAATCAGCTGTTCACCTTTATGATTGCGAGCATTCCATAAAAATGACAAATGGACACCGCCTTGTAGCTTTTTTGTTTGTTGTTGGAAATGATGAATCATTTTTTCGCGATCAGTAAAGGCGATTGTTTTGTCCCATGCAGGTTCAAAATAGAGTTTTTGCATCGTCGTGGTCATCCATCTACCTCTCAATATAATTTTGGGGTACCTGTGCGTAGCATAAAGACAAACAAATCACACATCTGAATAAATACACAAAAAAGCAGACGTTATCCAGTTTTTCTGATTTTCATTCTATTATTATACAATTGTAATGAATTACTTGATTAGTGCCACGCACAGGTCCCTGAAATTTGAATACGAGAATAGTATCAAAAGTGCCTACCAAACATACAGTTTCTATCTGTATGGATAGTGGGCACTTTTCTTTTTTTTATCGATAGGAGAAAGTAATTTTGGGTTCTCTTTGAATTCTGAATCACCCGGTACCCCTCAAGATACGTCAAAAAACATTATAAATCGACAAAAAACTTGAAATAAAGGTATTTTTGAAAAGTGATATGTTATAATCAGTTCTTAACTGAATATTAGGAGGCTTATAAGTTATCGGTTTATTAATAGTAACGGAAAGAGGGCGATCATTATAGTGATTTTTAATACGAAACTGTAGAACTAGAATTTGCCCATTTCGATAGTATGATTTTCTGCAAAGTTCGATTTAACACTACATAATGAAAAGCAAGTACAGTTCGAATATCCAAATAAGGAGGATTTTTCATATGGGTAAAAAGGTCTTTTATTTTTTTCTAATTGCCGTACCATACATAGTCATGCTCGGAGTAATACCTTTTGTCAATCGAATTCATCCAATCATTTTTGGATTACCTTTTTTACATTTTTGGATTCTTATGGGGATGATTATCTCTCCGATAAGTACATTTGTAATTTATCGATTACAAAAATCGGAAGGGAGTATTGAGTGATGCAAGGAAATTTAACAGCTTTATTAATTACAACTTTTATTGTTTTATCAGTGGTTTTGATTGGTTTTATTGCTGGACGGGATAAGGCGAATCGGAGTTCTGTCGAAGAATGGTCTGTTGGAGGAAGAAGATTTGGTCCGTTGCTTGTATGGCTCTTGGTAGGAGCTGATTTGTATACGGCATATACATTCTTAGGGTTGACGAGTACAGCCTTTTCTAGCGGAAGTGTTGCGTTCTTTGCGATTCCATATACAGTTATTGCTTTCGCTCTTTCGTATTTCTACCTTCCAAAGTTATGGAAAGTTTCTAAAAGCCATAAATTAACGACCCTTGCCGATTATGCAAAAGTGAGATTTGATAGTCGATTTTTATCATTATTAATTGCAATTGTCGGTGTATTCATGCTTATCCCCTATATCGATTTACAATTAGCTGGTATTCAAGACACACTGGTAGTTGCGGGAACAGGGTACATAAATGTTCAAGTTGTTGTTATCGTATCGTTCTTTTTAGTTGGACTTTATACGTTCTTTAGTGGAATTAAAGGACCGACTTACACAGCGATTATTAAAGACATTTTAGTCTGGGTGATTATGCTGTTCCTCGTTGTGACAATCCCGATCATCCATTTTGGGAGTTGGGGATCAATGATAGACAAAGTGGTTACAGAAACTCCTGAGCTACTAACGATATCTACAACTGGGGAGAGAGGGCTACCTTGGTTTTTCACGGCTTCATTAATTTCCGGATTGGCATTATTTATGTGGGCTCATGCGATCACGGGTGTATTTACGGCGAAAAGTGCCGATACACTTCGAAAAAACGCCATCTTTTTACCACTTTACAATATTGTATTAATCCTTGTTATTTTCCTAGGGATCGCTGCATTCCATGTACTGCCTGAAGGAAGTGATCCACGCTTCGCACTTCTGAATTTAATTCAGGTGTCATACGGTGGCGTGGTACAAGGACTAGCCTTCTCAACCATTGCGTTGGCTTCACTTATTCCTTGTTCAATCATGGCGATTGGAGCATCGAATCTTTTTGCAAATAACATATACCGTGATTTTATTAATCCGAATGTGAAACCTGCAAAGTTATTAATGGTTACGCGTTCAATGGTATTTGTGGTCATTGGATTAGCTTTAGTCTTTGGAATGCTTTTCCCAACCGCGCTGGTATCACTCCAGCTGCTAGGTGTTTCTGGAATGGTTCAAATTTTCCCAGCGATTGTTTTCAGTTTGTTCTGGAGAAACCAGTCAAAAGAAGCGACAACCATCGGTTTAATCGTCGGTCTGCTTGTAACTGGAATTGTGTATGCTACTGGAAACACATTTGGCATCTACGAAGGTTTCTGGGGATTGTCGGCTAACATCCTAGCGCTTATTCTACTAAATCCTATTTTTGTGAAGAAGGCGCAAAAAAAATCAAATTCCATGATTGTAGAACTATTTACTGAACAAAAAGGTTCGGAAGCCTAAGAAACAGGTAACTTTCACGAGTTGAATCAAACAATATGAAAAATAGAAAGCCAGTCTATTGAAACTTTGTTCATATTGTTTCTATAGGCTGGCTTTATAGATTAAGTCTACGAGAATGATAGCAGTAAATTCCCTTGAAGCTTAATTATAAACCACATTGAAAATAGAAAAGAAAGTAGTGAAACGTATGACAATACTTTAGTTACATTGAAAACTGGGCAACGATGGTCCCAGCTTATAAGGAGTATGAACAAATTGATGAACAAAAGGCGGTTTGGACATTTGAAGGGAACTTCAAGGGCCTAAAAAAGACGGTAAAAATGGAATTAGACATTACTGAATTTCACGCGCCATCGACGATTCGTTTTGAAATAAAAGGGTTAACGGATAATTTCACAGGTAGTGGACAGTTTTCTGCCGAGGAAACAGCAGGGCAAACAACGATGACAGGAAGTAAATGCGGGTGGCTTATCTAGGTGCTGTGTTGTCACCTGTTCTTAAAATGGTGTTGCCGAAAGTTACATCACGTTTAACAGAGAAAATTGCGCGTCAAATTAAACAAGACAAGGTGCTTGTCTAATCTACCGTCATTCAGAAAGGTGCCTGGTTCGAATACAATTCAGAACTATTTTGGATCCAGGCACTTTAACTCATTCTGGGAAGCGGTCTATACAATCTTTCTTTACCTGAATACGAGAATAGCTTCAAAGTAAATATAAGAGTGCCTACCGACCATACGGTTTACATCTGTATGGTTGGCGGGTACTCTTTATTTTTTCCTTAATTCCAAATCGTATACTGCGGACAACCATTTGTTTCATTCGTTTCTGAAAAAATAAAAGTCTATGGCATTGAAGTATTGCCGGCAATTTCACAAGACAATTTTCAGGTACCTGTGCACGAAACTATTCTGGTAAATCACTACAATTACATATTTATGAACTGGAGATTAGATAGGTACATGATAATCTAATCTCTATTGGTATTATATACAATTGTGTTCGTCGTTGTTTGTTGCAAAGCTACCGTAGGCTTATTCAATAAAATTACGACATTTTTTCGAATTAACTTCTGTAAACTGTTTTATAATCGTTTTGCTTCTTCTCAACATATAATGATGAGAACTTAATTAAAAGGAGTGAAATAACATGGGTTATTTCCCATCAGAGGGGACAATGAGACCTCAATCTCCTCCCCCCTCCTATAGACCATCAAAACCTTCTACATCGTATATCATCGACTGCCAATATCAATATACTTATGTATGGCTTAATAATGGAGAACAGTTCTGGTTCTACCCAACTCGCGTGGAGTATGAAGGAGCAACTGGATATAGATGGAACGGCGCGGTCTGGGTTTACTATGCAATTGATGCAAGAAATATAGATGCTGTAGCTTGTCCTCCTATCCCAACACCATACTAAAATATTGAAAAAGTCTTAACTTGACTAGTATTAAAATATAACATTATTCAACATACTTAAAGTTTTGGAGGTATTGTATGACAAGTTTTTATTCTTTTCATGGAACTGTCATGGTGATTGGTGATTTTTTAACAGGTCAAAATGGTGAAAGTGAAGGCTGTTATAAATTATTTACTGTTGAAAATGAATTGGGTGCAATCGTAAACTTCGTCGTTTCACCCTCTACTTACTTTGTTGACCATGAAATGATAGTAGTAGGAGATCGTTTGGCAGGATATTATGACGGAGATGCACCTGCTCTCCTAATTTACCCACCACAATATCAGGCACTTGTTATGGTAAAAGATAACCCAAATCAAAATGTAAAAGTCAATTACTTTAATAACCAATTAGTGAGTAGTGACGGACAATTACAATTAAATTTATCTCCATTTACCCAAATAATATTAACAAACGGGCAACTCTTTTCAAGATATCCGGCGAACCGTGATCTAATTGTTATCTATGGACCTACAACCAGAAGTATCCCTGCTCAGACCACACTCTATAGAATAATCGTTATGTGTTAGGCGTAATAATATTTAAAACTCGTTCAGTTTATGGCGAGTTTCAAATAATATTTTGTTCTTTCCACAACCCTATAAAATTGATATTCCTTCTTCATACGAATAGGACAGGTTTTGAAGTTATCGCTCCTTTTTCGCCGCGTTCACATAAGTACATGAGGCTTTCACCTCATACTGCATTCCAACCAATCCAAAAAACCAATCATTTTGAACCTGTTCCCATTCCTCGCTCTTGTTCAGTTCAACAAGTAATGCTCCCCTTGTCTCAATCACTGGGCATACAACCGTTGTTGTACCAATTACTTTTTCTTGGCCAGTTGATCAGTCAGTCATCACCAAATTACAGTCAATTCGTTTTGCCTCTTGATCGATGACACTTTGATAACGGTAAATAAATTACTTTTAATAAAAAAAACGAGTACCAGGTTCTAAATTAATTCAGAGTTGAATTAAAACCTGGTACCCTTCACTTACACTCAAAGAATACTTTTCATCGTGGGAGAATATATACAGAATAGGAAGCTAGATATTTACTTTCTGGTGAAGGGAGAATTTCATGAGTAATTTAGTAAATGACAATCTGTATGAAACGAGAAATAACTTAGTAAAGGAGATTACTTCATTAAGTAATTCTCAATTTAATGGTAGGCTTGGTATGAATATGTGGAGTATAGCACAAGTTTGTCATCACTTAGTTTTAGTGGAACAGGCAACAATAAAGGCTATTGCATGGGGATTAAAAAAGGTTGATAATACTCAAACAGAACGTAAAAATGTTCATTATTTGTTGGATCGAACGAAAAAGTTTAAAGCTCCCGAAATCGTTGAACCAGATGTAGAACCATTTGAAGTTCAGTCAATCATTGATTTGTTAAACGATTCGAGAAAAAAATTTCTGACATTCCTTAGTACAATAGAAGATAAATATTTATTGGTGGAAAAATCATTTAAGCATCCTGCCTTAGGTGAATTACCACTTGACCAATGGATTGAACATATATATTTGCATGAACAGCGACACACAGAACAAATAAATGAGATAAAATTACTTTTAGATGCGAGGCACTAAACTTATGATTATTAAAAGATTTCTGTTTAAGTAAAGTAGAAAAAGAATTTTAACTTTTGAAGAAATGTACTTAAAGTAACGGGCTCTATGATAATACCCCTCCTTATGTAAATACTCTAATCCTTCTAATATATCGTTAAAAATAAGCCGTAGTCGCTCATAATCTGTGGAAAGCTATGGCATTAGACTTATAAGGCTAGTTTTTGACATTTTATTATGTCACACAATTTCATTGGGTTTTTAAAAGAATAGTAGCACAAACCATGGCCATGGTTTGTGCTACTATTTTTAATTTGTTTAATACGCCTTTATTTTTTCCTACGAATCTGTCATTACATAGAGTTGATAGAGGTCGAATCTCTGTTCTCTATGGCTGTTGTGAGCGAAGTAGCTCATTCATCATACGGTCGTATTTGCATGTCATCAAGCATATTACACAAGCTTTCTAGTGCTTTTTCTGGATTATTGTAATATGTGCTGCCTTGTAGGTCCCGTTTTGTATTAATTCCAAATCGTATACTGCGGATTTACAGTTGTTTCATTCATTTCTGAAAATATAAATGTCCAAGGCATAGAAGTATTTCCGGGAATTTCACAAGGTAAGCTAAACGTAGCATTGGCTTGTTGTTTGCCTTGTTCATTATAGGAAATGACTGTATTGTCAAAGCGGAAATTTAACTTCTCGAAATTGTGAATGAGTACGGTAATCAGCTGTTCACCTTTATGATTGCGAGCTTTCCATAAGAATGACAGATGGACGCCGTCTTGTAGCTGTTTTGTTTGTTGTAGGAAATGATGCATCATTTTTTCGCGATCAGTAGGGGCAATTGTTTTGTCCCATGCAGGTTCAAAATAGAGTTTTTGCATCGTCGTGGTCATCCACCTACCTCTCAATATCGTTGGCGAACTCTTTCTCCGTACTTCCGGCGGGAACGCTCTGAAATGATTGCAGTGATTTTAGCGAAGATTTCTATGATCTCCAGTTTTTTGGGGGAGATGCGGAACCTATCTCCGTGTCCCGTGCTGTATTTAGTCTAATTCTGATTCTAAAACTGGTTGTAATAAAAGACGGACTTCATCCGTTGATTTTGTATTCATTAATTGGTTTCTCAGTTCGCCTGCGCCACTAAATCCTCGAACATAGATTTTGAAAAAACGATGAAGTTGCTTGAATGAACGCGGTTCGATTTCTGTTGAATATTTATCATGAAGTTCTAATTGTAAAAGTAATAAATTGAGAAACTCTTTCACACTATGCTCTTTAGGTTCTTTTTCAAAAGCAAATGGATTCGTGAAAACGCCGCGGCCAATCATGACACCGTCAACGCCGTATTGTTCTACTAATTTTAACCCGGTTGCACGGTCAGGAATATCTCCGTTAATGGTTAGTAACGTATTTGGAGCGATTTCGTCTCGTAGTTTTTTGATTTCGGGGATTAGTTCCCAGTGTGCATCTACTTTACTCATCTCTTTTTTTGTACGAAGGTGAATGGAAAGATTCGCGATATCTTGTTTCAATATATGTCCTAACCACTCGCGCCACTCGTCCACAAATGTATAACCCAATCTTGTTTTAACACTAACTGGTAAGCCACCTGCTTTTGCTGCTTGAATAATTTCTGCTGCAACTTCAGGATGCCGTATTAATCCAGAACCTTTGCCATTGGCTGCGACGTTTTGTACTGGACATCCCATGTTTAAATCGATACCTCTAAACCCGAGTTTTTTCATATCAATACTCATCTGTTTAAAAAACTCAGGTTTATTGCCCCAAATATGAGCGACAATCGGTTGTTCATCTTCTGTGAACGTTAACCGCCCACGTACACTGTCTCTTCCTTCAGGGTGACAATAACTTTCTGTATTTGTGAATTCCGTGAAAAATACGTCGGGTGCTGCTGCTTCACTAATGACGTGGCGAAACACAACGTCTGTGACATCTTCCATTGGTGCTAATATAAAAAACGGCTTCGGTAAATCAAGCCAAAAATTATCTTCGTTACTCATTTTATATCCTCCTGTTGCAACAATAAAAACAATATTCATCTATTGCAAGATCTTTTACTCATCATACATATTATCATTTCTTGTAGTTGGATGCACTGATACACTTCTCGAAAATGAATCCAAAAGAGAAGACATTTTCAACTGGTGTTACAGTTTGCCGGACATGCTTATTAAAAAAATGCTAAGTAGGGTAGGACTCTATTGCACGAACAACTAGCCTTTTTAAGAGGTGCTTCTAAATAGTTAAATTAAACAGGACCGATGTATTCAAGTTATCCTAATTATAATGAGTTACATCGATCTTGCTGAATATATCAGTTGATGTGTGGGTTTTAACCTGTATTTCACAAACGGTTCAGATTTGTGGAGAATCCGAAATGCATATCACTTTAGTAAAAGGGCAATAATATAGAATAAGATAGAATGTTTTATATTTATCATTTAACCAAAAGGTTGAATATAAATGAGAAGTTTGTTATATTTAACTACATGGTTAACCATGATGAAAATCAATTAAATGTAATTTTTCAAGCTTTAGCGGATCCAACAAGAAGAGAAATCGTTCATATGATGGCTCAAAAAGCAAGGACAGTTTCAGAGTTAGCAGAGCCTTTTGATATGTCTTTAGCAGCTATATCAAAACATATAAAGGTTCTGGAACGAGCAAATTTAGTAGAGAGGAGTGTAACGGGAAGGACGCATATCTGTAGCTTAAATGCAGAGTCATTGTCTCAGGCTACTGAATGGCTCCGTTTTTATGAAAAATTTTGGAGTAATCGTTTTGATATTCTGGAAAGTGAGTTATTGAAAGCCAAGAAGAAGGAGCATTAAATCATCGGAAGGGGAATTTTATGAACAACATCTCAACTACATCATTAGTAATGAAAAGAGAATTTAATGTAAAACCTGAAAGAGTTTTCGACGCATGGCTGAATCCAGAAATGATGAGAAAATGGTTTTTTACATTGGAAGGCACGAATAAGGTGACGCAAAATAATCCTCAAGTAGGCGGTACTTGGGAAATTGTTGACCATCGGGAAGGACAAGATTACCGTGCGATTGGGGAGTACCTTGAAATTGATCCTCCGAAAAAAATCGTGTTCACCTTTAAGATGCCACAATTCAGCGAATTAGAAGATACGATTACAGTTGAGCTAAAAGAACTCCATCAAGGCTGTGAGATGACGTTCACACAAGCGATCCATGTTTCTCAAGAAGAGAATTGGACAGAGTCCGATATCGAAAAAGCTCTTGGCGAAACGCATGATAGCAGTGAACATGGCTGGAATTATATGTTTATGGGGCTTAAGGAATTACTGGAGACAGGAAAAATTAGCTATACAGGTTAAGAAACATTTTAGCCCTTAAAAGCTGTGTCAACGAACGTGTTTAATGAACAAACGGGTGTCGTTTCAAAGAGAAATTATTGAAATGAAATATGGGAAATTAGACTTCAGCTCATTGTTTATTGATTCAAGATGAGAAGTTACTCGAGTTATCATTAACATTCGCTCATATATTCTTGGGGTGTAAACAGGTAGTTTAAACAAGGTAACAACAATAAAGTCTATGTGAAGAAGGGAAAGTTAAATATGAAAAAGGTTACACCATTTTTAATGTTTCAAGGCGGTATTGCAGAAGAAGCTATGAATTACTACATATCACTCATCGAGGATTCAGAAATTAAAAGCATTACTCGATACGGGGCTGATGGACCTGGAAAAGAGGGTACAGTTGTACAAGCTGTATTCTCGTTAAAGGGGCAGGAGTTCATGTGTATTGATAGCCATGTTGACCATGAATTTGCGTTTACCCCGTCTTTTTCTATCTTTCTAACGTGTGATACCGAAGAGGAAATTGACAGCCTTTATGATAAAATGATGCAAAATGGCACAGCACTCATGCCTATCAATAACTATGGGTTCAGTAAAAAATTCGGATGGCTGAATGATCAATTTGGAATATCCTGGCAGTTGAACTTACCAGAGTAATCTGGTTGCAAATGATATATGAGATATTTCACAAACGAGCATGATTGAAATGGTTTTGTGTCAGAAACGGGCCAGAATGTGATATACCGCTAAGAAGGAAATAGGGATTAATAATAATTGTATTTGAGCCACAGGGTTATTTTAAATAACTTCGTGGCTCTTTTATTTTATGCATTATGCTAAACAACTGTTTGAATCCACTGGTTACTTCTCATGGGGAGGTGATCAAATGGGATAATTAATTAATTTATGGCACCTTTGCGTCGCAAAGAGACAAACAACTCACAACATCTCAATAAACATAAAAAAAGCCCAGATGCCCCAGTTCATCATATTATTAAGAAGTAGCAGAATAGACTATCGAAGCACGTCAAAGTGACTAAATTGAACGATTATATTCTTGGTTGTAGGATGTTAATCCTTTTCCCGCATAATTTAGTGAGAATAAGGGAAAGTAATGATAGACGATGCTTAAAGTAAACATAGCACTGTTACAAAGGCATAAATAATCGTGTGTATGATTAGTTTTTAATACGATAGCCCCCAAAATATAGAAAGGTGATGAATAGGATGGGTGTACATCAATATTTTAAAAGCTTATCTGACTTAGAACAAATTATTCGTTGTCCAGGAAAGTTCAAATTCCAGGAGCATTCCGTCGCCAGTCATTCATTTAAGGTGACAAAAATTGCTCAATTTCTTGGAACAGTCGAAGAGGAATCTGGACAGAAAGTGGATTGGAGAATCTTATATGAAAAGGCACTGAACCATGATTACGCGGAGCTTTTTACAGGAGATATTAAGACGCCTGTAAAATATGCTTCGAAAGAGTTGAAGCAACTATTCAGTGAAGTAGAGGAAGAAATGACAAGAAAGTTTGTAGAAAAGGAATTACCATATGAGTTTCAAGCCATTTATTTGGAGCGACTTAAAGAAGGTAAAGATGAGACATTGGAAGGGCGCATTTTATCTGTTGCTGATAAAATAGATTTGCTTTATGAAGCATTTGGTGAGATTCAAAAGGATAATCCAGAGCCATTGTTCATAGAGATATACGAAGAAGCATTAAGGACAATACTGCTGTTTCAAGATATGAACTGTGTAAAATACTTCCTAGAACATATTCTTACGGATATGCTTAGTGAACGATTTACTGAACATGGCGAGTTGACGGGCATTGCAATGCGGATAATAGAGGAACATGGAGGTTGAAAAACATACATAAAATAGCCAGTTCTAAAGCAAACCAACGTAAAATGCTAAACGTCCACAATCATTCCGTTTTTTGAATAACATTTAATATGGGAATTAGATATCTATGTTAAACTATAAATAGAATTATTAAATAATTCATGAAATAATAATTAGTAAACTACCGAATAGGGAAAAGGGGATTGAAAATGAATGTAAGATTTCCAATTGGAGAATTACAAGTTCCTGAAAAATGTACGTTAGAAAATATTCAAGAATGGCTAAAGGAAACTGCAACTTACACGAATCGGTTAAGAGAAACTGTTGACTCATTAAGTGATGAGGAGTTAAGCAGAACCTATCGTGAGGGTAGCTGGACAGTTCGTCAACTTGTTCATCACATTGCAGATTCTCAGTTGAACATGTATCAACGTTTGAAGTTGGCATTAACAGATGAGAATCCAACAGTACCAGATTTTGATCAAGAAAAGTGGGCAATTCAACCGGATACAAAGCTTCCTGTAGAAAGTTCTATTAAGATGCTAGAAGGTATAAATGAGCGCATCGTATCTTTAGGAAATAGCTTAACTGAAGCGCAATTAGATCGAGCGTTTACTCACCAGAAAAACGGTAAAATATCAGTTGCGACAAAAGTTGCAAAATTAGCTTGGCACGAAGAGCACCACTTGGCCCATATAAAAATTGCCTTATCAAAATAATACTTTATGTATGGAATTGGCTTATCGAACTTCGATAAGCCAATTTTTAAAGAAGTAAGGAATAATTATAAAAAAAATTATGATTTACGGAAACCGTGTACGTCAATCCGGGAAAGGCGGCTGAAAGAAAATGAAATCAACACTCAAAATACCCATAACCCCCATAACCCCCATAGCGAACCTGCATGAAGAGATGAAACACGCGACTCCGCTTTCGATTGCAATCGGACATCATAACGATGTATTCGTCCTTCTGGCGGAAGAGCAGCCTCCTTTAATTAAAGGGATGTTCCCTGCAACGGTTACGGAAAATAGCTACAGTTATCAAGTCATTCATCTGAAGGATGGGCGGAAGACTGTGCTGGACTTTTCGGAAGAGACGTGGAATTATCATTACGTACAGCCGATTGATGAAGGGCATATACTGCTTGTCTGTGCGCGGTCATATTACCATGACGCGCAGAATATTGAAGAAAACGCACGAGTGTATGATGAAAATGGACATTTGATCCGGTCATTTTGTTTAGGCGACGGCATTGAGCATGTGTACGTGACAAAGAATCAGGAGATTTGGACAGGGTACTTTGATGAAGGGGTTTTCGGAGATTATGGCTGGGAGGAACCGGTCGGCCGCAGCGGTCTCGTTGGTTGGAATGCGTCTGGCCGTAAGATGGATTCGCTTGAGGAGGACAGAGAATATTCCATTTTTGAGTGTTTGGCGCTGAATGGTGCAGCTGACGGCGGGATTTGGTTTTTCTTTAGCATTGAATCGAAGATAGGAGTGCGGAAAGAGGGGCGGACATTGTATTATTCACCCGGAGATATTGGTTTCCGGGCGTTTGCGGTAAACGGAGAGACGGTCGTTGCGCACCGCGGTATAGGAGGGCGGAAACTTTTTGAGCTGCAGCGTGAAGGCGATGAATATAAGACTGTCCGTGAAATCGAACTGATGAAGCCAGATGGTACGCCTGTCGAACCGCAATTAGTGAGCAACCGGGAGAGCATGCTACTGTTTTTAAACGGAAATGAGCTGTATATGTATGAAGCGAAATCGGGCGCGTAGAGGTGCTTTTTAGGTAAGTAGTGGCTGTGTGATATTCAATTCAAGCACTACTTCCGAAAAGTCTTTGAATTGTATGGCGCACAGGCACCGGAAACGTCGTTCGATAAATGGGCGCATTTCCGGATTTTAAGGATATGCGTCTATTCAGCATTAGGGCTAGATTATGGGGGAAATCGCCATTTGCATCAATGATGTAGGATGATGGCTTATAGGGGGGAACATTTAAAATGATAGCCATTCTTACCATCCTAATTGCTATTCTAATTTCAAATCAAATTATCATTCGAAAGCTAATTACAAAGTTGAATATAGAGGAATCTGAATTAAATAAAAAATTTGTAAACAAATTACATAAATATATTGAGGGAATACTCTATTGGACTAGTTTCATTGTGATGATTATAGCAGTAAATGAATACCTACATCTTAGAATATTGATTTTTGTGGGTATCGTTGTTGTGTTCGCTTTTCGCACCATAATGGAATGGATTTTCACAAGAGAAAGTAAAACATATCTTCTAAGTGCTGTAACTTGTGTTTTATTTATTTTAGGAACGATTACTTATGGGGTAACAGATTACTTTAATGTTAATTAAGAAATCGGGAGCGAAATTGTTCGTTAGGAGATAGGGTCATGTCTAAGAAGAAGGATGCGGTTGTTTTGGTGATATCCCTATTGGCTATTTGGATATCACTTAGTGAGTTCTTGAGAAGGGACATTTTGGTTTCTAAATCATTTGCACTTCTGTTCCTTATCGTTTCACTGTACTTGTTTGTTGTAACTGTAAGAGACCTTTTCAGGAAAGAAGATTAGCAGTGCAAATATTATTAGTGATTATTAAGGGGGATATTTCATTGATTAATTAAATTAAGGTAGCAGATTAGTGCATAAAAGTCCTATAAGGAGTTGATGTTTTTGGTTGACAAAGAAACGCAGATAAAGGTACTGCTTCATGGAAATGCATTAGATTTTGCTTGTGAAATTCTGGGTGTTAAAAATATGAGAGATCATAAATACTCTAGTGTTTTTACGGTTACTAAGGACGAAGTATATGAATATATCTCAATCAATGGTATCCCACACAGTGATTCAACGAGTAGATATTCTATGGCGGAAGGTAAATGGTATACCTTTTTTAGAGAGAGAGGTTATATCTCCCATGAAAAAAACTTTGATGATTATGAGCTCGGTTAAAAATACATAGTTCTTACATTGCTACAATTATCCGGTACTGGACTCTATTAGTAGTTTTTTAGCAAACAGGCGTGATTATTGAATAAACCGCCTTGAGATGATGGGATGACTTAGAGGCAACTAAATATAATAAACGGGTCAAATTGTGGAGGGGATTCTGTGTTTTGGATAAAATATGGTTTGATTGTGGTACTAGTTTTTGTTTGTACTTCAATGGCTAAGCTTCTTCTGAGGAAGCTTTTCAAAATTGAGAAAGTGAAAAAAGAGTTTTTTTCTTATAATCATATAAATGAGCTACATCGGAAAGTGGATAAGGGTTTGAAACTCTTTGCCATGGCTACTATGATAGTTCTAATTGGTGTAATGTGGTTTAATTTTGGAGAGTTCGATGAAGAGTTGAATTACCTGATTTTATTTGCAATCATCATTTTTGCGGTGTTGGACTACCTGGTAAGAGCATTTTTTGAGTGGAGATATACACAATATCCAAAACAGTCTATTTTAACTTTAACCGAGATGTTTTTAGTTTTAATAGCAATAATAATCGTATTTCAATTTGATTTTTTTGTTTAATGTTATTTAAGTAATAGGACTAGGTTGAGGAATGAGGAAGGATTGATTTAATTACCGACTTGCGAGAATTGCCATAGTAAGTGGAGTTGGAAACAAACCATTAAAAAGACTTTTACCTTGGATCCTGGAATGACTTGCCCCTATTGCGGAGTAAGACAATATCAAACACAAAAATCAAAAACAAAAAATGCATATCTAACTCCAATTGTATTAATTCCACTCCCTTTAAAGATTTTCTATGACATTCCAGGAGCGATCTTGTTGAGTTTATTTCTTATATTATTTGTTACTGTTTTATTGATATATCCGTTTTTAGTAAAGTTGAGTAACAAAGAAGAATACATTGATTTTTCTAAGGATAGACATTGAAGAGAGGAAGCTGCTTATTCAAGAAAAGGGCGAGGTTATTGAAAAAATAGCCTGAAAGTGATGGGGATGACTTAAACGCAACTATATAAAATAAACTGGCCAAATTGTTGAATAACTGAAGGATGATAAAAGTGGATTTTGCAATTCGTGAAATGGTAAAAGAAGATACCGAACAAGTTCAAGATATAGATAGAAAAATCTGGAGTACAACCTACTAAGGTATAATTCCTAACAAGATACAGGGGAATTTTCTAAAAGCAGCTTACAGTAATGAAATGATGGAAAAGCGTTTAAGTGGGTTTTTTTCGTTTGTTGCAGAAACTGAAAAAAAGATTATGGGTTTTGTCAAATTTTCACAAGTTAATAGCGAAGGGCAAGTAGAATTAAGTGCAATATATCTCTATCCAAACTATCAAGTCAGAGGAATAGGCACTGCTTTGCTGCAAGTAGGTATTAAAAACATAGAAAATATAAAGGAAATTTTTATTGATGTGGAAAAGGAAAACACAATTGGAAAGACTTTCTATTGAGCCAAGCGAGGGACCAACAGAATGGCAAAAACAAGAATCTGTAATTGCCACAGAAGAACAACGCTAAACCATTCATCGGCAATCGGGCGCATTTCCTGACTAAGGATCTGTGCCCTTTTAGATTTGGACTAGTTGTTTAGTAGTGATTAGTGAAAATTGGGGAATGTGAAGAAATGTACTAACAGAAAAGGTTGGTTCAAGAATTTACTTAATGACGAGTGAATAAATCTACGGCGATTATGCTAATAATAAACATTGACGCGACACCAATTGGTGACATATAATAAAGACACTAATTGGTGTCCTATCCGTAAGGGGGGAGGTTATGAGCGAGAAAAAACAAGAGCGTGATGTTTATGTAGCCATCGCTGACCCAACAAGACGTAAATTGCTACGTTTGTTGGCTGATGCAGGGGAATTACCTTTGTACGAACTAACTGTTCAATTCCAAATGGGACGTACTGCAGTTTCTAAACATTTGACTATACTTAAAGAAGCTGGTCTGGTTACCGTTCGAAAGGTTGGAAGGGAAACAAGGTATCGAATAAATGCGGCTCCTTTGCAAGAAATTAAAGACTGGGTATCTTTTTACGAGAATTTTTGGGTGGAAAAAGTGTCACATTTAAAAAAACTATTATCGGAGGAATAGACAATGGCAGACGTAACATTAGATTTTCAATTTACAAGTTCAATTGAGCAAGTGTGGAAGGCATTAACAGATTCAGATATGCTAGCAAAATGGATATGGAAAAATGACTTCAAACCAGTTGTTGGAGAAAAGTTTCAGTTCCGTTCTGAGCCAAATGAATGGTGGGATGGAATCGTTAATGGTGAGGTACTCGAAGTAGAGGAGCCTCGTATATTATCTTACACTTGGGCAAGTGCTGGAGAAAAAACTACGATTACATGGACATTGAAAACAGGTTCAGATGGTGCTACACATTTGCATTTTGAACAAACTGGTTTCAGTGAGGAAACAAAAGCAACCAAAGGAGCTATTGAGGGAGCCAAATATAGTTGGATGAATTTCGGTGAGCAACTCAAAAAAACGTTGGAACAATAACCTAATTTTGCTTCAACTAAATGAATGGGTTCGAGTAGTATAAAATAGGCAACGTTAAACAGATCACTAAATGGTCCATATTGCCAATTAGTGATCTGTTTTTCGATTTAAGGAGAATAGAATCATGAGCTTTATTCAAGATACATTATCAATATTCAAAAAGAGAGAATTACTATTTTTAGAAAGCAATAAAGAGTCTGAAGATGTGTATTCCTTTCTATTTGAAAAAGAGAAGGATTTAACCTGGGAAGCAGGGCAACATGGTTTGTTTACGATCACCCATAAGAAGATCAAAAAACCTATACGACCATTCACGATAGTATCTGCTCCCACCGAGGATATGGTTAGACTAACAATGCGTATTAGTGATCAACCAAGTGACTTTAAGAAAGCTATGTTGGAATTAAAACAGGGGATGCAAGTTAAAATGAGTGGTCCAGTAGGGGGTTTTTATCTTAAAGATAACAGTCCTTCACTTCTGATTGCAGGCGGAATCGGGATAACACCATTTCGGTCGATATTAAAACAATTAGAGGCAGAAGAGAATGGACGGGATAATAAAATACATCTGCTTTATTTGGATAGCGATAAATCATTTATATTTAAAGATGAACTTGATGGAATTGCTGACAATACTTCAATAGGCGTTTCTTACCTTGATTCAAGGGATGAATTACATCAGGAGATAGACAAGTTTACCAACTTATATAAGAACAGTGGTAAATACTATATCGCGGGACCGAAGTCAATGGTGGATGCAATTTCTACTCACTTACTAAATAATAATATTCCAAAGCGAGATATCAAAAAAGATGCTTTTTTTGGGTATTAACAAAAAAAAATACATGCAATCGGACGCTTTAGCTAACTAAAAATTTGTGCCAGAATCGGGCCAGATTGCGAATAAGAAATACGAGAAAGTATAAAGTTGGTCTTGCTGCATAATTATCACTTGATACTTGTTGAGAGAGGTTAATTAAAATGAAAAATAAAGAATTAAAGGTATTGGAAATACCGAAGTGGGGACGCTATTTACGAGGAAAATGGCTAGCAAACTTTGCTGGTCATCTAACAAATGAAGAACAAAAGGAAATATATATGGATTCATTTTTATGGCACCTTTGCAGTTACGAAAAGGTGATATGTCTTGAAAAGGAAGAGGCAATAAAAGCATTCGAAAGGCAAAAAAAGAATCAATGCACGATCTTTTATGAATTCACGAATGAAGCATTCTTAGTTCAAAATGCTAAAAATCTTAAAGTGAAGGACTTGCCATACGATGATTGGGATATGGATTACAGAGACATTTACGTTATGGATTGGGAAAATAACTGGACCTTTATGATAACGCATGAAAATGGCTGGATTGGACCATATTTTATTCAAAGACCCTAAAATTCACTTCTACAATCGGACGCGATTGTTAAAAATCATAAGTCTAATTCCCCGTTCAAGATACGGAGGGGTTAGGCTTTTTTATCTTTCAAAATCCTTAACGTTGTAAATTTGCACTTTCATGATGTTACCCCATTGGTAGACTTATTGGCAACGAGTGGTACATTCTTCTGGCCGTAATCATGACTAACGTGAAAAAATTTCATCACGTTGTCCCCTTTTTCGAATGGTTTGTCTATATATAGGGTGAAAGCATCGTTCGTTCAGGCAAAAGACGTCTTGCTGTCTTCAAAAACACTCGTTAGTAGGTAGAAATGTGTTTGTCGCCCTTGACCATGCGCTTACGCTTTTGTTGCTAATCACCAAAGGAGGATTCGTGATGAATTTATTAATCAAAGAGTCACCGCTTCAGGTAATTCCTTCGCTTGCGATGCAAGTTGGATTAAACGCGGCCATTTTACTGCAACAACTGCATTTTAGATCGCTCGTCTCGACGAATGTGCGGGATGGGCATAAGTGGGTTTACAAACCGTATGAAGAGTGGAAATGCGAAGAGTTCCCGTTTTGGTCTGTCGATACGATTAAACGAGCGATTCGTAGACTGGAAGATAGCAGCTATATCATATCGACCTCTTCGTATAATCGGATGAAAATGGACAAGACAAAATGGTATCGAATTAATTATACAATGCTGCAAAGTCAGGCGGTGCAACATGCGCCATTGACGACGGTAAAATCATCCCAAGAGAAAGTGTGGTCAAGCCCCGTAAAAACAGATATTCGCCAATATGTCTGATTTTCATTCTATAAATCAATTTAATAACGCATCAATCGACATAGGGATGATCGTTCGTACGTTCGTCCTTTTTCTTGTGCCTTTAAATCAAGGGTTAGTGTTGTACGGCTTATCACCATTGCCGTTTGAGAGTGAAAAGATTGAGATTGCGACGACAATCGTATTGACGGTAGGGGCGATATTGTGGACGTGGAATAATGACGATGACGTTAGCCGTAAAGCTCGTCATCGCACGCAATACAATAAAGAAAAGGGGTTGAAATAATGTTAGTAAAAAAGCAACAATTCGCATCCGGTGTCGGAAGTACGTATTCGGGTGTCAATGGACAGAAATATATCACGATTCACGAAACAGGTAATAGTGATGTAGGAGCAGATGCACAACGACACGCAGACCTCCAATCGAAGGGCTTTACTGCGTCCTGGCATTGGCAAATAGATGACAAAAAAGCGATACAGTCATTTCCTCACACCGTCCGTTGTGGGCATGCGGGAGACGGGCGAGGACCTGGTAACTATGATTCTATCGGCATTGAGATTTGTGTTAATAGTGATGGAGACTTTATACAAGCAGTCAAAAATGCAGCTGAACTTGTACGTAAGATTATGGCAGATGAGGGTATACCGTTGTCGAATGTAGTGCAGCATAATAAGTGGAGTGGTAAAAACTGTCCTACTAATTTACGTAACGGTTCTAAGGGGGTTAATTGGTCGGACCTGATTGGTATGATTAAAGATGGTCAGGATATTATACATGTTTCAAATCCCGTCGTTGAATCATCCACATTTGCTAAGCCTAAGCCTAAACCATCCAAAACAACAGATTCCCGACCCATGTCCATTGTGGATTATATGCAAGCGGTCGAAATGGATTCCTCCTTTGCAAACCGGGCAAAACTAGCAAAACAGTATGGCATCAAAAATTACAAAGGAACAGCAGCGCAAAATATAACGTTGCTGGATAAAATTAAAGTCGGCCAACAAGTAAGTAAACCCAAACCTCCTACATCGTTAAAAGTGCTTAAATACGGTGATAATGGCGCCGAGGTAAAAGCAATGCAACAAGCATTGACGTCCGTTCTTTTCTACCCGGAAAAAGGGGCTGAAAATAATGGGGTTGACGGATATTTCGGTATTAAGACACTAGATGCCTTGAAACGGTTCCAAATTATGCACGGTTTAGTAGCGGACGGGATTTATGGTCCGAAAACGAGAGCTGCATTGGCAAAAACAAAGAAATAAGATTTAGTAAAAGCGACCTGTCCACAGATTTGATTGTGTTGTGACCCCCTAAAGTTAGAGTTTTATATTATGCAGCTAATTGGCTGGTATGCAGACGGTATTGAACCGGACTCATGCCAGCTAATTTTTTCTT
>NZ_JBXCJD010000024.1:0-40341 GCF_056786515.1 Sporosarcina sp. Y838 | reverse complement strand
CGCCATGGACACCCTTGCGTTAAGCTAACTGTTACTTCTGCCTTCACAGTTCGGGACTTGCACCCTATAGACTACGCCCATGCTGGGCGCACTCAAAGAATGGATCACTACATGGTGATCTATCAGTAAGCATTGGAATTTCTAATTGTGTATTCTTGTTTGAATACTCATACCACTCATATTTAGAATACCAAGATTCAAAAGTTAAACAAATTGTACGCATTTTTTCACCAACACTTTCTAAGTATTGAAAATAAATTACTTAAACAACTGATTTTTCCAACTGTAAAAGTTAAGATTCAATATTATTACCGAAATTTATGTTAAATAATATAAAAAGGAAAACTACGGATTTACCCCCATTATATATTATATAAACCAATATTTATATAAACCTGTAATTTTGTGTTTAAACTGTTACCTAATAATAGCCCCCCCTGATTGACAGGTGGGCTCTATTTGGTGCTTACTTCTGTAAAGATTTAGCCAATCATTGGTAATGGCTTCAAATGTTGAATTTGAATGTTCTATATACTCCTCGTTATTGAATTGCCTTTCAAACAAAGCAGCTGCCAGTTGGGTATTTTTCTTTGTTAATAATCTGGATTTGCTGGTCGGATTGGCTTTGAATTGTTTATGGCGTCAAGCTTCTATTTTGTCATTCGGGAAGTAGGATTTATCACTTATGCGATTCTTCTTGTCGTGGTGTTGTTAGTACTCTCTTCTACACAATAAAAAAAAAGCTACCTTATGAAATAATCCGTTTGATGATGAGGATTAGGGGACTGTAATTCGATTGAATGGGGCCGTCCAAGAAGTCAGGTTTTTTCCTGACTTTCCGGACAGCCCCAATTCTGCTTTATTAGAAGGGGTTTTTCCAATCTTAACTTAAACTTCAAGAGCTGCATTATTCTCTTTTCGGCGATAAACTATTTTTGATAGAAAAACGCTACATTCATACAGAATAAGCAATGGGATGGCGACAAGAATATCTGATAAAAAATCAGGGGGAGTAATGAGCACTGACGTTAAAACCAAAACAAAATACGCATATTTTCTAACTTTTTGTAAACGGTAAGGATTTAGTATTCCAATGCTTGTCAAGAACATAATGACCACTGGCAGTTCAAATAATAACCCGAAAGGAAGCGTCATATTTATTAAAAACCGGAAATACTTCTCTACCGTAAAGAAATTCATAAACATATCATCCGATAATGAGAGAAGGAAGTTGAAAACAATCGGAAAGATGAGAAAGTATCCGAAGCATATTCCTAAAATAAACAATATAAATAAGGCGGGAATATAAGCCAGGGTTACTTTCCTCTCGTTTCCGAATAGAGCCGGCCTGACAAATAGCCAAATTTGATGAGCAGCGACTGGTATCGTTCCAGCAAGTGCAACAACACTTGCCAACATTAAATAGACCCATAATATATCACTGGGACCCAAAACGGCTAGTTGCATCGGAAAGTCTTGAACGATCCAATTATAAATGTCTTTCACATAAATAAACGCCAAAATGAAAAAAACGATAAAGGCACCCAAGGAAACAATTAAGCGGCTGCGCAATTCGTCTAAATGGCCGACAAGATTCATTTCTTTTTTCCTCATTTTAACACCTCCAGTTAAAAAATAAGATGCAAGTTAAAGGATCCACTCACATCTTACAAGTTAATACTATCTACAGATTTTTTTCTTGCTTCATATCCAGTTGCTCTTTATCATATTCATCATCAGAAACCAATTCCCGAGTTGACTTTTTAAATTCCTTTAATGTCGAACCAACTGCCCTGCCCAGCTCTGGCAATTTTGACGGACCAAAGATGATTAATGCAATGACGAGGACCAATATTAAACCTGGAATCCCAATATTTTGGAACATAAAGCATACCTCCTGTTATTCAATTTTGGTTGAAGATTTTATTAACTTGACTTCATCAAAGAATTCTGTGATGAAGTCAAGATGATACTAATCCTTACTTCCAATAGTGAATGTAGCTTGTGCTACTGCTTCATATCCGCTACCGTAGAAATAAATAAATTTATAAGTGGAACCTTCCTTGTATCTTGAAGAACTGCTTCCTTTATAGGAGAATGTCTGTGTCCCATTTGTTGGATTCGTGTTCATCCACCAAATTGAAGAAATATCTCCAGGTCTTTCATTTACTTCATATAATCCGATCCAGTCACTTTTTGGGGCTCTTACATTTTCAACCGTAACTTCTATCGAGTCTTCCACGCCCTTAAAAACCTCTTTAGATAACTTTATCGTTGGATCTTTTACTTCACCGTCAAGTGTTTTCCCTAATACTTTTAAAGAATTAGCACTTATATTTTCGAATGCATCCAGAGCATGTACTTCAATCTCATACGTAGTGTTAGGCTTTAATTCCCCGATTGTCAATGTTAAAGGGTTAGGCACAGGGTCTTTGTAGAATTCCGAGAATGCAAGAAACTCATTGTCTACTTCTCCAGTTTCTGTATTTTTAGCTACTATCTGATAGTCATGTACAAGAAGGTCATCTTTTGCCTGACTGAACATAATAGCTAAGCTTGTAACTGTTGCCTTTTCGTGATCGATAGAAATCATTGCATCCTTGGTATAGAAAGGAGCTTTCTTGTCTCGATCCTCGGTATATTTAAATTTGTTCGTTTTAGCAGGATAACTGATTTCGAATGGCTCCCCTGTCCAATCATTATTATGAATATCACGGCGTTTAATAATTAATTTATTGTTATACACTTCTACAATCAGAGCCTGATTAAGAATATCAGCCCCCTCAGGTACTTCACCTTGAATCCTTCCGCTATCAAGCCATAAGTAGGCACCCGCAGAGGTTCCAATGGAGGTGAAGTCTTTCTGATGAATGATTTTTGGATCATCGAGCGGGTAGTGTGTGTGGCCGGAAAATGAGACTACTTGTGGGTAATTTATTAAAGTATCGTAGAATAGGTCTCTATTTTGAGAGAAGCCCCATTCGCTTCCATAAACGGTCCCTTTAATGGGCTGATGATGGAAGACGAAAATTGGTTTTTTCTGGTCATCAGCGTTTGCCAGCTTTAGCTGTTCAGCCAGCCATTCAATTTGCTTTACGGAAAAAGTTCCTTCTGTTCTGCCATCTTCAGTACAAAGAATAATAAAATGGTAGCCTTTGATTACTTTATGATAGTAAAGTGACTCCATCCCGGTTTTCTCAAGGAATTGCTTTTGCGCATTAATCACAGTTAATCCATTCCAGTAGTCATGATTACCAATTGCAAACATAGAAACTGCATTTGGATTTTTTCGTTTATTATAAGCGGACATAAACTTATTGTATTCCGATTCATATCCATGATCCGTTAAATCACCTACAGCCACAAAAGCATCTTGCATAGGAACTACTTGATTTAACTGATCTAATGTGGTTATAAACTTTTTTAAATTTGCATCACTTTGATGATCGATATGTACATCACTTATAACCGGAAAAACCAGATTTGGTTTATTACTATTTGAATGCATAACCGATGAACTGGATACGGCGCTGACAGGAAAGCCGCTCAGCGAGCCTACCAATGTTAATCCCAAAGCAGCTCCGGCAACCTGTGATGTCTTTCTGAAAAAATCACGGCGATCCATTTGGTCATTAAAAACATTAGTAGACAACGATTTTGCTGTTTCCTTTTTTGATTGGTCTGTCATTGTACTATCTGCCTTCTTTCCGCAATGATTTTAGGTAACGCAATTAATTCTTGAATGCCGAAAAAAATTTCCTGTTAGTGTAGGGGGGATCCTATTGTCTTCTTGTCCAAATCATCAGTAAAAGATGTTGGTTAGATACTTATTATTATTTTCAGAACTCCTCCCTCCATGTAAAACAATACAATTTCATTGTCAACTGCCTGTTAATTTAGTGTAAAAGATTGTGTTATTAACGTAAAAGACATATGGATTTTAACCTTAAAGGGTATAGGAAGGGTAATTTTGTAAAAGGGAAATGTGGTTTTTGGCCTTGAAAATTGACAAAGAATGATTTTAAAGGTATTTTTAAAGAGTCTGATTTTTCTCTTATCCGTCACGAAAGATTGCTTAATACGGAAAATGTTGTTTTGAATTTTACAGACGAAGCAATCAGCCGACTTGCTGAACTTGCATTTAAAGTGAATGATGATACGGAGAATATCGGTGCAAGGCGTTTACATACAATTTTGGAGAAATTACTCGAAGAACTATCGTATGAAGCGGCTGATATCGGACCGACAATAATCAAAATAACACCGGAGTATGTCGATGGAAAGCTAAAAGATATCGCGAAAAATAAAGACTTATCACAGTATATAATTTAATTTAAATTTTTAAATTAACCTGATTATTATAAACATTTAGAGTGTTATTAAGTGCAAAGTAACTATTATGAGGAGGAAAAAACAAATGAATTTATTATCAAAAACACGTGAAATTAATGCAATGCTACAAGAATCGGCAGGAAAAAAAGTGAATTTTAAGGAAATGGCTGAGAAGCTTAGTTCTGTTATCGACTGTAATGCTTTCATCGTCAGCAAAAAAGGGAAATTACTTGGTCTAGAAATACATCACCAAATTGAAAATGAACGCATGAAGCAAATGCTCATAGATCGCAAATTCTCTGAAGCATATACAAACCGCTTGTTTGAAGTGAGAGAGACTTCTTCTAACTTGGATGTGGACAGCGAGCATACTGTCTTCCCGATTGAAAATCGTGAATTATTAAATGATGGATTGACGACGATTGTTCCAATCATTGGAGGCGGTGAGCGTCTTGGTACACTAATCTTGGCAAGACTTAAAGATGATTTCCAGGACGATGATTTAATCCTTGCAGAATATGGTGCGACTGTTGTTGGAATGGAAATTTTACGTGAGAAATCAGAGAAAATTGAAATCGAAGCACGTAGTAAAGCAGTTGTTCAAATGGCTATCAATTCACTTTCATATAGTGAACACGAAGCGATTGAACACATTTTCCATGAGCTTGATGGCAATGAAGGTCTACTAGTAGCATCTAAAATTGCTGACCGTGTAGGTATTACACGTTCTGTAATCGTAAATGCGCTTCGTAAACTAGAAAGTGCTGGTGTCATTGAATCTCGTTCCCTAGGAATGAAAGGGACATATATCAAGGTCCTTAATAATAAATTCCTTGAAGAACTTGAAAAACAAAAGTCATAAATATGTAATAGATATGTTGAACAAATGAATTCCTACATAAACTAAGCGAAGTCGCCTTATAAGGGGGAGCCGAAGCCCTAAGACTGTGGCGGCGAAGCGCGTATGCGGCAGCTTCAAAACTTGTACTTTCTTATCTTTTAAAAAAGAGTAGTTGAAAGCGTCCTGAGCCCCTATCGTTTCATGAGGGTACTGCATGGATGATTCTTTCATACTCCCTTTGATAATCTGAAAGTGATTTCTAAGCCATCATTATCTGCCCCCTTTAGCTACTTCTCTTTTGGCACGGATTAGTGTGCTTTTAGAAATCCCTGTAATTTCTTCTACTTGCGTATAGGAATTCGTTTGCAGTAGGTGTAAAGCGTGTGCTACTTGCTTTTTAGTGAATTTTTTCGGTCTACCTTCACGAAAATCAGGATTCTGCCTCGCAATTGTTTTCCCCTCTGCCAATCGGTCAACGATCATATCCCTGTCAAATTCCGCAATGGCTGATAACATTCTTAAAATTAATCTGCCCATTGATGAAGTTATGACACCTAAAATTGAAAAAAAGTCTCCCTTTCTAAATAAAAGAGAGACTTTTCGTAAATCTAACATATTTGTATTGTGTTAGATTAGAAAGTTTTTTTGAGTATACTCTAACGCACAATCGAAACCCTTTACATGTTTTTATTATTTTAGGAAAATATGGTATGCCGTGGTCTGTAATCTATTATAGTGAGGTGAAAGTAAGTTACGTGAACTTACTGTTTTATTTCAATTTTCTGAAATTATAATGAAAGAAAAAAGAACATCGTCTGATGATCTTACTTGTTAACGTCTTGCACCAATTACTTTAAATACATTTGTTCACAAACATTCATATATAATTTCAATTATTTCTATAAATTAATTCACTAACTACTTTTTACTGTCAGCTAATAGAAAGTATAAAAATTTCACAGTAATTTTATTCCTCTCTATCGCACATAAGTTCAAATACGTCTTACGAACCGGCCGTATGGGGCTTGACTATCGGCTATCTTTTATATCTTTTGATTATATGGAAAAATAATTTCAAAACTTGTTCCCACTCCAACTTCGCTTTGCACTTTTACTTTGCCATGATGTTTGTCAATAATCCAATTTGCAATAGCAAGCCCAAGGCCAGCTCCCGCTTCTTCAGTCCGGGATTTATCCACTTGAAAAAACCGATCAAATATTTTGGGTATATTCCCTTCTTCCATACCAATGCCATTATCTTGTACTTTTATCAAAACGGAATGAGAGGTCTGGGAACAAGAAATTAAAATTTTTCCTCCCTCTTTCGTAAACTTCATAGCATTATCTAATAAAATAACCATAAATTGATGGATTCTTTCCTTGTCTCCGACAAGAAAGACAGAAGATGGGGCATCTAATACAAGTTCTTTTTCTTGATATAACGCTATTTCTGCGTAATGTTCAATTAGTTCCTCCAGTAAATTGGTTAATGAAAACTCCTTTTTTTCCATTTCTAGCTGGTCTGAATCCGAACGGGCCAATGTAAGCAAATTGGTAACCAGTTTTGACAATCGTCGCCCCTCTTGTGATATGATGGATAAATCTATTGCCTTTTCTTGTATAGTAAAAGTCGGGGAGCGCAACAATAAATCTGTCTTCGTCTGGATAACAGCTAAAGGTGTTCTTAATTCGTGAGAAGCATCTGACACAAACTGCTGCTGTTTTTGCCATGCCTTTTTAATTGGAACAAGGGCTCTTCCAGCCAAAAAGAATCCTGCACCAACCGCACACACACTTCCAATACTGGAACCGATAACTAAAATTAATAGCAATGTCTGAAGCATGTCTTTTTCGGAAGTAATGTTTCTTGAAAATTGCACTGTTATTACTCCAAAGTTTGGATCCTGCACTTTTATTGCGATGGTTCTAAAATGGAACCCTTCTGCTTCAGTGTCTTGAAGCACTTCTAACTCTGTTGGGCGAAATTCCGATTCATTGTCGGCAAAAATTGTTCCATCCTCATTTAAAGTAATCAGTTCGTTGTTATTGTTCCATATTAGTAAAGTAATACGGGGGTCTCTTGGTCCTATCGGCAACCCATCCGGCCGTATCATCGGCCTGCGTTGTTCTGGCGAAGCAACTCGTTCTACCGCTTCAAGCAGGTCATTGTTTACATCTTGATATAAACGCGACCCAGCATATGAATAAATAACGACTACAAGCACTCCAATTAAAATAATAAAGACTAATGAATTTAATATCGTAAGTCTAAGACGAGTTCTTTGAAACATCTTCTTCTCTCCTACTGTCTACTGTTCCTTCAGCATATATCCGATGCCTCGTATCGTTTGAATATCCTTATGATACCCGAACGGTTCCATCTTTTTGCGAAGATGATGAACAAATACTTCTACTATGCCGATTGTTGTGTCAGAATCAAATCCCCATACTCGATCGAAAAGCTGTTCTTTTGTTAAAATAGCACCTTTGTTCTGTATCATAAATTCCAGCATTTCATACTGTTTTAATGTTAATTTTATTGGATTGCCATCTACTGAAATAGCCTTTTCTTTCCCAAATAGTTCAATCCCCCGATATTGAATCGTTTGATTTGTTGTTAGACTGCCGCTCCTTCTCAATAATGCACGAATGCGTGCTTGGAGTTCTTGTGCTTGGAATGGCTTGGTCAGATAATCATCTCCTCCAAAATCCAACCCTCTGACCCGATCTCCTAATGAATCTTTGGCAGTTAAAAACAAAACAGGGGTCTGAATATGTTCCCCGCGTATCTTTTGTATAACCTCAAACCCGTCCATTTCTGGAAGCATAACATCTAGAACAATTAAATCATATATATTTTGCAAGGCCATAAAAAGCCCTTCTTCTCCATCTTCTGCGAAATCTACTTCAAATTCTTCAGATAAAAGTTGGCTAATAGACTGCAGCAAGGCTACATTATCTTCTACTACTAGTATACGCAACATTCTTCTCTCCTTTCTTACATAATAACAAAACAAAGCGTTCGCTGAAACGAATCGCTTTGTTTTGTTCTATTCATATCGAAGTGCTTGAATCGGATCAAGCTTAGACGCTTTGTTCGCTGGAAATACACCGAATAATACGCCAACTAATAAAGAGAAGACAAATGATAACAGCATGACAGTTACGGAATATGTAATTGCCGTTCCTGTTGCTAAAGTAAATATTTGGGCACTTATAATGCCAATTGCAACTCCTATTATCCCTCCGAATGAACTTAATACCACTGATTCTATGAGGAATTGTAGAAGAATGTTTCCACGCTTTGCTCCAATTGCCTTTCTAATACCAATTTCCTTCGTTCGCTCTGAAACGGATACGAGCGTAATATTCATGATACCAATTCCACCAACGATAAGAGAGATTGCTGCACTTCCTCCTAACATTAATGTCATCGTATCATTTACAGATGATGCAGTCTCCATTAAATCCTGTGAATTTGATACACTATAACTATCCGCATCACCTATAATTGAATACATCGTGCTCTCAATACGATTGGATGTGAAATTAATCATATCTTCATTTTCAACCTTTACATATGTTGTCCCAATAGTATTAGTAGAAGCTAAACGCTGGCCTGTGCTAAGAGGTACGATAATTGTACTATCTCCGCTTGTACCTAATGAACTTCCAACCGATTCAAGAACCCCAACAACTTTATAGGATGTTCCATTCACCTTTACATATTCCCCCACAGGATCACCGAGCCCAAATAATGTTTGGGCTGTATCTGAACCGAGTACTGCGATTTTCGAATGGTTATCAGAATCCAAATCTGCGATGAAGCGTCCTGATTGCAGCTTTACACCACGAACGTCTAAGTAGGAAGAAGTTGTTCCGAGCATGGATACTTGGGTATTCGTTCTGCCATTTTTCACCGATACTCTTCCTGACACTGTTGGTGCAATTTCTTCAATACCATCGACAGTCTGCAATTGTTCTGCATCCTCTGCTTTAAATGTAACATCTGAACCCGTAACCGATACAGTTAATACATTTGTACCAAGGCTGCCAATTTGGTCCTGTACCTGCTTTGTTGACCCTTGTCCTATCGCAACCATGACGATAACAGAGGCTACCCCGATAATAATTCCCAGCATCGTTAGGAATGATCTGATTTTATTGGCTTTGATGCTTTTTAGTGCCATTTTGAGTATCTGCAAACCATTCACCTCCATTCTCATAGAGCTGTCCATCATGAATACGAACAACACGATTTGCCTTCTTGGCAACATCTAAATCATGTGTAATGAGAATGATCGTATGTCCCTGTGCATTTAATGCATTCATAATCTCCAAAATATCCTTGCTTGTTTTACTATCAAGTGCACCAGTTGGTTCATCTGCTAGTAAGATAGGAGGATGTCCAGCAAGCGCTCTTGCAATTGCAACACGCTGCTGCTGCCCCCCTGATAATTGGGTTGGCAAATGACTTGCTCGATCTACTAATCCTACTTTTTTTAATGCATCTAAAGCAATTGTTCTCCGCTCCGCTGCTTTCATTCCGCGATAAATGAGAGGAAGCTCTACATTTTCAACGGCTGTCAGCTTTGGGATGAGATTAAAATTTTGAAAAATAAAACCTATTTTCTCATTCCGGATAGTTGCAAGCTGTGAGCTCTTCATTTTCCCTACTTCTTCACCATCTAACAAATATTTACCTGCATCCGGTCGATCTAAACATCCAATCATGTTCATAAATGTTGATTTTCCGGAACCGGACGGACCGATGATTGAAATAAAATCACCCTTTTGAATATCGAGGGAAACACTTTGAAGTGCTAACACCTTTTCACCGCCAAGTTCATACGCTTTTTTCATGCTTTTAATTTGAATAATCGGCTCATGAGTAGTCATTAGTTTCCTCCTCGTCCGCCTGATGGAGCGCCGCCACCTGGGAAGCCGCCGCCATTTCCTCCTCCAAAGCCACCACTCGGGAAGTCACCGCCACTTGGGAAACTGCCACCACCTTGCATCATCATTCCTCCCCCAGCGGAATTACCACTTGATTGTACGATTGGTACTTGAACAGAATCTCCTGCTTCTAAACCCCTTGTAATTTCTACATACGTGTCATTTGAAATACCAGTTTCTACTGTTACTTTTTTTGCAGATTGTGCTGAATCGTCAGAACCTGAAGGAACGAGTACATATTTTTCATTTCCACTTTCATACACTGATTCTATTGGAACGTATAGCGCGTCTTCTTTAATCTCATTTGTGATACTTGCTTCTGTTGACATCCCAATTTTCAGGTCTTTTGGATTTGTAATTTGTACCGTAACATCAAAAGTAGAAGCACCATCGGATGCTGTTCCTTCATTTGCTACTTTCGTTACTTCCCCTTCGAATGTTTCATCTTCAAATGCATTTGCTGTTATAGTTACCGCTTGTCCAACTTGTACTTTTGTAATATCTAATTCATCAACACTAATGGTTGTTTGCAATGAACTGTAATTTGTTATGTGGGCAACTGCCTCCGAATTTTGCACATAATCACCGCTGGCAACAGAAAGGCTTGTGATTGTCCCAGCAACTGGAGCTTCTAATATACTTCCATCTGTAAAGGTTACAAGTGTTGCACCTGCTTTTACAGTATCTCCTTCCTTCACACTGACAGTATCCACATTCAAGCTGCCGCCACCAGCAGTTACGCTATCTGAAGCATTGTTGTTTACTGTTACATCTTGATCGGTAGCTGATGTAACCGAACCTGAACCACTAACTGCTACCTCTAAATTTCCTTTTTCTACGGTTGTTTGTACTGCATTCGCAATACTCTGTGCTGGCTCTTTTTTACCTAAAAAGAACCAGGCACTCGCTCCTCCTATTACAACAATAATTATTGAAATAATTATCCACTTTTTCAATTTTATATTCTCCTCTCCATCATTACTTTTGATTTGATTGGTCCTGCTGGAATTGTCCAGGCTGGAATTGACCATCACCAGGGAACATCTGACCATCCCCTTCTGGTCTCATTTCCGAAAAGCCGGGGTTTGTACTTTGTATATAAGCTACATATCCCACCCCAATAGCTGTGCACGTACTTATCACCAAATTTACAATGAGTAAAATTTTTATTAGATTTTGTTTGGACTGTTCCATTTTTATTCCTCCTTATTATTAGTTGATAAGCCCATTATGAATTTCGTTCCTTAACTTTTCCTTAACTTTCCCTTAAAATTTCTACCCTACATGTGAGATTAATGTAAAATCTCTTACGAATATTCATTTTGTAAAAAAACAAAGAGCTATAGGGCACTGGATAAGTCCTATAGTTTAGAGAACAAAGGCTTCCCCAATTTCATTGAGGAAGCCTTTGCTTTTTTCATATATTATAGTTGTATTTAGTTTTGGTAGTGTCTCGTATATTCTCAAATCACAACTTCTTAATTTTGACCCATTCGTGTCAATCTATACTTTTATACCACAATTAAACTGTCTTCAAAATCAAATACTTGGTCTATTCATTTTAACCACCTATACCCTACTTTTTTTCTCCAAATTCGATAAATACGCTTTAAATTCTTGTTAAACTATCCTGCCAGTTAGTTTAACAAGAAACTCGATTATCTCCATCCGCAAGCCATCGATTCGATCGCTGAACGGGTTTGTATGCTGCATGCACCTCTAGTTTACATAACACCACTTCACGGAAGTAGTTAACTTCATTTCTCAATAAAAAAAGCTGCCATGTAAAGGCAGCCAACTCTTCAACTAAAGCACCCGTTAGTTTAACTAAGAACAGAGACGCTTATTCAACTACTTAAAAGTTAAATTTAAAGACTCTTTGAGAAATTAGTTGTTTTTACTTTAGTAACTTTCAAACCTTTATACTCTACCCAAGATTCTATCTTCACAGCATACTCTAATCTTGCAGTGTTTGTCCATTTAAAATAAGTTTTATGCTTTACTACAGAACCCTTCTTAAAGTCATTAAAGCTTAAGTAACTAACACCACCAACTATAGACATTGCGCCTCCAACTGCAGCCACATATTTAATTCCCAATCCAACATAAGGAACCTTCTCTATACTTTTAATTGGGGCAGCAAGTGCTCCTCCTCCAGTCAGAATCCCACCATATATTATAAGCTCATTGCTCTCCTTTAAAATTTTAGATACCGGTTGAGAGGCAGTAGAAAATGCTTTAAATGTAGTTTGTGATTTAGGAGCATATAATTTGTAATAATATTCATGCAAAGGCGAATCTTTTCCTGGTAAAGCTGAAGCACCTGAATCTGCTTTAGCAATATCCGAAGACCCTAAAAATATTGATAAAATTAAAGAAAAAACTAAACTCAATTTTAAAAATTTATTACCATTCATATTAAACATCTCCCATTCTTTAATGTAATTCTTACCAAGAATATCATAAATTTTAAATCTAGTAAACATTCAAAAAATTATCTAAAAAAATTATTCCCCCAAAAAAATTTTAAATGTACAGGACATACCCACGATAAACAAAAAATGGGAGTTATTTCTAATAAGGTGCATATAGCATACACAATAAGAAAAACTGCCCTGTAAAGGCAGCCGATTCTTCAATTAAAGTACTTGTTAGTTGAAAAGTTCTTCATCTTCATAAGCTTTAGACCAATGAAAAGGCTGTACTTCTTCCAATGATTTAAAACGCAATTGTTTATCGTTTTTCGAAGCAGACACAGCTACCTTTACATCTCTGCCCCAATAGAACAATCTCTCTTGACATACACCACAAGGAGTTAAGACTTTAAATTCTTTATGTTCATCATCCCTAACAACACATATGGAATGAGTTACTTTTGTATTTAACTTATGTGCTTCCAAAATAGCACCTGTTTCTATACACAACTCTGTTGAAGCGTTGATAACTTTTGGTGCAACAATTGTCAATATATCTCCATCATTCGTATACATTGCTGCTGCACCTCCCCAGCCCGTAGGATTCCTTTTTTTTATTAGATCGACAGCAGCTACATATGGCCTTTGTTCAATGTCCATTCTTCATCTCACCTCTTCACGGAAGTATTTGACTCCATTACTCAATAAGAAAAAACTTCCCTGTAAAGGCAGCCAATTGTTCAACTAAAGCACCCGTTAGTTCAATAAAACAAATTTGAATTTCTATTTCTGTATGACTTAACCTTGTAAATAATACCCATAAATTGGGTTTATACACTTACGTGTGCTTCTTTCAGGAACAACGTCCTTATATATCATCCAAATAAAACAAAATGCAGGCTATTAAACAAAAAAATCCTGTTCCCATAGCAATAGTTCCAATTACAACGTTATATTTATTTTTCTTTCTCAGCTTAAACATCATCAGAAGTCCCGTGGTTGTTGATATAAGAAAAAGTATAAAAAAACCGATAAGCACAATATACATTTACTTCCTCCCATTTTATAGCTCTTTGTTAAACTAAACTGCCTCGTTAGTTTAAGTACATTTCTTCACAATCTTTACAACTATACTAACAAAAAATACCAACAGAGTATACCCTGTTGGTATTTTTTGAAAGAAAACTACTTGTAGTCTTTAGTATGTTGATTTTGGGTATACCCTGTCCAAACACATTCGAATGTAGTAGAATCAATATATAGAATTGTTCAATCAGGGTTGTTCATTGAATGGAGGGTAATTATTATGATTTTTGGCTATGCACGAGTTAGTACGAAGGAACAAAACTTAGATAGACAACTGAAAGAGTTAGAAGTATTCGGCTGTAATCGAATCTATACCGAAAAGCAATCAGGAAAAGATTTCAATCGACCAGTCTATCGTGAAATGAGAGCAAAAATGCGTTTTGGCGATGTATTAGTAGTTCATGACCTTAGTAGGTTTGGTCGAAACAAGGAAGAGATACGCGATGAATGGAAATCTCTGATTGACGAAGAAATCGATGTAGTCGTTTTGAATATGCCTATTCTTGATACTCGAAAGTACAAGGAACTCGAAGGGATGGGCCAGTTAGTTTCAGATATCGTTTTTACGTTACTCTCATGGATGGTGGATGATGATCGCCAACGGATTCGCACTGCACAACAAGAAGGTATTGCGATTGCTAAGCAACAAGGGAAATATCGTGGGGGTAAGAAAAGATATCATGCAGGTGCTACTGGAAAAGATAAAGTTATTTATGAACGAATTGTACAACTACTTTCGGAAAACAAGAGTATCGTGGATATACATCGTGAAGTTGGGATTTCGAGGAATACAATTTATACGATAAAAGCAGATTTATAATCGTGGAATAATTTTAAATATCAATCCAGGTAATTCAAAAGAGCACCCTTTCTAGGATACTCGCATTTAACAATATACACTCTTGCTAATTCAGGTGTAATATGTATGGACTTAATATTAATAGCTGTAATTCAAGTTATAATCAAATTCAGAAATCCCGATTACTTGTTGCGTAAAAACAACTTCTTGTATATCCATGGAATAACAGTAGCAACAAAAACTATTCCTATTACAAGAACAATAATGGAGCTATGTTCCGACATACCTAAAATATCCATTGTACACCGTTCCTTTCCCTTAATATCGTTAAAGTAATTCCGTATATTATAACCTAAATTGTAATCCACGGTTTGTAATCAACACCAAAGCCTTGTCCAAGCCCATCCTTCAATTTCCTCTCAATTGATGATGAACGTTTGCGTTTTGCCATGAAACTCCCTCCTAATTTGTTTTATTTGAAGTAAACCAGCAATTCGAGTAAGCATTGAATTAAATTTAGGTAAAATCATAACTATATTTTCAGAAATATAAAAAAGGTAACCTCTTACGGTCAGTTATCATATCGAAGAGGTTACTTTTTATCAAACCTTATTACCAATTATCAATTTTTTAAAAATTATCAAACTTTATTTCGAATTATCAACTTTAATTCAAAGCCACACATCTAACCTAAAAAACCAACTACCTTGAAACCATAGAGTTTTAATTTTAGTAAAAATGTAACCTACGGGTACACTCCAATGATACAAAAAAACTCACGTTTTGGTTGCAATTCTCAAAATTCATGACCTCCCATGGTTATGAAAAAGCCACGCGATTAGATCGGGACTATTGATAGTTAACTTATGATAGTACATAAACCCTTGTCCTTGCTTAACCTTGTTATCGCTATCAGTTGTGTTGATTTTTGATAGTGCTATCAGGAGAACGTCTGTAAGAAAAGTAAAGAGACATAATGTAGGTTTACTAAATGTCCCTAAAGAAACCTATGTACATCATTTCATAAGCGAACCTCGTTCATATAGGTGAGTCAATGATATCCCTTTTTTTGCAGCTACCCGTTTAATTAGATTTATTTCATGGTACATGGCATTAGATAAAATTCCATTCTCTATGTTTTTATTAATATGGTAATAAAAACCTGCTAACAATTCTATTGGCATTCTATTGTACAAAGAAAATCCCCCATCATCCATTACAACACCCACCCTTTTCAATTAAGTATACAGAGTATTTACTCAATTGTTAATAGATTTTGCAAATAATGTCGAAAAGACTCTAATATTTCTATATTTCCATAATCGACTATCGTTAATTGATCTCAAAACCATCTATTAAATATTTAATAAAAACAATAATATAAATTACCGTAAGACAATCCTGCCAAATTCGGGGCTTTTTTTCGCTTTATATGTGCCATAACTTAAAAAGTTTTGACACTACTACAATATAATAGAATAAGTGAACTATAGGGTAGAGAAACTTCACCCCTCTCTACTTATAATTTAATTTACTAACCCGAATCTTTTATGCAATAGAAAAACCAACCATTTTTTTATTTCAAGTTTAGTTATAGATATGAGCGTATTTTCGGCTAAATATTATAAATTATTAAATTATTAACTTTTTAGTTGTTTCAAGTGAAGATCTCTCGGGTAGATATCTAATACATGTGAATGTTATTACTTTTCATATGTAGTATATTTTGGAAGGATGATAAATATGGAAAAACGAATTGTTGGGAGCTTTAATTCAGATGAAGAAGTCTTGTATGCAATTGAAGGATTGAAACGTCAGGGGCATCGTGATACAGATATCATGGTGGTAGCTGAAAATAAAAGTGCCATTCCATTAGTCACTTCCCGCACCGGAGTCATGGTAGAAGCAGATCAACAAGTGAGTACTATAGCAGGTGTTATGATGAACAGCTATTTTTCCATGTTGTCAGCAGGAATGGGCCGCACACAGGATAATACCCTGTCCAGCAGGCTAATTGAAAGGGGCCTGCCAAAATATACAGCAAAACAGTGTGAAGAGGAAATAAATAAGGGGAAAATAATGTTGCTGGTTGATACGAATACAACTTACGACAGTCCTGTCTATAAAACACAATATGAAACTGAAACCTCAAAGGCAGTCCGACTCCATGAAGAACAGCTTGAAATTACAAAAGAGAATGTCCAAGTTGGAGAATTACAGCTCCTTAAAGAAGTAGTGGAAGAACAGAGAACCGTTCATGTTCCACTATTTCGAGAAGAAGTATATGTAGAGCGACGTCCTATCATAGATGGAAAGTTAGATGGCAGCCCTTTTAGAGAGGATGAAATTATTCGCATCCCCATTATGGAAGAAAGAATAGAGGTAACGAAAAGAGCTGTAATTGTTGAAGAGGTAATTATAGGCAAGAGAAAAATTCAAGAAACAAAACAGGTACAGGATACCATTAGAAAAGAAGAAGCTCGGATTGAGCGTTCAGTCCCTACGGCAATCGCAGCAGGGAAACTAGTTTACCAAGACACAGTAGGGCACGTAGAAGATATTACAGTAAGCCCTAATATTTTGATCGTGGAAGGCAATCCCGATATTGAAAGCATAATGGCAGCGGAGGACAAAAAGGAAGAAACCCGCGAAAAACGCACAAGCTCCCTCGCTGTACCAGGAGAGAAAAACAAACCAGTATCAGCTGTCAGTAAAAAGGACGAGGTAAGCGGGACACTAACAGATTCTCCTGTTAGTAAGGAAAGTAAAAGTTCCGAACCAATTTCAGCAGCTACTGTAAAAAAGGAAGAAGCAATCCTCAACAAAGAAAATTCCTCAATCGATGAGGAAAATAAAAATAATAAAAATCAAATAAAAAAGAAAAAATAATAATACTCAGTAATAGGTTTGGATAGGCTATGCGGTCCTGAGATATTATACAAAAAAGGTTGATTTCAAAGGTCACTAAAAGGTGACCTTTTGAAGTCAGCCTTTTTCAGAGGATCTAGATATAAATCTCTGACTATTGGGTTTCCTTTTTTATTTATCGTTGTTTCTTTAGCCCTTCTTTGTAACTCATGGCTTATAGGATATATATTCTCGCATACGATGCAACTTTGTGAATGAAACAACTTTTGATTCATTGAACCATTATATATATCAATTTACGGATTGAGTGTATCCTTTGATGGTATTTTCACTTAAATTGCTTGAAGCTAAATATTCTTGGAAAGACCCCATCGAAATATCATCTCCTATAAATTATGTTGCATTTATTATCGGATGCATCTCATAAACTATGTTGCAAAATAGCTTGAATCATATCTAATAAAACACAAAAATACAACATAATTGACATTATGTTGTAAAATATAACGCTCACTGTTTTGCTGTGAGCGTTTCGATATATTAAAGCAGTATCTAAGGTGAAATGTTGAGATTAGATGAAACTCGATGAATTAAGGAAAATGTAAAAACCCTTGATTACCAAGGGTTTTTACACTGTTTGAAATCATATGATTTCTAGGTATGGAGACGGCGGGAGTCGAACCCGCGTCCATAAGCTCATGAATTAATACGCTCTTAATCGATATTTTTACATGTAACCCTTTTCTTTAAGTGATATAAATCTATGGTCTCCGATAATCACATGATCGATTAGCTCTACACCCATCACACTTCCAGCCTCAGCCAGTCTTTTGGTAACTTCTATGTCCTCAGGTGAAGGATTACACGTGCCACTGGGGTGGTTGTGAAGACAAATTATTGAGGCTGCACTATGCTTCAGTGCTTCCTTATAAACCTCCCTAGGGTGTGCTATTGAAGAATTTAACGAACCGATGAAGATAGTCTTTTTATGAAGAACTTCATTTTTCACATTTAGATACAAGACTACTAAATGCTCTTGCATTAGTGATGTCATCTCCGCCATAAGATAAGACGCTGCATCCTCTGGAAATCTGATTGTATAACGTTTTTCATTCTTTCCAGCATTCCGTACTTTTTTAGCAAGAAGCATTCCCGAATGAACCTTCAAAGCTTCATTATGCGTCATGCCTTCCTTCTCCAATTCAGAAACAGTCATCTCGACTAAAGCTCTTATCCCACGACCCGCTAAACGACCTGTAAATTCAGGTGTTGAAGATGGTCCGATTAAGACGGCAAGAATGTCCTGTAACTCTATGACAGCTTCAGAACCGATTGCATTGTATGTTGCGACTGCTTCACGAGCAGATGTAATATATTTTGTTGTCATTTTTATAATCCTCTCTCACACAAAGCTAGCGCCGAGTGGCACTAGCGTTCATGTGCCACTCTTTCCTTGCCCGGTGGAAGGCTTTTTATGTTATAATTAATCTACAAGGTTTTAAAGAATCACTTTTTACGAGATGCGAATCGTCGCGTCTCCTTTTTTTCGCCCATTTTTGCGATTACAACGTCTTCCCAGCCCATTTTTTTCAGATTGGAAGCTGTGATGTTCAACATTTTCCACGGGTTTACACCTTCGAGAACCATGTTTTGCGCTACTTCCTTCATTCCCTTTTCATCAAATTGCCACGATGCAGATATAGTGTAATCCCAAATAACATCACCCGTGTCAACCGGACCATTGTAATCAACGAATGCCTTTAGTTCAGCCTTCATTGCTTTTAGAGCAGACTCTACACGTTCAATTTCTTTTCCTAACTTGATTGCCTGATCTAGATTTTCAATGCCTTCCGCCTTTGCAAGTACCATTATGAAACTCCTCCTTTAGATTCCTATATTTCCGCTGCCAATTACCTTCACATCACCATTTTCAATAGACAAGAAAATATCTTGAATATCGGTAAGCGAATTCAGCTTTTTAACTTCTCCTTTGCCATCCAGTTGATAGATACCGCCAAACTTAAAGACTAGGAATTTCCTTTCACTCTTTACATCCACATAGCAGATGAACGATTTGTTCGCACTTCCCTTCTTGTTGTTAGAAACAAGACGTTCTAATTGTTTACTAACCATTTGAACCTCTCCTTTTCCATTATTTTTTAAAACAGAAAAAGCCGACTGCCTCTCTAAGGACTCAATCGACTTTAAATATATATCACGCAAAAATGCGTAAATACCCTATATGATTATGCCCGAAAGCAATCTTGTGACGTCCAATTACATCTGCCTATCTTTTCTCAAAACGAGAATTTAAAGGCTACTACATTCATGTCGAATCTCCTTTTAGAAAATGAAAAGGTATAACGACTTTCATCAAAATACGATGACTTGGATACTAATAGAATATAAATTAAGTTTATCAAATCAAAGTAGCAGTCGCAACACTTCGGAATACGTGTATCAAGTAAACCGCTTAGATATTGGTTTTCTAATGACCTTTTGAGGAAAAGAAGCGGGCTGAATACTTTGCAATCAAAACAATGATAGCTCTTTCAAAACGTCTTTATCGCTATGGTTCGCGACGAAAAGTTCTATCGAAGTCAGAACCTGCTTATCATTAAAATCGCAAAATAACGACAAAAAGCCTGCTAACAATTCTATACAATACGTCATTCACAACGATTACATTTTTCGGGACGTTTGATTACATCGAGTAAAGTACCTGAGGCATTGCGACCTCGTGTACCAGCGTAATGAATCTTATAACGAATAATACGTAAGTTTCTAGGTCTAGTTTCAATAGGTTGTATCCCTATATTCAAGATTCTTTGCGTCATGTTAAAGTGCAATCATAAAGTTCCGTGATTGTTGAGTTTTTTAAAATTACTACTCAAGGCTATGGTTTCATGTTGTCGATTCTCATAAAACAGGGTATTTAACTCATATTAAATTATTCGCTGACATTAAAGTTTGGTACGAATGAATAATTCCTTTCGTTTAAAGGAACGGTGGGGTATGAGTCTGATACAATACCAAACTCATACCCAATAAGCCACCTAATAATATAAACTGTTTAACTTTAGAACGGCACTTCATCCCATAGCCGATTTTTTAGTTTTTAATCCAATTTGAAGTAACAGGTACACCAGCATCCACGAGTAAATTCATCACAGGACATCTTTTTTCGACCAACTCTTTTAATTGTAGAATACGCGCTTCCGTTTCGTTCGTTTTGAGAATCACGTCAAAATCTACAGATTGAAAATGAGCTGAAATACCTTCCACTCCCATTAATCCACGTAAATCTAGTTCTCCTGAATTTTTAAATTCTGCTGATTCGTAAGAGAAGTTTTGCTCTTTCGCAATAATTGCAATCATAACTGATGTACAGCTAGATAATCCCGCTAACACAAACTCAACGGGATTAGGACCTTCATCCTTTCCCCCTAGATTTTTAGGTTCATCGACAACAAAAGGATCAAACTCCCGAATTGAAATTTCAGTTTGCACGCCATCTTTCCAAACGCCATTTGTTTCGACTTTTATTAACTGACTTGTAGACATTTTACCCAGCCTCCTAATTCATAGTAAAACACTATGTATATCAGATTATAATAGAGTTGAACGAAATTTTCAATACATATTCAGAATTTTTAAAATACCGAACTACTTGAAATCTCTCTTTTTACTGCTGAAGTTCTGTATATCGGTAAATTTCACTTTTGTAAAAGGGCCAATATATTATCTGTAAAGTATTTACATCAATCAACGACCTGCTGCTCATACGAAGGTTGTTTCCAGTGTTCATTTAATGCTCATTTCACCATTTAGTAACTTGGTGATTTGCCTTGGCCTGAGTCGATTCGTCCTGGATAAAGAGCTTCAAACATCCGAAGAATTTAGAGATTATTCATTTTCTGTTTCCCTTGATTTAAACCAATCAGATACGACGCAGTAGCAATGCCTCCGCCCGCACTAATAATTGCGATCGCTTCAATTATTGTAAGCATAGTCATGTAAATACCTCCCTACAAATTTATTGATCAAAGAAAAACACCGAAGGGAATAATCCACCTCGGTGCTAACTCTGTTATGTTTTCATCTTTTAATAACTACTGAACTTGCGATAGCACTCAATTACGAATGGGCAATGCCTACAATGGCTAGTAGGCGTTGACAAGAATAAACTTTCTGCTTCTTCTGGTAGCATTTCTAAAATCTCCCGTTTGGAATTGATTTCATTTGCTACACTCAATGCCCACTGTCTAGATCTGTCCATATCAGCCTGATTGAAAACGTGTTTGCTTGCTCTTCTGAATCGAAGAAAATACAAGTTGCCTTCAACCTGTGTTCTGTTCTTTAATTGACCTACTGCCCACGCATACAACCCAACTTGATGATTGTCTCGAACATCATATCTGACACGATTTGTCTTCCAGTCGACTATTTTACTTCCGACTGGTGAAACAAGATCTATATAACCTTGTAACAGCGGGGCTGAATCTGTATCAGAAAGAGGTAGCTGAAAATGAGTCTCCGTTTCACCCATGTTTTCTTTAATCGGTGCATGACTAACCAACTCTGACATATCATCCATAGTCACTTCTGGATGAAACTCAGCTTCAATCATCCCGTTTAAAATGGCTTCTGAATGAGACACCCCATTAATTTTATCCTCGACTGCTTTATGGACCCCTTTACCCAAAGCTAGAGGGTATGTGGTCGGTTCCTCATATACTTGAATATTTTCTTATAGAATGTGTAAGGACAAGTTTCATATAGGCTCAATCGTGAAAATTAGAATACCACGCCGCCCTCTCCAGTAAAATTTCAAGAACAACAAAAGGGAACTGGCTGACCAATCCCCTTCAATTTACTCTTTCAGAACGGCAAGTCTTCATCGCTTACAGCAATTGAACCTCCGCCTGTTCCATATTGATTAGAATTTTGATTTTGACCGTTCATGTTACCAGCATAGGGATTAGGCTGCTGTTGATGGTTCCCTTGCCCTTGTGGATGCTGAAAACCCTGTCCAAGCTGATTCAGCTGCCCTTGAGGTTTCGGGGTCAAGGAACTGTACGAAGTCAGCGAAAACCTCTGTAACATATACACGATCCCCTTTGTCGTTCTCGTAGGCGTGAAATATATTAAAAGTCAATTAAATCCTTCGCGTAGCTAATCTCCTATTTACCATCAACTTTTAAACATATAATCACTCGATAGTTCATATTTCACTTCTAGCTAGATAGTATTATTTTTTTATAAATAGAGGGATTTACAATATTACAATGTTTCATTAACATTTCCTTAACATTCTAATATTACGCTAATTAAGGAATTATATTTTAGTTAACCATGGGAGGTTTAATATTATGAACAAAAAAAAGGTAATTATTCCACTATTAAGTGCAGCACTTCTGTTTCCATCTGCGGTCAATGTATTTGCTGAACCGTATAAACAAATAGAAAGCGTAAAATCTGTTGAATTTATTGGTATGCCTGCACCTGTTACTAACGAGGAAAAATCAACAATGTACAGTGATGCCAAAGTAAAGGTGACATTAAGAGACGGTACTAAAAAAACAGTTGAGTTGGATTATACTTCGTTAGCAGAGCCTGGTGATGTCATTAATGGCAAAATTGTCGGGACTGCATACGACATCAACGGCAATATCATAACTAAAGCAAATGGCGAGCCTATTGTTTCAACTGCACCAGATGCAAACTCACTCCTTAGTGTAAATGGAAAAAGCGGCAAGTTATATATGATCAATCATTTTGAGAGTATGCCAAATAATGAAATTGGTACAGTGCCAAGAGCGTTATATTTAAATACTGTCAAACAAGATAAGAAAACGGGTGTACTCGAAATTACTGATATTAATCCAATTGACTTTTCAGAATATGGAGGTGTTTGGACTCCATGTGCCGGCATCTTATCTCCTTGGAACACTCATTTAGGCAGTGAAGAATATGAACCAAATGCACGTGCTCATGAAGAAAATCCTGAAAAATCTTCTGTTACACAATTTGCTAAGAATTATTATCAAGATCCAGAAGCAATTGGAAATCCTTACTTATATGGTTATACAACAGAAGTATCCGTTCATCCAAATGGTAAAGCAAAAGCGGTCAAACACCACAGCATGGGTCGGTTATCTTTTGAAAATGTAACAGTAGCACCTGATAACCGTACTGTTTACTATGGTGATGACGGCGGCTATGTGATGTCCTTTATGTACATAGCTGACAAAGAAAAGGATTTATCTGCTGGGACATTATATGCCGCAAAATTTGAGCAAACTAGTGCCGAAAACGGCGGTGCTGGAAATTTAAAATGGATTAAATTAGGACATGCAACGGACCAAGAAATGAAAAAATTAGCTGAAACTCTAACATTCAGTGATATTTTTGAAACGGCAAATGATGCTGAGTATGCAGCAGCAAATGGCTTCAGCCATATTAAAACTGCAACTGGTGAAGAATTTTTGAAAGTAAAACCAGGCATGGAAAAAGCGGCTGCTTTCTTAGAATCTCGCCGATATGGGGCTATGCTTGGAGCAACGTCAGAGTTTAATAAGATGGAAACAGTCACATTCAACAAAGCCGATAACAAAGTCTACATGGCTATGTCCACGATTGCGAAAGCCATGGAAGAAAATCCAAATGATCCTGTAGATGATATTCGATTACCAAAAATCAATGCAGGTGGTATTTATGAAATGAGTCTAACTGATAAACAAACAGATCGTGAAGGTAACCCTATTGACAGTAATCATGTGGCAAATAAAATGGAAGCTATTTTAGTCGGTGAAGACATTCCAAAAGATGAAGAAGGCAACAAAGCTCACCTTGATAAAATCGCCAATCCAGATAACATTGTATACTCTGAGAACTCAAGAACTTTATTTATTGCTGAGGACACTGGCAATCATGTAAATAATATTGGCTGGGCTTATAATGTTGATACCAAGAAACTTTCTCGTGTCGTTTCTGCACCTAATGGCGGTGAAGTAACTGGAATACAAGCCATTGATAATTTAAATGGGTACTCTTACTTAATGGTTGGTTCTCAAAATCCAGGGAACATCGGTTATATCCAGTTACCTCCTGTTGATAAAAAATAAGCTTAGTAAGACCGTTAGAAATCTATCTAACGGTCTTTAATTCGGTCTTCGAATATTAAAAGCTCAAGATACAATTCTCAATAAAAATCATACAATTAAATATTGTTCCTTCAAAATAAGTCCCCAGAGGTTATATAGTCAATTATTGGCTATGTAATTCTGCGGATTTTTTTGGGCATAACGGATCTGTTTAAGAATACCGAAGGGAATCCACATCGGCGATACCCCTATCCTGTTTTCATCTTCTAGTAACTACTGAACTTTCGGTAGCACTCAATTACAAACGGGCAATGCCTACAATGACTGGAAGGCGTTGACAAGAATAGCCTCTCCGCTTCTTCTGGCAACATGTCTAAAATCTCCCGTTTAGAATTGATTTCGTTTGCTATACCCAAAGCCCATCGTCTAGAGATACCCATATCAGCATGATTGAAAACATGCTTGCTTGCTCTTCTGAATCGAAGAAAATACAAGTTGCCTTCGACTCGTGTTCTGTTCTTCAATTGTCCTATCGCCCACGCATACAACCCTACCTGATGATTGTCTCGAACGTCGTATCTAACCCTGTTCGTCTTCCAATCGACTATTTTACTTCCATCCGGTGACACAAGATCAATATAGCCTTGTAACATCGGGGCTGAATCTTCATCAGAAAGTGATAGTTGAAAATGAATCTCCGTTTCACCCATGTTTTCTTTAATCGGTGCATGACTAACCAACTCTGACATTTCATCCATAGTCACTTCTGGATGAAACTCAGATTCAATCATCCCGTTTAAAATGGCTTCTGAATGAGAAACTCCATTAATTTTATCCTCGACCGCTTTATGAACTCCTTTGCCCAAAGCTAGAGGATAAGTGGTCGGTTCTTCGTATCCTTCGATGTACTTCTTGAAGAATCGATAAGGACATATTGTGTATAAGTTTAAACGTGAAAAAGAGTAAATCAATATGATTTCTCCTTTCTTCTATCTGTTTTCAAAAACAAAAGGAGACTGGATACCCAATCTCCTTTTACTAAGCTCCCATCAAAACGGTAGGTCATCATCACTGACCGCAATAGGACCTCCGCCCGTTTCGAATTGATTACCATTTTGACTTTGAGTGTTACTGTTACCAGCATAAGATTTAGGTTGTTTCTGATAGTTCTCTTGCCCTTGCTGTTGTTGATTGCCTTGACCCGGTGGTTTCGGATCTAGGAACTGCACAAAATCAGCGACAACCTCTGTTACGTATACACGGTCTCCTTTGTCATTCTCATAATGCCGGGTGCTAATACGACCATTCACCGCAGCTTGACTACCCTTTTTAAGAAAGTTCGCCGCATTTTCAGCGGGCTTCCTCCAAACTTGAACCATGATGAAATCAGCCTCACTTTCGCCATTAGCATTTTTAAAGGGACGGCTCACCGCAAGCGTAAAATTACATACAGCAACACCATTTTGCGTGTATTTCAGTTCTGGCTCTTTCGTCAGACGACCTACCAAACTCACATTGTTCATAGTGTTCTCCTTTTCTCATGACTGTATTTCAGCCATGTCCCTTATTTCTCTCCGTATAGGGTAACGGATATTTTAATTAGCCAAAGACACTTTGTTGTTAGTTTTTATATTGTGTTTGCACATTTCAATTTTTCGTTTTCGATTTTTATTCGACTTCCACATGTGATAAAGAAAGACCACGTTCAGTACGACTTTATTCAATTCAAAGTCATAAGTGGACAGTGAGACTTTCCATGCAGTCCTTCCAATCTCAGCACCTTCTATAGCCCATCCAGTACGTTCATCTTCATCTTTCACGTATTCAGCCATCAGTCGATTGAACATCAAATTAATTTGAGTATCGTGACAGGCCTGTATGACATAGTGAAGTAGCTCGTTTTGACGTTCTTCTTGATTTTCTATATGAGCTACCACTATGAACATGGCAAAGTGCTTAACAAGCTCCTCGTATTCATAGTTCTGCCAGTCATTTAAGACCATTTCTCTATTCTTTTTGAATGCGGCTCGGTTATTCCGTTTATATTCAGCCCAACCAATGGACCGAAGTTGATGTGTATTCAAGCCTTCCGCCGGATGTATGGGTTTCTTCCTGACCCCGAAATACTTTTTACGTATTTCAGAGTAAGGTAGTCCCGATAACTCGGTCTCAAAGTCCAATACTCCACCGGAAACACCACAAAACCAACATTTAAAGATTTGGTCATGCGTGTTAAGTGACAAATAATATTTATGTCCTTTTCCCGGCTTGAAGTCCTCTTCGCAAAAAATACATTTGCAAAGAGTCTCCTTTTTGCCGTGAGAGCGAGGATTGAATGTAAGTCCATATTCCTCCGCAACTTTCAAGATTTCAGGAAGTATAATTAAGCCACCCCCTTATCTGCATCTCCCAATTTCTCAAAAAACGTAAATCCATTTTCTGTACGGGTCTGCATCGTAAACTTCTCACCTTCAATAAGGTGTTGTGTTTTTTGAACCGCACCTTCTCCTTGGGCAAACACCATTGATTGAGTATTACTGGCGACACTCTTTACATACATTTTTGCGAAAGAAACACCGCCGGGAGTTGTTCCCTGTTCATACTTTTCCATGATGAATGCATCAAGTGGTTCAGAAGCTGTTTCCTTTTCCTGTTGAACAGGCTCTTGAATGGTTTCATTTTGAATCGATTCAGATTGTACAAGCTGCTCATTCACTTGAAGATAAGTGAACTCTTCAAGGAAATTGAAGCCACTCTCTTTCTTAATCACCAAAGCCAACTCCTGACCCATTTGAATATGGCTAAGAGAATCGATTACGTCCTGTTTCCCTTTTACTAGAACAAGACTCACTTCATTGGTTGCCTTATCAATGACATTCAATTTTGCGAATGGAACTTTTTGTGGACTTATCCCTTTTTCAAAACTTTGTAGGATGAATACCCCTTCTACAATGTTGTCGCTTGATTGCTGAACGGGTGTCTCAGAAGCTTGTTGATTTCCTGAAACCTCATTTTGTTTTTTGGGGGCTGGATTAGACTGCTTCGGTCCATCCACATTTCCATTGTTACTATTAAAATCTTCATCAATCGACATTTCTTCACGAGTGTATAAGCCACCTAGAGGGAACTGGCGTCGAAGTACGAAAACCTCGGCTATTTTTTGAATCATAGCGGAAGGCATCTTATCCCAAGTGTTTTTATTTCCATACTTCGAGTTAAGTTCACCAGAATTTGCTTGAAAGTACTCTTGAAAATCCACGAATACGGCAACAGGTCTAAAACGTTTATGATGCATGACTGCATAAGCACCAAGTATTGGACCGCGTTTCTGACCGAACTCATGCCGAACACTTCCCTCTGAAGGAATGAACTCGAATGTATCCCCTTCTCTTACCACGTTAGCGTTGGGAGGTCCTACATAGCCTTCTTGCGTAGTAGCTACACGAAGCAACCCATCGCGAGTAGTAATGAAAGATGTATTCGGTCCATTCTTCGTTTCGTAACGTTGGAAAACGATGTCACCAAGCAAAGGATTCAAGCCGAATGTTTCACAGACTTCTATAAAATGGTTCGCCTCTTCTTGAGTCCCTTTTGCTGGCAGAACAAACCGATTCCAAATCAACGACTTCTGTTCGTTTGTAAACGTTAGAACTTTTTCCACTTAAACCATCTCCTTTTGTATTTTTTATAAATAAAAAAGCCGACTTCACCCATAAGGGATCAAACGACTTTTAGGTAATCCACCGAAACAGAAAACGAAAGTTGTTTTGTTTTCATGTCATTGCAACACTCCTTTCAGATTTTTTAAAACAAAAAAAGCCGATGTCACCCATAGCGGGATCAATCGGCTTTTATAGTATATATCACGCAAATAATGCGTAAATATCTATTGTGCATACAGCAATTTTGTGACGTAATACGTCTGCCTAACTTTTCTCAAAGAGAATGAAAATACAGAGGCTAAACATTTGTGTCGAATCTCCTTTGGTGAAAATAAAAGGTATATCGACTTTCACCTGTGAAAAATGGCGAAGTGAAAACTAATAAAATATGTATATATTATATCAATCTCAAAAAGTGATAGCAAATTGAAGGGAATTACTTAACCTATTTGCACTCTAAAATTAAACTATATACCTTTTGTAAAACTAGCCTTATTATAAATGCTGTTTTTTTATGGTAACTTATTTATTTTAACAATGGATTTATTGTCAAAAACATAGTTACCTAGTTCTTTTATTGCCTTTTCAAATGGTTCCTTTATAATTACTCACCAATACATTAATGGTTGCCGCTCAAAAAATAAATTATGAAACATTCCCCATAACCTATTCGTGTGAGCTGGACCGCTGGGCCGACCAGCTCACCTCGATCCCGTCGGCCACCCTCAGCCCGGCCCCGTAGATGCCGTCGACAACGTTTTCCACCATGCTGAGGTCTTCCCCTGAATCAATCCTGATGCCGTTGGTGGCCTGTCGAATGACGTTGTACTCGATCCTGATGCCTGAGGGGATTCCTGTGCCCCGTCCGTCAGTACCGCGGTCCTCATTGAGCCGGATGGCCCAGAACCCGTCAGTCCCTCCAGTGATGTAGTTACCGTGCAACTCCGTGCCCGGCGCATTGCGGACCTCGATGCCGGCTATCGAATCCTCCCCAGCGGTGATCCTGTTGTCCTCGATGAGGGTGTCAGGAGTTCCCAGGATGACGAGGATTCCCTGACGGTTTCCAATCAGGTCGTTGGAGTGCACCCAGTTTCCAGGTCCTGAGGCGTCGTGCTTGTTCTTGGACCCGCCGGAATTGCCCAGCGCGATGCCCGCCCGCTGCCCGCCGATGACCGTGTTGTCCCGGACCTCGTTCAGGTATTCACCCTCGCCGTGCAGGTCGATGGCGTCGAGGAGGCTGCCGACGATGGTGTTCTCCGCCACGAGATTGTTGTGCGTAGGGAACTGCAGCAGAATGGCGTGCCGCAGATGCCTGCCATCGAAGGTATTGCCGATGGCGACATTGTGCCGAGAATCGTTGGCGGCATCCGGGTCGCGCTGGTCCCTTGAGCCCTCGATAGCGATGCCGTAGCCCTGTCCGCCGGGACCAACCGCAGTTGCCTCACTTATGTAGTTTCCAGAGAGGGTCACTTCACGGCTGGCCTTGACGGAGATCCCGTGGCGCTCGAACCTACGGATGCTCAGGTTCTCCACAAGGACCCGGGAGCTGGCCTTTCCTTCATAGGTTCCGAGGTAGATCCCGTACATCGGGCCGCCACCCGCGTCGCCGTCGTCGGGGTCGTCGCCGAGTGGACCCTCATGACGGGAGCTAATGGTGAAGTCAGTGACGATGACGTCCTGGACGCCGGAGCCGCGGATCACCCGGCTATCATCCTCGCCGTCGAGGGAGGTCAGCAGCACGGTGCGCTCCTGTCCCTCGCCGCGCAGGTCCACGCCGCTGCGCAACACAATGTTCGCCGACTCGTCAGCCGGGTCAGTGGAGCGCAGGTCATACGTGCCGGCCGGCAGCACGACCTCGTCACCCGGTTCTGCCGCTTCCAGGGCCTCCCGGATGGCTGCTGCATCGTCGTGTGAGTCCGGATCCGGATTTGCCCCGAAGTCCGTGACGTCCAGGGTCCTTCCAGTGGCTGGACCCGGCGTCGGCACCTCGATCGGCTTGCCGGACCGGTTCACCAAGCCAGGGAACTGCCAGTCGCCGTGCCCGGACGGGGCTGGTCCCACGGCGTCATCTCTCCCGACCGGCCCATCGGATTCCTCGACGGTGCATGCGGTCAAGAAGACCACTAGGCCAAGGGCCACCCACCACAAATGCGCCGGACCTCGCCAGCTGTCCCCAAAGGGTCCCTTCATCAGACTTCTCACGTCCTTCCTTGTCTCTTTTCGTCCCTCTCGTCTCCCATGGAGGCGTCGAGAAAAACAGTGAGCCCGCTGAGCTCGGCTTGATTCGCCGAGCCCGCGGGCTCATTACCTTCGGGATGCCTGACGACCCCTACCGGGTCGCAGACGTCATCCCATGGGCAGGGGCCTACCGATTAGAGTCCCCCTTGCCATTTCTGTTGTCATTGGCTGTTGCCATTGTTGTTGTCTTTGTTGTTTCCTTTATTGTTGCCATTGTTGCCTTTGTTGTTTCCTTTATTGTTGCCATTGTTGCCTTTGTTGTTGTCCTTGCTGATTTTGAAGTTCATCGGGACATCTTTTTCCAACGGAGTGTCTGCCGAGGAACCACCGACATGCACGCGGTACTTACCTTTAGCTGTTGCCCACTCGCCGTCAGCCCAGTTTGCAAGGTTGTCCGGTTCTTCCGGAACGAAATAGGAGAATGGGTGGTTTGAGTCAGCATGGTTAATACGCACAGTCACACGCTCGCTCTCACCAGGCTCAAGGTAAACTTTCTCGAAGTTAACAAGACGCTTGAACGGCTCTCCAGCCTCGTTTGGTAGTGTCAGATAGACCTGTGCTGCTTCTTTACCAGCAAAGTCACCTGTGTTCGTGATCGTGAAGGACACGTCAATACCAGACACTGAGCCTTTATCCTGCAGATTCTTCACTTTAAGGTTGTCATACTCGAAAGTCGTGTACGACAGGCCGTAACCGAACGGGAAGACAGGCTTCACGTTGTTTGCTTCATACCAGCGGTAGCCCATCTCAAGACCCTCTGTGTACTTGGTGATTAGCTGGTCGGAACCATCACCGTACGCGCCCGGACCACCTGCATTACCAGTATCTTGACGCGTTCCAGGGAACTGCTCCTCAGTCGCGAAAGCAGCTTCACGCTCAGTTGCACCGAACGTCATTGGCAGCTTGCCGGAAGGGTTGACTTTACCGTAGAGCAGGTTAGCAACAGCATTGCCATCCTCCATGCCCGGGTTCCACGCCTCGAGTACTGCAGGAACCTTATCCAACCACGGCATAAGTACCGTACCGGAGGTCTTCAGGACCACAGCCGTGTTCTTCGCGTTGGCTTCCAAGACTGCATCGATCAACGGCTCCTGCTCCACCAAGTCCACTCCGGCCTCTTTCGGGTCGAGGTCGATCGCCGGGAAGCCGAGAGTCTTGCGGTCCTTGCTCTCAGCTGGGTTGTCACCGACCATTAGCAACACGACATCGGACTCAGCGGCAAGCTTAGCAGCAGCCTCTGGGTCACGGCCATCGTTGTACGTCACTTTGGTGTCGTAGCCCAGCTCCTTGATGACGTTCTCCAGACCCTCCTGCGGTGTGACCGTGTAAGGGGTCACGACGTTCTTGTTATTGGCTTTGAGCGAGTGCTCCGGCAGCTTCGCCATGCCAGCGAACCACTCTACGCCGATCAGCGCGATTGACTTCGGCTCTCCGTCCAGTGGCAGGAAGCCGTTATCGTTCTTCAACAGCACGGACCCTTCCTCGGCCATCTCCCTTGCGCTGGCGCCGTTGGCCATCGGATCGACAATCTCCGGCATAAACTTGTCGAAAGGCTCATCCATGTGGCCGTACTCAATCATCTTGATATATCTTGGACGAAGTAGATTGTCGATGTCGTCCACTGTCACCTGACTTGAGTCGAGTGCCTCCTGAATCTTTTTCACAATGTAGTACTGTGGTGCCCAATCTAGCTCGACATTCATGCCCGCCTTGATGGCACCGACTGTGTCGTGAGCCGCGCGACGGTCACTCATGACCCAACCGTCGAAGCCCCAATTGTCCCTTAGTGCATCTTGGAGCAGTTCAGTGCTCTCACAGGCAAAGGTGCCGTTAACCATCGGGTACGAGCACATCACGGAGGCCGGGTCAGCATCCTTGACGGTCATCTCGAATGGCAGCATGTACAGCTGGTGCATGGCCCTTGAGGGAATCTCGCTACCCATCGTATTACGCTCGGTCTCCTGCTCGTTGCCTGCTAGGTGCTTAAGTTGGGCCTGGACACCCTGGTCCTGGATGCCCTTAACCTGCTCGGTCACCATGGCACCCGTCAAATACGGGTCCTCACTGAAGTATTCATAGTTACGACCACCGTACGGGTGACGGATGAGGTTCATGCTCGGCCCAAGCAGCACGTGATGCGCGAAGGCCCGGGCCTCCTCGCCGAGGATCCGGCCGGCCTCATGGTTCAGCTCGCGGTCGAAGCTCGCTGCTAGGCCAATGGTGGACGGAAGGCCCGTCGCCTCTGGGTCATTGCCACACGATCCGCCCATCACGCCCGTACCACTGTTGGTCATGCGGATTGTGGGGATGCCCAGCTCGTCGATCCCACGGATCTGACGGCCAGTGTCCTGAAACTCACACCCGGGCAGGGTACCCTGGGGCGCGAATACGCCGTCCCGGTACTTGGTTGCTTTATAAGCATTATTGAAGACGACCGGCTTACCGGTGTCGTTCTCATTGAAGCGCGAGGTGGCGATTTGCTGGATCTTCTGTTCCATCGTCATTTCATCGAGAAGCAGTTCGGTGCGTTCCTCAGCAGAGAGCTGGGTGTTCATCCAGGGACCAGTCCCTTCCGTTCCACCGTTCTCCGCACTAGCAGGAATTACTGACGAAGACGCGAAGATTATTGCTGTCATAAAAATTGTTGTAATTCGTTTTATCATCTTAGTCTCTTCCTCACTATCTATTTTATTTATGTATTGAAATAAATCGTTTTATTCCCTCCCTTCATTTGTATATTAGTATATTGCCTATACTATCTATGTGTCTATCAGTCTAACGAACGGGTAATTACAGAAATGAGCCAAAAACTAGATTAATACTACTCCTTAAGTCTGAAAGTAGTGTTCGAACACTGTATCAATCAATGATTTGCCAAATAAAACAATCAAAATAAATAAATTTAAATGAGCATTAAACTTCATTATTCTAAATGTTGAAACAGGATGGAAGACCTTCTATTTAATTAAATAAGTTATTACTACTATAATATTTGGATATCCAATCGAAGGTGGCATGTAAGGAATGAAATACGTATTAACCCTTATTTGCATGTACGTGCGGTAAAACGCTTTGAATATGGATCAAATGGAAATAATATGAGCTTTTTCTGATTATACCGGCGTGCCACAAGTATGAGAGGTCAATCCAGGAGAAGGATGGCCTTTTTAAGTCTATTTTGCACATAAAGGAAGCTAATTCTATATTCCTCCTATACTTTTACTTCGCTAACAAACTCGGCGGATTCATCCAAGAAATAAAACAGCTTTTTACGGTCTTCATTATCATCCCGTAAATCCACATCTACAACCACCCTAACTTTGAGAGTTTCGGCAGTTAGCTTTAGTGGTTGTAAATGTCTAATTGATTCCGTAATAATGATTAGACGCTCATTGAAATGTTTACCGCTCCACTTTAAATATATGAGCAAATCATTTACATCACCACGCAATACATATACATAGATTGGCCTGCCTTGAAATTGGATCACCCCACTGAATGGTTCTCGTGTCGGAAATTGCTGATGTAATTGAAAGAAAAAAAGACGTTTCAAAACATCTTCTGTTTTGTATTCAACCCAATAATTGCTTTCATAACAGTCATTCAGCCCAGCGACGACTGCACCATTTATTCCTAATGTGAAAATCGGTATGACCTGCTTGTTTCGATGAATCTCATGTCGCACTATTTTCTTTTCTGCTACCATTCGTTTGAGACGTTTCTTATCCAATGAAAATAATCGGGAGAGTTGTGCTCCCCCGATTAAACATACTGCTGCTAGTGCCTCTAATGCTTTTCGTTCTTTTGATGATTCTCCATTGACAAAATCTGAACGTTTTATATTTGATGATATTCGTGTCCAGTGTAAGCTCCATTCATGAGATAAAGAATAAGGACTAAGTGACATTGCTGCTGCCTCCTTTGATTAGAATTTGTAAAGGGTCACGTCAATTTGACGCAACCCTTGAATATTTTCATAGCACACGCGTAATACGAGTACGAATCTGTTCCTTCTGTGCATCTGTTTCCAATACACGGACAAGCACCCGATCACCCCTTTTAACGTTTTGAAACTTCAAGTGACGGGCCAACGAATCAACCCCCGCTTCCAAGTTAATGAACACACCGTATTCACGGACTCCTGAGACTGTACCGACATATTCGTTGCCCGAAGTGTAACGTCCGATAGAACGAAGCCATGGGTTCTCTTGTGTTGCCTTTGCACTGACGGTTACTTTCTTCTCTTCTTTATCAATTTCTAAGACTTTAACTTTTAGGTGATCCCCTTGCTTAACCTCTTCTGTTAAGTCATCAATCCAACCGTATCTGATTTCTTCAAGTGGAATCTTTACTTCGATACCACCGATATCAGCACGAACAAGTGAGGGGCTGACACTACGAACAACGGCAATGATTTCATCGTCCACTTCAATTTTCTTTAGTGTGATGGATGCCATGTGGTCCAATGCAGCAATACGAGACCCGGTGAACACTTCCGCTTCCCTGTCATAATTCAACACTTTGAACGCAACGGATTGTCCTGTCATGGCACGGAGCTGCCGAAGGTTGGCTGCCCCTGTAAATTCCAACGGGATGAATCCGCGAATGTTTCCAACACCCACAACCGCGCATGGCTTATCAAGCAGTTTTTCAATTCCGATGATTGGAGCCTGAATGATTGAGTTATTTTGATGCGCACCGTAGACCTCTTTCCAATCCTTATCAAAGTTATTTACCACTTCCACTTTTGATGGGTCAAAACCTTCAATTAGAACTTGCACGTTGTTTTCAGCCATTTTAAAATCTCTCCATTTCATTAGTTAATTTTTTGTGGGACATTGAAACTCGTTTCATTTTGCTAATCCCAAAATCCGTCATTAGACTTCACTACATTGCTCGTTTCCTTTAGTTTTGTTTTTGTAATTGGTAACTTTGCATCCTGTTCTTTCGAATCTTGAACGATGGACTTCCTCGGCTCCTTCGATTCCTTTTTCTGTTCAGGAACACGTTTCAGTTCGGCTTCCTGTTTTGTTTCATTTGAAAGAGAATCAGGCGAATATATACTATCAGGAGTTACTTCAAAAGAATGTAGCGCTTCAAGTTCGGGCTGGATAATTGGTTCAGTTGCTGATTCAGCCCCCTCTTGATTCGTCTGTCCAAGTTCAGACACCTGTTCCTTTTTCATCTTCATTCGACTGTGTAAACGTTTGAATAGCCTGTTCCCCTTTAACTTTTTAAAAGACGTTCCATCTTCCCATTCCCTCAGCTCCTTCCAATTACGGGGAACAAATTGACCTTTTGCTAACGCTGGCTTCTGTGGTGTGCCATCCTGCAGGAGTTTATGGACGTAGTTAAATTTCGGGATGCCGTCCATTAAATCTGTAGGATCGAAACGATATTCTTCATCCTCTGTGTCTCGATATGAATCTGGAAACAGCCGTGGCAACAATATTCGATTCTTATATGTGCTTTGCCGCATGATGACTTTATCCTTGCCGAATTCATCCGCAAAGTCTTGAGCATCCTGTGCGGATATGCCGCCAAAACAGATTTTGTTCCGGCATGATGTAAGAATCGCTTGTTTCATCGCCTTCGGGCCAAGATTGCCCGACTCGATTTCAAGTTGACCAAGTGATTGGGTCGCAAAAATACCCGCTACCTTATATTCGGCAGCGAGTGATAAGAAAATTTCCACGTCAGGATTAATGTAACGACTGTATTCATCTACAATCAAAAAATGGGGAATGCGTGTATCCTCTGTTCCCGGTCTCCTGAACGTTCCGTTTTGCAAGTGCATGATCATGAATTGGCCGAAGGCATCGCCTGCTTTTCGTAGCTTTCCAAGTGCCGTATTGACTGCAAGGACGCCGCCTGTTTCCAAATGCTCATCAATATTCACATCACTTTTACCCGTCATGATTGTTCGTAGCGCTTCGTTACTGACGATGTTTTCAAGTTGGGCTCTTAATCCAATTACGAATTGCTGATATTTCTCACGCATGCTACCGAGTAATTCTGATTCAAAGAAATGAACCAAGTCCGTCATGCCGTCCCGATGTTTCAGTTCCGATACCTTTTGCTGCAAAACATTTTGATCACGTAGCGTGTTCATTACATCAACGATATCCATGTTGTTGCCATGCAGTTCTTTCAAAAGTTTCGTGACATTTCGGGCTGATAGTTCCTGTACGGTTGCAAAGAATGCATCCTGCTTACCAAACAAACCTTTTAATACAACAACCGTTGCTTCCGCCACTGTATCCGTGTCACCTTCCATCGGATTAAAGCTAGCGGAGTCAGGTTTGTCAGGGTCAACGTGAATACATGGAATATCCATTTCTAAACACATTTCATTTACCATTGCCGCCACGTCACCTTTTGGTTCTACAACAGATATACCTAATGGAACCCCTCGTTTCTTCTGTAGCAGCAGTTGATAAATCATCGGCTTCAATATCGTTGCTGTTTTTCCGCAACGTGTAGGACCAACAGCAAGCATATGTGTGAAACAGTCGCTACCTTGCCATACAATGGGCATACCCATTTACCTCACCTCCTCTCAATGTCATTTCTTTATCCAATCCCATTTGCTGAAATACTCATGTATCTGATCCATTTTGAATGGTGCACGATGATTTTCCTCAAAACTGAACAATGTCTGAATGGTTCTCGACATTTTATATCTGAGTAATTCTAGGTGCCCTTTGTTCTGTTTTCTTAACATCAGTTGATTTGATTGTTCACCTTCCTTCCATAATAATTCGGGTAGAGCATTGGCATTGTAGGATATACGCTTTACCCAAAATCTCATATCCTTTTTGAAGGTTTGGGTATCCATCGTCCTCAACAATAGGTGGGATGTTTCAAGGACGACAAAACCTAGCTCGATTAATTCGGTTGGGCCTTGTTTTGCTATTTGAACTTCGACTTCCGGGTAGATATACAGCTTATTTCTACAGTTTTTAGTCTTAAAAAACACTTTACGGTTTCCCCCTTCCTTATTTTCTCCCTTTCCACAAACTGCATTTTTGCTTTTACTTGAATGTGTGTTCGGGGATATATAATAGTTGTAAAATATACTAGTTGCGAGCTATATACTTATATATGCACTAGCGAGGTTTATTGTAATTCTAATATATACATCATTTGCAGTTGTAATTAAAATTAAAAAATCGGCAATTGGTTACAATGATCATGAAACTATTCGCTCACTTACGGTACAAGGCTAATCAGAATGTCTTTTCTTTATCCAGAAATAATCATGTATCTGATCCAATTTGAATGGAACACGACTATCTTCTTCAAAACTGAACAACGCCTGAATGGTTCTAGAAATTTTGCATCTAGGTAATTCTAGGTGCTCTGTGTTCTGTGTTCTGTGTTCTGTTTTCTGTGTTCTTAACATCAGTTGATTTGACTGTTCACCTTCCTCCCATAATAGTTCGGGTAACGCATTTGCATTGTGAGATATGTGTTTCACCCAAAATCACATATTCTTTTTTGTAGTTTTGAGTATCAAAAATCCTTAACAATAGAAGTGACGTTTCAAGGACGACAAAACCCAACTCGTATAATTCGGTTAGGCTTTGTTTTGTTATATGGGCTTCGACTTCAGGGTAGATGTGTAGCTTATTTCTACAGATTTTAGGTTTGAAAAACACTATGCGGTTTCCCCCTTCCGTAAAAAGACAATAAAAATAACACGTTTCATTCAATGGCTGAATGAAACGTGTTTTGTGTAGTTTAATACAGCATTAATTGATTCAGTATCAAATACATTACCCTTGTTCAAGTAAAGCGCCCGCTTGGAGAACGAAGAAAAGCAATTTAATCGGCTCAACGTTCTTTCACTAAAGCACCCGTTAGTTCAAGAAGAAGTAAGTCCAGTCTTTTTATTAAAGAATCTAAGCAAAGCAATAGCTACTGCTAATATTCCTATCAGCAGAAAACTAACGAAAAAAATCTTCAAACCAGTAGTTGGAGACTTTGATACGAAACCACTTAATATCAAAAACACTACTCCAACACCAGATAGGAAATATAAAAATGTCCTGTCCTTACGTTTGAGTAGAATATATCCTACAAGGATTATGAGATACGTTGCACTTAGTAACATAAGTAAAGGAAACGTAGGTGCAAATTTTGCTGCATATACAAAATGGTCAATTGGTAAAATATCATTTAGGTTTTCTACCTGTCCATTCGCCATCTGAGAAAAGATTGCAGTATGTTTCCATTCCCAAGGCTTCTCTAATATTGTGCTGCCTTCATACCAGGTAGCTCCAGTAGAAAGTATTAAAAGTATTGAAGCCAAACCAAATTGGATAATAATCTTAAAAGACAATTTCGTCACCTCAAATATATTTTAGATAAGCATTACTGTTATTGAAGTAAAGCACCCGTTACTTTAAGTACAATACTTCACAATCTTTTTTTATTTACTTCCTATTTACCTCTCCCAAATCAACGTCATTTGTTGTAAAAGTTCTTCCCATGTTTGCTCTTCTTCTTTGGTTACTTTATCAAGATCAAAGTCCCCATAGTAAACTGCATCAACAGCTTCACTATCTACTAACTCTAATCGATCAGGTCCAATTCTTTTATCCTCTCGTAAAAAGTTACTAGTAGGCGAATGGGCGATTGTTTTAACATAATAAATTAAGCTAATTTTTTTTACTTCCCCATCTATTTCAACTTCTAAAGGGTCTGTCGTATGCGTTCCTGCATGACTTTCTCCAAAATAATTTAAAACAAGCGTTCCATCTGCCGTTTCTTCAAGCTCAAACAATTCTGCTGTATAAGGAATTGGCTTTGAGTAATGAAATATGAATGAAAATAGTGCAAACCCTATTAATGTGGTCGTTAAAACAGATCCAATAATAAGAAGCCATTTTTTGCGATTCCATCGTTTCTTAAGCTGACTGAACAAAGTGTCTTTATTTTCAATTGGTACATAAAGCGTTCTTTTCATTTGCTCATATTCATTTCTACAATTCTCACATGTAAGTAAATGCTCATTAACTAACGATTTCGTATCATCACTTACTACCTCATCTACATAAAGTGGCAGCAAATCTTGAATGACTGTACATTTAATATCCTTCATCTTGTTTCGCCTCCATATACGCTGTTATTTTCTTTTTTGCACGGTAATACGTTACTCTAGCCCAGCCATCACTTTTTCCAAATAAATGCCCAATTGCCTCAAAAGAAAGCTCACCAAATGTTCGAAGGGAGAAAACTTCTTTATATGGCTCTTTCATTGCGTGTAAAAATCGATGAATCATCAGCGCTCGCTCTTCATTTATTAAATAATCTACAAGTTGGACATCCTTTTGCGCTGAATTTTCTTGAATATTTATCTCGCGTTGCTGCTTTTGGTATTGTGTAAAATATGTATTTTTAGCGATTGTGAAAAGCCATGCCCTTACATCTTTTTTGCCATCAAATTGATGAAATGATTTCAGTGCCTTAAAAAATGTCTCTTGTGTAATTTCTTCTGCTATATCCTTGTCAGCTACTAAAGACTTTGTATATAAGTAAACATCATGAAAATACGCTTGATAAATTTCCTCAAAGTTCACTTTCTCCCCTCCTTCACTTAAATAACTAACGAAATAAGAAAACGTTACAAGATTTCCAAAAAAATAAATAGACATATTCATTTTATCTGAATATGCCTAAGTATTAACTAAATATTTATGGTTTTAGGTTTTAGGATTTAAGCCTTCAACAACTGCTTTTGCCCAGTAATCCTTTATATTTTTCAGGTTTTGTAAAAGAAGCTTTTGTTTTTCATTCATATATAATTTCCCCCATTAAAATTCGGTATAACCCATAATAATTACTACTTCCTTGTTCAACAAACCTGCTTCGTTAGTTGAAGAAGAAAAACATACTAAGATTAGTAGTGCAGACCAAGGCATTGGTTCGCACTACTTTTTTTGTATAGTAGAGGTGAAGAATAGGTCGTGAGCTCTTTGGGATCTTGAATCCGTAAGAAAAACCGGCCTACTTCACCACCCTTATTTGAATCAGG
>NZ_JBXCJD010000023.1:0-45354 GCF_056786515.1 Sporosarcina sp. Y838 | reverse complement strand
TCATACACAGCCTTATATGAAGTTCGTGTTCCTCAGACCGGAGGTTTGCCGCTCGCTTCCTTCAGATTCCACGTCGCCATGGACACCCTTGCGTTAAACTAACTGTTACTTCTGCCTTCACAGTTCGGGACTTGCACCCTACAGACTACGCCCATGCTGGGCGCACGCAAAAAAACGCGCACGTGTTAATAACACATGCGCGTTTTCCGATTTAACTTTCTATTCAACTTTTTATTGATTGTACTCATTTTTGTTATCTTCAGGTTCACTTTCATCTAGCGTTGTGTCATCCGTATTGCCTTCTGATGATAAGAACTCCTGTAGTGCCTGTTTGTTTTTTTCAAAGTCAATACTAAGAACCTCTCCCACGTCAACACGTTCATTTTCAAACGAATTTGCAACAGGAATTCTTAACGACTCCATCTCTTTAGATTTACCTTTGAGTAAGCCTTTCCCAATCGTTAGTAGCGTTCTGTTATCAACGTTTGTTTCAACGTAAGGATTTACAACTCCAAGTAACTTAGGTATTTTCATTAAACTATGAACACTCACTGCTTGTTCTTTCAATTTAGACAATGCTTCTTGTTGTCGTTCTACTCGCCCAAAATCACTATTGATATCGTGACGGAAACGGACATATCCCAACAGCTGCTCACCAGATAAAACTTGTTTTCCCGGCTGTAGTGTCATTCCGATACCATGAGACATTGCATATGGTATATCCACTTCTATTCCGTCAGGAGCAATAACATCTACAATTTTTGGGAATCCCGAAAAGTCAACGATTGCATAGTATTGAACATCTACATCAAAATTCTGCTTAATCGTTTTTCTAACAAGTTCCGGACCTCCAATTGAAAACGCAGAATTTATTCTCTGTTTTCCGTGACCTGGAATTTCCACATATGTATCTCTCATAATGGAAACGACTTTCACTTCATTCGTTGTTTGATTGTAATGAGCAATCATTAAAGAATCTGATCGTGCATCCTTCTCATCGCCTCGAGCATCACTACCCATTAACAGGACATTAATCTCACCAAATTTCGAATCCGCGCCTTCGAATTCATCAAAATTTGTTTCATCATCCTTTAGCAAGCCACTGTTTGCTAGTGACAAACCGCTAGAGTATTGATAAACCCCATAGCCAATTCCTAGTAACACCAACAATCCAACTACTAAAAAGAACTTTTTGAGCCCTTTATGCTTCTTTTTTCTTCTATCGCTTCTTTTCATATATAGATCCACCTATCATTTACCTGTTTGTTAGTTATTTGATAAAGTATTCATTGTTAATTGTACAGCAATCGCGTCTTCCAAGTAACCTATTGGAAAAATCTGCAATTTAAAGTCATATATATGCTGACCTGTTTCAGGAGATTCGATTTCTTAGAAGCAGTTTTGAACCATTTTCATTAACCGCGAAACCAGAAGCTTCAACTAATTGAGTCAAAGGAACTTTCAGACTGTCAGCGAATTGTTTTAAACATGTCTGCTGTCATGGGTGATGCTCCTATCTATAATACTTGGTATGTATTAGTACAGTTCGCACATGATGAATTGTATAGATGCATTGACACTTTGTCAACGCTAATAATCTTAACAATGTTAATTCAGTTTTCTTCAACTTATTAGTTATTTCTTATAAACCTCTTGTGTATTAATCACACATAATGCCAGTTACAAATTCGAAGCCGAACAGTCCAATTTAGGATATACTACTATATAAGAGGATACCATTTTAATTTCTCTTCAATGAAGGAGATGACTGATTGTGTTAAAAAAACAGATGGATAAGTATATTACAGAAAATACGCTTGATAGTAAAATTGAGTTATTTGAAATTGATCAACAGTATGTAGAGAAGCATCAATTGATACCTAGTGATGTAACAGTTGTTGAGAAAGACTTTAAATTCAGTGCTATCGAACGATGTGTTAAAGAAACGGAAAATTTAATTCGTGAAGAAGATCAGTCCTTTTTAAATGAGCATATTCTATACTTAAAAAGTCATCTGAATGAATTCGTTTACTTAGAATCAAGTGCTTTTGAAGTCATTCGAGTCGATGCGGTCGTACTTGAATTTGATGAAGTTTTTGAAACGTATACCGCTTTATTTGGACTGAAATTGCAAAAGAAATACGGCGATGATATGAAAGCATATCTCGACACACACTTAAATGGAGATGGCACGAAATACAGTGTGATGTTTTCGAGTGAAGACGGACTTTGGGATATGAACTTTGCATTAGACTACGTAGATGGATTTAGTGAAGAATTGTCATTTATAGAGATTCTACAACTAATGTACAATTTTATATTTAATTTGGTTGAGGCTATGGATGATACGCAGTGAAGGATGGGAAATGAGTGAACGATTCGAACTTTCTATACACATATACGCAACATACTGATGAGCATGATCTGTGTATGCTCGAAATGAGATCTTTTTTCGGTTTTGATGTACCTTCCACTGCATTGATAAGTTCGATTAAAATCTATCCTAGCCGAAGTGCATTCATGAAAGAAAGACTGGAAATTATTTATGTTGGTGACAGTCTTGAAGAAGTTTCTCGTCAAGTCGAACAGTATGATTTAGGTGAATCTACATTTAGAGTTGTCTGCTTAAATACGACCAACCTTGATACAACTACTAAAATTGGACATCCTGAACGTCGGAAAATCGAACGTGAAATCGGACTGCGTATCAATGGCACCCCTGATTTAGTGAATTCTCCCGAAAAGTCATTCGGCATCGTCCTATTGAATGGCAAATGGTATTTTGGGAAGCATGTCGAAAGTGAATCTGTCTGGTTTCTTCATCAGAAAAAACCGCATATGTATTCTACTGCGCTAAGTACACGTGTTGCCAGGGCAGTTGCCAATATTGCAGTGCCTCATCCTGAAGGGATTCGAGCAATCGATCCTTGTTGTGGGATTGGAACAGTTTTAGTTGAAGCACTATCAATGGGCATTAACATCGTCGGCCGAGACATTAACCCGCGCGTCGTTTTAGGTTCTAGAAAAAACATCGTTCATTTTGGACTCGAGGGCAATGTAGAAATCGGACCTATTGCAGAAGTCGTTGACAACTATGACGTCGCAATCATTGATATGCCTTATAATTTATTCACGCATATTACACCAGGAGAACAGCTGGATATATTAATAGAGTCACGCCGTTTCACTAAAAAAGTTGTTGTCGTGACGATTGAAACGATTGATCATATGCTTGAAGAAGCCGGATTCGTTATCGTCGATCGTTGTGTTGCTAAAAAGGGACATTTCATCAGACAAGTATTAGTTTGCGAATAATGAAAGTGCCTTATCCCTTTTGGTGAGTTCATCATTTGATTCATAAAAAGACGGATTTAGCGCTGATTGCTGATGTGTATTTCCAGCCACATCTCTACTACTTAGACTTTGAATAAGGAAAAAGAAAGTGCCCAGTATAACTGAGCACTTTCTTTCATTTTGAGATATGCGTTGTAAAGTCAGCCAGTAACCGCGCACCATACCCTGTAGCAGATTTAGCATAATAGCCTGATGCGCTGGTTTTACTCATCATCCCCGCCATATCAACATGCAGCCATTTACTCTCTTTCGGTACGAAACGGCGTAGGAATAATCCCGCTGTAATCGAGCCAGCCCCGCCAAGTGAACTGATGTTATTCATATCCGCATAATCACTGTCGAGCGACTTATCGTATGCTTCGACTAATGGCATCGGCCAGATGAAATCGCCATTTTGATCACCGATTTTTTTCATTTGTGCAGACAGTTCTTCATCACCGAATACGCCTCCTAGTTCAGTTCCGAGTGCATTGACGATTGCACCAGTCAGCGTAGCGATATCCACGATGTATTCCGCTTTCCATTCACCTGCACGAATGAGTGCGTCTGCTAAAATGAGGCGACCTTCTGCATCCGTGTTACCCACCTGCACTGTCAAACCATTTTTGTAAGTGATAACTTCACCGGGCAAAACAGATGTGTTATCCGGCATGTTTTCCACGATTGGAATCAATGCCACGACATTCACTTTTGCATTCGACTTTGCCAACAATGTAAGAGCACCAGAAACAGCAGCTGCCCCACCCATGTCCATACGCATGTCGCTTAAATCTTTGCCGCTCTTCAAGCTGATGCCGCCTGTATCGAACGTCACGCCTTTACCCACAAGTGCAACAAGCGGTTTCGAAGCGTCGCCTTTGTAGATGAGTTCAACAAATGAAGGTTTGTAAATACTACCCCGAGCAACTGTCAGAACCCCGTTCATTCCCATTTCCTCAAGGTTCTTTTTGTCTAACACATTGACTTCGACATTTGTGCCTTCAAAATTTTGCTTCAGTACTTCAGGAAACGTTTCAGGATTCAAAACGTTCGATACTTCATTCATTAAATCACGTGAAAATGCTGTTGCTGCCGCACGAATTTTTCCCACTTCAACGAAAGGCTTCGCTTCGTCGCCTGTTATATGGAGTTCAGTTTGGAATGGTGTGACTGCTGATTTATAGGTTACGAACTGATAAGATCCCAATTCCCATCCTTCTGAGAAAGCTGTCAGAATGGATTCTTTATCCAACACAGTAAATGAATTTGAAAGTTCCACACCGTCCACTATTGCTTTATCCACTCTTTGAGCGGTTACATCGCGTGCGATATTACCCGCTGTAGCACGGACTTTTTCGAGTGTCATCTCTTTTTCTTTGCACTTTTTCACAATGATATAATGCGTTTCTCCAATTAATACAGAACAATGTCCTGCTTTTTGATTGGCAACAAATTGGTTGACTGTGGCATTATCTGAAACAATTGGATTGCTCGAAAAAATAACTTTTACTTCAATAGTCATTCATTTTCCCCCTGGGTAAATTATTTCGACTTCTAAAATAGTTTACCATAAATTATTCCATTTCGCAGAATTTTCTTTTATCCAAAAGAAAGAGGGTAAGACTTGTGAATGAACCATAATTAAAGATAAGAGAAACCATTTCAGCCCATTTTTTCCATTACGCCAATCGCGCATTGAATAACGCGAGTGTTCCTCAACCTACGTAGTAACTCTCGTTTTTCATTTGAGTGACTCCAAACGATTTTGAATGTATTTCTGTCTAAAGGCTGCATGTATGTGAGTATGTTACACTTTAATTAAAACTTCTGGGAGGTAGCTGGATTGAAAAAAGCGTGGGATCATAAAGGAATTATCGAGAAATTTGAAGCGAATCGAAACACTGAACAGGCAGGACCAATGGTGGCTTATTTGAAAAACCATTTTCCTTTCCTTGGTATTAAAAGTCCACTTCGCAAAGTATTATTAAAGGAACAGTTTTCCGAATTCTCCTTACCTGAACGTGGGGAACTTTTTGTTGAAGCATGGAAACTGTATAATCTTCCAGAACGTGAGTATCAGTACGCAGCTATCGCGCTTATTGATAAGTTAAAAAAACAGTTATCAATAGATGACTTCCCTGTTTTAAAGGAGCTAATTGAGTCTAAATCATGGTGGGATAGCGTAGATTCGATTGCCCCTTCTCTCGTTGGTCATGTAGTGAAAATCAATCGTAAATATGGAGAAAAAGTGATGCTAGATTGGTCTCTTTCAGACAATATATGGACTAACCGTTCTGCGATTCTCCATCAACTAAAATTCAAACAAGAAACAGACGCAGATTTGCTTTTTAGAATCATTCAACAGCATTCTACTTCAAAGGAATTCTTCATTCAAAAATCGATTGGCTGGGCATTAAGGGAATATGCCAAAACAGATCCAGATCTTGTGATGTCATTTGTTGAAAAACATCCTCTAAAACCGCTTAGTAAGCGAGAAGCGCTGAAACATTTTAAATGATTATGAGGTCTTTTCAAATTTCAAGATACTTTCTTCCGGTGTAATCGGTTTTGTATCGTCTTCTACTACAAAATCCGTATACCGAGGTATTTCCACATATTGAATCGGTTTACCTGCTTTACTAAAAATAATAGTATTTATATCATCACGGATTTCCATATTGTTCAGGTTTTTGGCGCCAATTAGCTCCTTTATCGCTTGATTAGTCGTATAAGGCCGGATAATGAATGCTTTGTCCCATATGAAATCCGTCATGTTATTCAAGTTGATTTCCACCGCTACTTTTTCATTCATTATGGAGATAATATCTTTTTCGAGTTCTTTATTGTGATGAGGCTTTCCCTGACTACAACTTGTTAGTAACAGTACAGAAAAGATTATCATTAAGACTTTCTTCAACTTATCACCCCCTCGGTATTATCATTTAATCAACTGCTATCATGTACTACGTTTCTCCCTAATGAAAGTTCCGTTGCTAAAATGGGATTCACTTATATAATTTTTATATCGGTACCTTGTAGTGAACAATACCATATGATATATTGGTGTCATTAAGTACATCGCATGGTATGGTACTATTCATTGATTAATAGCGAAAGGAGACGAAATTAAGTGAATGTGCAATTTAAAAAAGGTGTGTTGAATTTGTGTGTGCTTGTACTGCTGGATAAACAAGATCGGTATGGATATGAACTCGTGCAGAAGATTTCGGATCAAATATCCATTTCAGAAGGGTCAGTATATCCTTTACTGCGTCGATTGACCAAGGAAGGTTATTTTACAACTTACCTGCAGGAATCGACGGAAGGTCCTCCCCGCAAGTATTACAAATTGACGGATAGTGGCCGGGATTATCTTCATGCACAACTGGCTGAATGGAAAAACTTCACGGATGGCGTGAATACATTAATCGAGGAGGGCGTTATTAATGACTGAAAATCAATTTATTGTTGAACTTCAAAATGCTTTAAAAAGGCTACCTGCAGAGGAACTGAACGATATTATTCTAGATATCCGAGAATACTTTACAAATGGACGTGAAGATGGAAAATCAGATAGTGAAATTGCTGCTTCCTTAGGAGCCCCTCAAACTATTGCTGAAGAATTGCAAGCTTCCCATTCGTTCTCTAAAAATGAAGTAGAAGTGACACCAATAAATAAAATGATTACAATTTCAGATAACCATTTTAACAATATCGATATCAATGTTAAATATGGGTCAATTGTGGTAAGTCCATCCGACAGTTCGGTTACCACAGTTGAATTGGTTGGTTGGGATGAGAAATTGCAGCTGTCGGCTGAAGTTATTGAAGACACATTGTTCATCAGACTCAAAGGTTTGCGTCACTGGTTATTCATGCTTCATTTCAATTTTAAGGCAGTGACTCTAAATGTCATGATTCCAATTAAACTTTATCAAAAAATTGCTATGAAGACGGATAATGGACGAATTACCGCTAAGAAACTGCTTGCCAAGAAAATCCAAGCGAAGACTGATAACGGAGCAGTCCATTTAAAAGAAATTGCAGCAACGACATTGAATGCTGAAACGGATAATGGGCGAATTGAAGTCGATAAAGCACAAGTTGAACAGATAACAGCGAAAACGGATAACGGACGGATTGAAATGCGCTATGTAGATGCGGTCAGTATTGCAACAGAAACGGATAACGGGCGAATCGTTTTGGAACATGTATCAGGATCCATTGTCGGAAGTACGGATAATGGACGAATTATCGTTCAAACAGATAGTATTGATCGAAATATGGATTTACGAACAGATAACGGAAGCATCCTTATTGAATCAAGTGAAAGCGCGAAAAATGTTACAATACATGCGAAGACGAGTCATAGCGGAATTGATGTCTTTGGAGAACGGAATTTACGGACGGTTATCGGTGCCGGAGAGCATACGATTCGTTTAAAGACCGATAATGGACGGATTACGGTTAAGTAAGTATGGATATTGTTGGTTAGCGGTGGGTTTTGGATTGTTGCTGAGCGAGTTTTGAGCGGTCCAGGTACAGATTCGAGCGGTCGGTAATACTCATTGCCCCCAATGCGGCTAAAGTAACCCACAAATATACTAGGCAAATATTTTATTTCTCTCTTTATAGTTCAATATAAAAACCTTTGTCAGATACGTATACCCCCCAATAATTAAAAGAAAAGCTGCTCAATCATCAACTGATTTTGAGCAGCTTTTCATATATTTAGACTTTAGGAGCTTCTCCGCCAAACTCTGCCCACTCTTCGCGAGACGGTCCATATACACCCGGTACACGTAAACCTGCTTGTCTCATAAGAACAGTCATTTGACCACGGTGATGCGTTTGGTGTGCTATTAATATATTTAGGACGGTGCCAATCGTCCACTGCTCTCCATACATATCTTTCTTTTCATGCAAAATATCGTCATTCCATTGTTCTTTTATTGCCGCAACCATCGTATTGTTTGAAGAACGATAGGCATCTGCAATATCAGTAGCTTTTCCTGGAACAGGAGCGTCATGGGGAGTCGCATCAAATTCAAGACCTGTACGCGATACCATCTCGTCAAGTGTTGTAACGAGATGCCAAGCAATTCTACCGAGCGTGCGATCTTCAGGTGATACTTCTTGTCGAAGTGATTCATCTGTCAATGTGTCTAGAATCTTTTGTGTAGAGCCACTTTCATGACCCCAGTTAACAAGAAATTCTTCAATTGTTTTAAACATCTACAGCGCCTCCAAGTTATATACTAATTATCTTAAGGACCATTCGACATGTGATAGTCGTTTTCCTTTGTTTTCATTAACAAAGAAGCTGTCTCTTTTAGCTATTTATGGATGCCGATGTCTTATCATCATTCATATTTTTATAATTTTGTTCGCCTACCCGCCTGACGATTTCCTCTTCAGTTAGAGGGGTACTAGCTGAAGTGGCATTGTTGTCTTTATCATTATCCAACTCAACATGCTCATATCTTGCGTTTTTAGCATCTGTATGGCGCCCATATCCTTCCGATTCTTCACGTGTCATTCGCGCATCTTCTGGTTTTTTAAACATTCAGTTCACTCCTTCCACTTTAGCCTTTTTGTAACTATTCCCTTACCTGTTTATATTGAAACTGAATGGTCATGCTATAATTTCCTTAATCAGATTGGAGGAGTCCTATGATTTTTAAAAAAAGGCTATTCTCTTTACTACTCGTATGTATTGTCCTGTTAACAGCCTGTTCATCTAAAACACAGGTCGTGGAAAGTCCAGAGTTCAGTCAAATGCATATTGACTTTAGCAATAATGTAAACGTTAATAACATTTACGCTTCCCTAAAAGAATTATCGTTAGAACCCCGTGTTGCAGGCACGAAATCTGAACTGCAAGCGGCTACTTTTATAACAGCCCAACTTAAAATGGCTGGTTATGAAGTTGAAGTTCAACCTTTTGAGTTTGAGAGATATATCATGCCTAAATTTCACAACATTGTCGTTGAAGGGTTTGATGGCACGCTCTCACCTTCTCCGTTTCAATACTCAGTTGACGGTCACGCCAAAGGACAATTGATTGACGTGGGCCATGGTTTAAAAGCCGACTATAAAAAAGTGGACGTAGTAGGAAAAATTGTACTTGTTGCGGTTAAGGATACACCTTTCTACGAACTCGTTTTACTAGCAGCAGATTCCGGTGCGGAGGGAATCATTCTTTATTTCCCTGATGAGTCGGAGATTGATAACTGGTCACTCGGCGATGAACATTATGACGATTTCATTCCTGCGCTTGCTCTAAATTATGAGGAAGGTACAAAACTTGTAAACTTAGTTAAAACTAGCAGCCCTATCAATGCGGAAGTTAAAATTGGTGGTGCCTCTATTCAAATAGAAGAATCGCAAAATTTGATAGCTACTAAACAACCTGTTTCCGAAGTCAATGATGAAATTGTATTAATTGGTGCCCACTATGATTCTGTCGCAAATGCACCCGGTGCGAGCGACAATGCTAGCGGCACAGCAGTTGTCTTAGAACTTGCACGGTTGTTCAAAACCGTTCCAACAAATAAAGAAATCCGTTTCTTACTTTTTGGCGCTGAAGAAGAAGGATTGTATGGGTCTAAAAAGTATGTGAATGCGATGTCTCCTAGTGAAATTAAGCGCTCTGTCGCAATGTTCAATCTTGATATGGTTGGAAGTGCTTATGCCGGAGATTTAACCATTCAAACGATGGATGGATCGGATAATACTGTTACAAAAGCCGCAAGTAAAGCGAATGAACAACTCTATGGAGACCCTATCGAAACTGATTTTGGGGACAGAAGTGATCATGTTCCATTTCATGATGCGGGAATCGATGCAGCGCTGTTCATTTATGATCCTGTTGAAGAATGGTATCATACTCCTGAAGACACAATTGAAAAGTTAAGTAAGGAACGTCTACAAAACGTTGCGAAAATCGTCGGTTCCTCCGTTTTTGAATTAACTTTGCCAGACGTATATAGAGAATGACAAGTTGAAGGTTCTTTTTTAGAAGAATTACGCATAAGAAAGTATAAAGGGGGACGTCCCATGACGACAATTCTTATCGACGCGGATGCATGTCCGGTTGTAAAAGAAACGATTCAAATAGCAGGGACCTTCGGATTCCGCTGCATCCTCATTTGCGATACGACACATGAAATGCATCGCGAAGGGGCCGAGACGATAATAGTCTCTAAGGGAGCAGATGCAGTCGATTTTGTTCTTGTAAATCGTGTGCAAAAAGATGATATTGTCGTTACACAAGATTACGGTTTAGCTGCTATGGTCCTAGCAAAAAAAGGGCATCCAATCGATCAAAATGGACGCCTTTATACAGAGGACAATATCGATCAGCTATTGTACGCCCGCCATACTGCACAAAAAGTCCGAATGGCTGGCGGACGCTTACGTGGTCCAAAGAAACGCTCAAAAGAGAGTGATTTGAAGTTCGAAGAGAGTCTTAAAAAGTTATGTACACAACTTGTAAACAAATAAGGTAAACAAACGCTATCTAAGTATTTTATCAGATGAAAAAAACGTATGTAACACTAAAAGCATCGCAATTTTGCGGTGCTTTTTAATAATGTTGTATAAAAATAATTATGACTTGTGAATAACATAATATTTAATCCCAAAAATTACAAAGCACCGCCTAAGCAATGCTTTTTCCTAAGTTAGTCATCTTTCGTACAAGTTATGCGTACGCTAATGTATGTACATTCGTTCAGATAAGCATCTCATTGGCAATCAATTCATAAGACCTTAGCTTATCCTGAAAGTCATATGCAATCATCACAAGCATCACTTCATCCGCATTGTACTCTTCTGCAATCTTTTCTATTTCTATTCTGACCATTTTAGGTGTACCTACAATCATCCGTTTACGATTTTCTAAAACACGTAGTTGTTCAAAATGACTGTATGGATATGCAAGCGCCTTTTCGGGCGAAGGTGTGCCTTTGGAGCGCATGCCCTGTTCTAGCATAATCCTGGATAAATCAAGTGAAGAGATGATCCGTTCGGCTTCTTCTTCCGTTTCTGCACAGGCAAAAAAGACAGCAACTGCTTGTTTAGGTTTTTGCAAATATACGGAAGGCTGGAACTTTTTGCGATAATGATTCGCGTATGCGGGACCGCCTTCTCCGTTAATGAACTGTGCAAACATATAGGGTAGACCTTTTTCAGCGGCAAGAAAGGCAGAGCTTTGACTCGATCCTAACATCCAAACGGGCGGTACCTCTTCCGTTATAGGTGTGGCTTTCAAGCCATAGTATGCGTGTTCGGCTGGGATAGAATCGTTCAAATACATCAGTAAGTCATCCACTTGTTCCGGGAATTTATTGACATCCCGATAGTTTCCATTATGCAAGGCATATGTCGCTCGCGGCATCCCACCCGGAGCGCGCCCAACGCCCGCATCAATCCGACCTGGAAAGAGTGCTTCAAGGAGTTTGAAATTCTCTGCAACTTTGTACGCGGAATAATGAGGCAGCATAACACCTCCCGTTCCGAGTCGGATTTTAGAGGTTACAGAAGCCAGATGAGCGATTAGTATTTCCGGTGACGATCCCGCTAGTGTTGTCGTGTCATGGTGTTCGGAAACCCAAAAACGAGTATAACCCCATTCTTCGGCTTTTTGTGCAAGTATTGCTGTCTGTTTTAATGATTCCATAGCGTTGCTACCTTCAGATATCGGTGATTGATCCAAAATACTTAGTTTGATGGTCATTGTATTCCCTCCAATCATTATGTCACCATTTTACACGAAGTATAGTAGCTAGATGGTAGGGACGCTCAAATAAGACGTTTGACAAAGTCAAATTCAGGTAATATGTATTAGATAATGAGTGGGAGGTAACCTATGCCGAAAATTATTTCAGTTAGTACTTTCAAACCCCCGCATGAAGTAATACAAGAACAGGCAGTTGAACTGACCCGTTCTCTTTTTAGTGAGAAATACAAGGATATAGAAAGACTATTAAATGTATTTCAAAATGGAGATATCGAGACTCGCAATGTATGCATGCCCATTGAATGGTATGGCAAAGAGCATGACTTTGAAGAGCGCAATAACTTATATATTCAACATGCGGTCGACTTCGGTGTACAAGCCGTACTATCGTGCCTTCAAGGAAACGGCAAGCTCGACAGTCCTATTGAACCGTCTGTGATTGACGCCATTTATTTCATTTCAAGCAGCGGAATTTCAACTCCAAGTATTGAAGCACGCATCATGAATAAGATCCCTTTCCGTGATAATGCAAAACGTATTCCTATCTGGGGACTGGGTTGCGCTGGTGGCGCGGTGGGGATTAGCAGAGCTTATGAATATTGCCTTGCATACCCTGAGGCGAATGTCCTCGTACTCTCTGTTGAATTATGTAGTTTGACATTCCAAAAAGACGATTATTCAAAAAGCAATTTGGTAGGTGTGTCGTTATTTTCCGATGGGGTTGCTTGTGCGTTGGTTTCTGGAGAGAAATCGTCGGTAAAGGTTACTAAAGCAATGCCTAAAGTGATTGCCACTACGTCAAAACTGATGCCCAATTCTGAGGAGGTCATGGGCTGGGATGTGAAAAATACTGGGCTCTATGTTGTTTTCTCAAAAAGCATTCCTGCTATCATCACAAATTGGCTCGGCCCTTTCGTTCATGAATTTCTCAGTGAACAAGGACTTACTAAAGACAATATTACACATTTCGTTGCACATCCTGGTGGTAAAAAAATACTCGAAGCTTATGAAACCGCACTTGGGTTTGATAAAACTAAAACGGATATCTCGCGCGACGTACTGCGTCAAAATGGCAATATGTCCTCACCAACTATTCTCTACGTTCTAGAAAAATTCATGGAAAACGAACCTGTCGCTGGTGATTATGGATTGATGGCTGCTCTTGGGCCAGGATTTTGCGGTGAATTGCTACTATTGAAATGGGAATGAGGGTTGATGCTAATGTTATTTCCGATTGTCATTTCAATTGTCATCTTACAGCGCCTCATCGAACTTTTTATCGCGAAGCGCAATGAAAAATGGATGCGCAGTCAGGGGGCATTTGAAGCGGGTGCTGCCCACTATCCCGTAATGGTATCTATGCATATCGTTTTTTTTATTTCACTCCTGGCAGAGGTCTTTTTGTTCGAAAGAGCGTTGTCTCCACTATGGATTATATTTCTCGTCATTTTTCTAATCGCACAAGCGGCAAGAATCTGGTGTCTTACTTCACTCGGGAAGTTTTGGAATACGAAAATCATCATCCTACCAGGTGCTACTGTTGTACAAAAAGGGCCTTATAAGTGGGTACGTCATCCGAATTATATAATTGTCGCTACCGAACTTCTCGTCCTTCCACTACTGTTCAGCGCATATTTAACAGCAATAGTCTTTTCTCTGTTGAATGTATGGATGTTGTCGGTGCGAATTCCTGCGGAAGAGAAAGCATTGAAGGAATCAACAAATTATAAAGAGACCTTTTCACTGCACGATTAAACCATTCCTCTAAACAACAAAAACGCTGATGAGAATTCATCGGCGTTTTTGTATCCCTGTTCATTTATATGGTCATTTACAAATAGAAATTCTATCAACTTTTCTGTATTTCTATATAGTGTATTTGGTGCCCTTCTAGTTCATTGAGTATAAAAATGAAGCCGTCTTGCTCAATCCGTTCTCCTTCTTTAAGATCGGAACTCTGTGTTAAGAACCATCCGCCAATCATATCCACCGTATCCATTTCTAGTGATATCCCAAGCAAATCATTGATTTCTTCTATCAACACTTTACCGCTGACGATATAATGGTTCTCTGAAATCCTTGTGATTTCCGCGATTTCATCTGCATCATATTCATCGTGTATATCCCCGACGATTTCTTCAAGGATGTCTTCGATTGTTACCATTCCAGCCGTGCCGCCATATTCATCGATTACAAGCGATAATTGGGACCGTTCATTTTGCATTTTTTTCAGAACTTCATCGATTGGCAATGTTTCGATTGCCATTGGTATTGGATGTAACAAGTCTTTAATGGAGAATGTCTGTAACGACGAGCGATCGCCGAGGGTGAAGTATAGTAAATCCTTACTGTTGATGAAACCTATGATATTGTCTATATCCCCCTCGTAAATGGGATATCGTGTGTATCTTTCCTCTTGGATTGTATAGGCGACTTCATCGAAAGAAACATCTGAGGAGAACGTTACCATTTCAGTCCGTGGCACCATAATCTCTTTTGCAATTCGGTTGTCGAACTCAAACATTTTGTTGACATAGTTCAGTTCGGACTGGTTAATTTCTCCGCTTTTAAAACTGTCTGACAAAATGAGCCGTAACTCTTCTTCCGTATGAGCAACTTCGTGTTCCGATGCTGACTTAAAGCCGAATAGACCGATAAGCAAACGAGCTGATCCATTCAACACAAAAATAAACGGAAACATTAATTTATAGAACCACATGATTGGTTTAGAAAAAAGCAATGTCAGTGCTTCTGCTCTTTGGATCGCAATAGTCTTCGGAGCAAGTTCCCCCACTACAACATGTAGGAAAGTGATGAAGACAAAGGCAATGACAAAGGAAAGAATCTGAGAGACAGATGGATCTACAGCGAACCTTTCGAACAAAGGATGTAGCATTGTCTCTACCGTCGGTTCACCAAGCCATCCGAGCCCTAGAGCCGTAATTGTAATTCCTAATTGGCAGGCAGAAAGATATTCGTCTAAATGAGTCGTTACATGTTTTGCAGATAGAGCCCCTTTTTTACCTTCTAAAACGAGTTGGTCAATTTTTGAACTTCTAACTTTCACTAATGCAAATTCTGTTGCTACAAAGAATGCTGTTAAAGCGATAAGTAATGCGACTAATACTAAGTTTATTATTTCCATTATGATAACCTTACGTGATGCAAGGCTTCCACCTCCATAAATGATTGTTTGCTACTATCGAGTATTGAATTATACATGTAATTGGTATATAGCTTGAAATACCGGAAAAGTATTATGAGTAATACTTTGATTATTTGAAGCATTTTCCCGATTAACTCATTTCACTAAATCCAAAACTTCTTGAAGCTTAGTTAATATTAGGAGTGCGTTCTCCAACATCCGATTATTAGAATTAAGAATCGGATGTTTTTGACAGGGGAACCCTTATCCTTTCATATGTACGATTTTCTGTAATAGATCAACATCAGAAAGTTCAAAAAACGATTACCTGTGTCGGAACGTGACGGTTTTAAAGGATTCAAGTTTGTATTATCATCAATTCCCCGTTTGGATACAGCTGCACTACCGGCTAATTCCGCAATTTTTAGTTTATCCTTCCCAATAGGCTCGCCTCCAAACTCTCACGTGATGCTTCTAGTTTACCATTTTCATGTAATAATATATGTATCCTGAACAAACAATTTTATAATGTTCGTTAAATATACAAAGTTCTTAATTGATATACCCAAAAATTCACCTAAATATGTCTTAAAATATGGCTGGCTAATTGAATGGATGTATTTAAGCATGATTCTTATGGAAGAGTCGTCATTTCTCATGATTAATGGTTAAAATCATACGACTTCAACACACAACTTTGAAATAGATTTAGCCTTAGCTTTACATTGTCGAATAAAATTAGGAAATCTAGGCAAAGATTTTATAAAGTAGTAAAATATATGAGCGTAATAACTGCAACTTGCTATACCGATCTTTTTATTTACGTTAGTCACGCTACTTTTACAGTAATGAAGCGGCCCCAACATAGGATGAAAGGCGTGAAATAAATGAGTAGAAAAACGACTATACATCAGCATTTCGTATCAAAAAAGAAAAATAGGTTCTACAAATGAACAATGATTTAGCCATCACATATTTATACTCGATACTTTTCTTTTTTGGAACAAGTCTATTGGTATGTACTGCGCTCTATAGCGTATACGGCACATTTAAAATGTCCTTTGTGTTTGTTTCTATTTCAGGTGGAGGTATTCCAGGATTCATTGCGGGGGCAGCATTGGATTGCAGAATTGCAGAGAAACGAAGTCTAGAATAATTTGTGCAAAAAGAATACGCTATTGCTTGTATTTCCCTTCGATCATAATTCCACACCAAAAAGAGCACTACCTAATGAGGTATGCTCTCTCCCGTTACATAATTCTACTCATTCATCACTTTTCTACAGCCCGATAGGTCAACGTTTTCCCAGTAAATCCGAAGAAAACCGTTAATATAGGTGATAACAGGCAAAAGAATGCAAATGGCAAGTACTCCATCGTAGAGACGCCAAGTATTCCCGTGATGAAAATTCCGCAGACACTCCAAGGCACTAATGGATTCACGACTGTCCCTGCGTCCTCCATCACTCGGCTTAAATTCTTGCCCGTGAGACCCACCTTTTCAAATTGTGATTGAAATGCTTGGCCTGTCAGTAATATCGATAAATACTGTTCACCGATCAACACATTGATGCCAATTGCGGTTAACGCAGAAGCCGCAATCACAGAAGACGCTTTTTTCAATAGACTTTCAATTTTGGATAGCAGGGATTGAACAATCCCTAGCGTGAACAACAATCCACCCATACTAAGCGCTAATAATACTAACCCAACAGTAAACATCATACTTTCCATGCCGCCACGAGTGAGCAGCGCATCTATGTCCTCAATCCCTGTCGTTGAAACAAAGCCACTGAATAAGATTTTGAACACTTGTGCCGCGCTATAGCTTTGATGGAAAAATGAAATTGCGACCGCACTGGCGGCACTTACTGCCAATGTCAGTAGCGCAGGAACTTTCATGATTGTAAAAATAACAAGAACGACTAGCGGAATCACCGTATACGAATGAATCATCCCTGTCTCTAAAAGCCCTTCCTGGAAAAAGGCGATTTTATCGACTTCAGTCACCGTGGTACTCGGGGAAAGTATACCGAAGATAACCAATGAAATAACAAAAGCAGGAATTGTTGTCCAGCCCATATTTCGTATATGTTCGAATAAGTCTACGTCCACAATCGAAGAAGCAAGGTTTGTCGTATCTGAAAGAGGCGACATTTTATCTCCGAAAAATGCTCCAGAAACGATTGCTCCTGCCGTTATCGCCATTGATAGGTCAAGCACTGTAGCCATACCGATAAATGCAACACCGACCGTTGCAACCGTAGTCAAAGAACTGCCGATTGAAAGACCAATGATTGAAGTGACTATAAAAACAATTGCAAAGAAAAAGGATGGTGTGATCAAATTAAACCCTGCATAGATTAGCGTTGGAATCGTTCCACCCATCATCCAACTACTGATCAATATTCCGATGAAGAAAAACAGGAAGACCGCACTCATTCCGGCTCCAGCCCCTTCTACTAAACCGCCTTCAAGTTTACGGTAAGGCACTTTTTTGATCAGTCCATAACAGACCAATAACATTATGGAAAATAGAATTGGCATATGCGGAACTGCTTCAAATTTAACGATACTGACACTAATCATTAACACAATTGCTGCTACAAGTGTTGCCGCCTCTGCAAAAGTCGGCGAAATAATTGCTTTTATTTTAAACATGATGAAATCCTCCTCGATGGTTGAAAACTTAAAAGTACTTTTGGATACATAAAAAGCCCCTTCAATCCCTTGGAAAGGGACGAAGGAGCTCTCCGCGTTACCACCCTAATTGACGAACCAGTCCTGAACCGGCCATCCACTTCATTAGTCGTTGAGAAAATCGGATGGCGTACTTCATACATATTGCTGCCTGAATTTACACCTGCCATTCAGTCTCTAGCTGCTGCTCACAATTTGATTACTGGACCATCTCTCACATTTATTTAATTATTACTTTTAGTTATTTCGAATGTAATTGATTTGAATCTTATCATGTTACTGGAGCAAGTCAAGTGGATTACGAAAACACGAAATTGAGTGTTTTATCTAACTCTTAAACGAAATGTCAACGTTCACATGCAAAGCCATCTTTATCGCCATCCATTTTTTCGGAATATGCAGCATGGCCTTTTTTCACACCATTCGGATAGCTCTTGCGCAGTTCTGTACAATTTTTGAAAGATTCTCCAGCATCCGACACCGGCTTCTTCACGGCTTCCTTGTCAACAGAAGTTTCACTGTCAAATCCGCGATCTGTCGCATAATCTTCAAGTGTCCAGATACCAATTCCCGCTTTTTTCGCTTTTGCCTGCGCTTTTTCATAGGCGTCGAGATGTCGTGTGTTCGGCGGATAAACATACGCAACGCGGGCAAGACCTTCTTCAAGTAGCTTTTCTTGGACGCTTACACCATCAATGTAAATATAGGCAAGCAGTCTGTCATACTTGTCTGTTTTTCCGCCAATGTCAAATTCGATTTCAAGTTTCCCACTGTTCATAAGCTCCTGATTGCGCTCTTTTGCTTTGTCGCCGAATGGCTGCTTACCGAGTCGCGGATGATTCGTTTCCGGGGTATCTACGAGTAAATAACGGACATTTTGTTCTTTGCCTTCATACATAATTTTAATCGTATCGCCGTCGATTGTCTTTACAAGTTCGACAGGGATCAAATCCGAGCGGTTTGGTTCTGGGTATGTTTCCGGGAAGAACAGATTATATATAACTAAAGCGGCTAAGACAACAATGATACTGACGATACCTGACGGGCTTTTTAAAATTTTATTCACTTTTACCTTTGCCATATAACTCTTTCCTTTTCGTAAAAAAAATTAAATTTACGCTATGTAATAACCGAGGGCTGCCAGCGCAATTCCCCCCCCATATGTTAACAGCAAATACAGTACTGTTTGATGCTTTTTGTCATTTTTCCAAAGTTCGATTAGTTCTTTATTCATCGTAGAAAACGTCGTCAGTGCCCCAGCAAATCCTGAGACCAATAGCAATTTCACCCACAAAGGTAATCCAAGCCCTAAAATGATTCCAATCAGCAGAGACCCTGTCAGATTTACAAGCAATGTGCCCATAGGCAAGGTTTTTTCACCATTCATTTTAGAGGAAATGAAATACCGAGTGACAGCACCGAAAAAACCTCCGATTCCAACCATCAATAATTCAAAAAAAGTCATGGGCTCACCTTCTTACCGCCAAGATGAAAGCCGAGGACACCTGCTGAAATTCCACCAAATACACTTATAATGACATACAGTCCAGCTAGCAGAAATTGATCTTGTTCCACGAGTAAAACCGTTTCCATGCTAAAAGCGGAAATTGTTGTGAATGAACCAAGAAAACCAGTTGTAACTGCGGCTTGAAATTCTTTATGTGTTGAAAGTGAGCGAAAAGCACCTGCGAGGATGAAACATAATAAAAATGTTCCAATCACATTTACAGTAAGAGTCGAAATAGGGAATCCTGAATCGCTGGAAATGACTTGACCAATCGCCACCCGCATAATTGCACCAGTCGCTCCCGCCAACCCAATCCACAACAACTTTTTCATGTGGCAACTTTCTCAAGTAGCCTTAGAGATATCACAGTATCAAGGTCAAGCCTTTTCTCTGTTTCACCGAATTGAATATGAATTTCTTCACCCTCACGACGGATGATTTCACCATATCCGAAGACTCTGTGCTTAACTGCTATTCCGACTTTGAGTTCCTCACTATCCTGTATACCGTCAGGGTTAAGTTCAATCTCTGCTTTTGTAATCTTCATCGGTTTCTGGTCTTTTTTCACTTCTCCCGGTTTCAATAGGAGGCTTCGCACTTCATTCAGAAACCTCGAATCTTCTTTAGGTTTTCCTTCGTCCTGCCCATATGAAAGCAATTCAAGACGATTTTTAGCACGTGTCATGCCGACATAGAAGAGCCTACGCGCTTCCTCAAGCATTGCCCCGTCCCCTTCGTCCTCCTCTGATGGGATAATACCTTTTAGTAAATCAATCATGAATACACGTCTGAACTCAAGCCCTTTTGCGCTATGAAACGTTGATAATGTCACTGCATTTTCTGGGGCATTGAATTTAGCATTTTGTACAGCTTGTTCTAGTTCTTTCAAACGCGTTGCAAATTCCACCATCGTTCGGAGTTGTGATGCAATGCCTTCAAGCGTGTCCAAAATGCGTAGGAGACTATCGAATCGATAGCCGAATTTTTCGGCCCTACTTTTTAGTCCCGCCTCATAACCAAAATCGTTGCGAATTAGCTGAATTACTCGTTCAGGGCGCATGTCAGGAATCACAGCATAGCCTTTTTTATAGTCCGCTAACTTTTTAACTTGGCTGTCTTTCAACTCAACCGTTTGAATAAAGGCATCAAACACATTCCCCGTCGTTTCCGTATTTTCAAACGTAGTAAGCATGTTTCGTGAGATAAATAAATTCATTTTCATAATGATTTTTGCGAAAACATCTTTTCGTTCCACATTAAAACTGAGACGCATGAAATTCAGAATGTCTTCAACAATCCAATGCGAGAAAAACTTATCGTCTGCATCCTTCATATAAAATGGAATCCCCCGCCTGTGCAACTCGCTTACGAACATCGTCGAAGATGAGTTATTCCTGAACAATATGGCGATCTCATTCAAATTCTTTTCACCCAGCAGTTCGTACGTCACGTATTCCAACTGCTGTTTCGGGTTGTTCAGTTGTTTAATATAAATGGGTCCTAACTTGTCATTTTCAGTGTGCATTTCTTTTGGATAGCGTGTTTTGTTGCGTTTGATGAACTTCGAAGACATCTCCACTATCTCTTTTGACGAACGGTAGTTGCGCTCCATCATCAGCACTTGGGCGTCCGGATAGACACGTTTAAAGTCCAGCAGATAATCCGGCTCAGCGCCTCGCCATGTATAGATTGACTGATCATCATCTGCGACAACGCAAAGATTGCCATGATGCGCCACTAGATGCTCAACAATCTTGTGCTGAACAAGTGATGTATCTTGGCTCTCATCTGTCAGAAGGTAATCATAGAGGTTTCGAAAATGTTCACTTAGCTCATCGTCTTCCCGAAGTGCCTGTTCTGCAGTCGTCAGCATATCGTCGAAATCCAAAAGTAAGTGACCCTTTGTACGCATCTTATATTGTTCATACTTCTTTGCAATACGGCCCGCCTTTTCGACAGGTCCTTTTAGATCGTCCCATTTCCCAATAGGAATTAGCCGGTTTTTAATGGAACTGATGAATGTGGAAAGTGAAGCCAATTCGTCATCCGTGCAATCCTCTTTTAATACTTCTTTATAAATCCCTTTTAATAAAAAAGTTTTGTTGACTGACTGACGTCCTTTACCGCTTCCTTCAATCAGTTCATAAGTTGTACCGATTTTTTCTAAATACGTACGTGCAATGTTGAATGCCAAACTATGTATTGTCGAAAAGTCGACTCTGGAACTCAGTGGGAAAAACCGTGTAAAACGCTCTGTCATATCGCGCGCAGATGCCCGGCTGAATGTAATTGCTTTTATGCGTTTTGGGTTAATTTTCTTTTCTTCAATCAAATAACCAATTCGCATAATCATCGTCGTCGTTTTCCCCGAACCTGGGCATGCCAATAGAAGAAGCGGGCCTTCCGTCTGCGTTACCGCTTTCTTCTGCACAGCATTTAAATCTATATTTAGTTCTTTCTTTTTACGTTCGAAAAAGTCATTCATGGTATGTAACTCCTTTTACTTCAGCTGTACTTAATTTACCATAAGAATGCTTAATTGTAGAGGAATCCAGCGTTACCCAAACAAAAAGCCTTTACACAATGAATGTGCAAAGACCCTCTAAATTATCATCAATCACGCCTCGGTGTGATTGCGTCAAGATTTTGAATTGAGCTTGCTCAATTAACTCCCTTCAAAATCTGTGACATCCGCCGGAGGCTTTAACAGGGAGGAATTGAACTTCATTCCTCCCTGTTAAAATCCGCCCGTTTCGAGTCGGTCATTTTTCAAATCCTTTTTTCCTTCTCCGCCGCCTGTGTACTCAGTTGAAGCGACTTCGTTTGTATGACGCTCTTCATCTGAAAATTCTTTGCCAGTCGTTTCGGTTTGGTTCAAGCCACCCGTCTTTTTATCGGACATCGGCTTTTTTTCGTCTTGTGGCAATGTTCTTCACTCCCCTATTCGAGATTCGTCAGTAAAAATATACCCTCATCGGAGTGTTCTTATTCATTTAACAGACCCATCGTTATGGATTCGAGAAAACATTAGCGCGTCGTGCGAATGCCCATTTTGAAATAAATAACTGCGCAACTTTCCTTCTTCTATGAACCCATGTTTCTTCAAAAGTCCGATTGATGCATCGTTTGCTAGAAATGTAACTGCGCCTATCCTATGAAGGCCGAGTTCCGTGAATGAATAATGCAGAACTTCTTGCAGTGCCTCAGACGTAATGCCACTTCTCCAGAAATCTGGATGTATTTCGAATCCGACTTCGGCTCTTTTCATACCGAGTGCTAGAATATTTAAACCAATTGTGCCAACGAACTGATTTCTATCCTTCAACATAATTGCCCAGCGGATTCCTTTTTCCGTTTCAAAATTGGTCCTAAAATGCTGTATAATTTTGTCTGCCTGAGCCTGTTCGTTCATCAAGTCCATTCCATAATACTTAATTACTTCTGGATTTGAAAAAACCTCAAATAGCGCTGGTGCATGATCCGGTGTGACTTCAGTCAATAGAAGGCGTGAGGTTTTTAAAAGTGGAAATGTCATTAGAAACTCCCTTTCACGTCGTATCGAATTTCATCTGCTAGCGTATGCGGATTACACATTTGTAAATACACTTCTTCAGCAGGAAAAAGGTATATCGGACTTTCTTTTTCTGAATAAAATCATCAAGGTGAAAGACAATTGAACCTTCTAACTGTTGCTGCAATGTAAGAGCGTACGTAGTTTTCCCTGATCCACTACCACCGTCAATCCCGAGGATGAAAGAATGATTGGATTGATGCTTCACTTAGTAATTCCTATTTCCTGGAATGGGAAGAACCTGAATTTCACCGAACCCACAACCGACTTTTCATCAACGAAGCCAATGATTCTGCTATCTGTACTGTTTCTCCGATTATCGCCGAGGACATACAAATAACCTTCTGGTACTTCTACCTTCAAGTCCTGCGTTAATTTTTGTCCTTCGAAAACATTTTCTTTCATGTCTCGGAGATAGGTCTCTTCGTATTCTTCGCCGTTTATGTAAAGTATGTCGTCTTTCATGACAACTACGTCGCCCGGCAGACCGATTACTCGCTTGATGAAATCATCGTCAGAATTGGGAGCATGAAAAACAATCGTGTCAAAGCGATCAATCTTATATACCTTTGAAATGACGACTTTATTATCATTTTCAAAAGTTGGCAGCATCGATTGACCGGAAACAACTACCGGTGTAAAGAGAAATTGCCGTACGGAAATTGCAATAATGAAGACTATTGCTAATGATTGAATCCATGAAATAAGATCGCTTTTTTCTCCTTCTTTCATCTAATAACCCCCAACTCTTTTCGTTGTTTTTTATCTGCACAAAACAAGACTTCCCTTTTAACAACTACCTATGCTCTATATTCTATTCTTAATCCAATTTTCCTGCTAAACGTCAAAGTTCTTTTCTAAATTGATAAAGCACTGTCCGAAGACAGTGCTTACAGTCTTTTTTCTTTTACAATGGAATAAAGCCTGAAAAGTTGATTTCCGCTGCGAGCGGACGTTTTCCGCGGGCACGGCTTCAGCCGCTTCCCTCGCTGCGCTCAGTCCAGGGTCTTCAGCTCGCGCTGTTCCCGCAGGAGTCGCCGCTCTCCGCTCCAATCAACAGTGTTTCCTAAGTATCAAATGAGGTGATGGATATGATGACGAAGAATCAAATTCATGAACGGGAAGCGCAAGATGCACAAACAGTAAGAACCAACAAAAGCTAATTCAGCGACACATCTGGCAAGACTATCTGGATGTAGTGGGAGACTTTAGACACCACTATGAAATCAAAGAAATATATGGGAAGCGAAAAAAGACGGTCGAACGCGTCTTTGCCAATGCCAAAGAGAAGCATGGTATGCGATGGACAACCCCTAGAGGGCTTTTAAAATTGTCTATACAAGCGATGCTAACTTTCTCTGCCCAAAATCTTTAGAAGCTCGCCAACCGGACCTAGAAAAACGCCAGCTACGGCGTAATTGAAATAAAAATAGTGATAGAATATGGCTATTTTTCGCAAACAAAACATTAAAAAGACAAAAGGGCTGGAAATCAATTTGATTTCCAGCCCTTTTGTCTACAGTCTGAAGCACTGTCCGTAGACAGTGCTTTGTTCAGTTATGAATGCTATTTTTAGATTTTGAAATGACTGATTGCTTTATAGAGGTCGTCACTTAACTCCGACAATGTGTCCGCGGCTTGTGCCACCTCTTGGATTGCTCGAAGCTGTTCGTCTGTCGACGCACTAATCTCTTCACTTGCAGCCGCTGTTTCTTCAGCGGTTGCCGCCATTGTTTCAATTGTCTGCATGACCGTTTCTTTATGCTCAACTACTTTATTGACCTCATCGTAGACACTACTAATTGACTGCTCTAACTTATTCATCAGTTCGGATATATCACCGAACGTCACTTGTGTAGCTTCTACCACTTTTCCTTGTTCCTCGAATGTCGCTCCCGTTTCTCTCATTTGCATGGAAACTTGACGAGAACCATTTTGAAGCTCCATAACAGTTGCTTTCACTTCCTCTGTAGCTCGAGCAGATTGTTCTGCAAGTTTACGCACTTCATCCGCTACCACAGCAAAGCCTTTACCATGTTCGCCCGCCCGTGCGGCTTCAATGCTCGCATTAAGTGCCAGCAAGTTCGTCTGCGTAGAAATTTGAGTAATCGTTTCCATCACGACTCCGATTGCTCCGACTTTTGTTTCCAACTCACCAACGACATCCGCCATCGACTGTAGGTTATTCTTCCAGCCATCGAACGATGATTGCAGTTGATTGACTTGACTAAGTCCGCTCTTATTGACTACCTCAGCTTCCTTGGCAATCCCTGTCATAATACTGGCTTTTTCTTGGATTCCAACAATTTGATTACCTAAGTGGTCGACCGTTTTCGTAACGTCTTCAGTATCATGCGCAGACTTTGTTGCACCAGACGCAATATCATCAATTGCTCCAGCCATCTGCTCACTTACGGCATTCGTCTCTTCCGCGGATGCACTTAAGCTTTCTGCAGCGAGACGGACTTCATTGACAGAACTGTTTACGAGCGTAATTAAATCTCTTATTTTCGAACCCATTGTATTAAAATTAGTTGCCAGTTGACCAAATTCATCTTTGGAGTTCACTTTGGCATATGCATGTAAGTCCCCATCAGCCATTTTGTCCATTGCCGATTGTAACGTATAAAGAGGTCTGATAAGCCGTGATATAAGTATCCACAAAACAACAATGACGGCCAATTCTGTAATAAGCGCAATGATTAAAATTAGATTGCGTGCCTCAGTTACGGAACCTTTTATGGCACCTACATCATAAACCGTTCCAATTTTCCAATCAAAACCGTCCACCGTCTCATAAACACCAATCTTTTTTCTACCATTTTCAGTAAACTCGATTACTCCGTCTGTTTTCCCATCTGTATACAGTGAGGCAACATGCTTCTCTTCGATGCTGCTCTCTCCTTGTGTAACAGGATGAACGACAGCTACGCCTGTTGCATCATAAATGAACTGGTAACCATCAAAGCCAGGATCCGTTTTGCCGATTCTGTCAGATAGAGATGTCAATAGAAGATCGACCCCAATTGCTCCGACAAATTCGCCATCTTTCATTATTCCTTTTGTTACCGTTATGACGTAGCCGCCCGTAAATGCGTCAATATAAGGATCTGTCCAAATGACTTCGTTAGGACTTTCCTTTGCCAATTGATACCATCCTCGTGAAGTCGGGTCATATCCTTCCGGCGGAGGAGTGTCTCCAGAAAGTTTTGTATGCTTATTTTCAAATCCAAAAAAGATTGCTTCAGTTTCAGATAAATTATTTCGATAACTTGAAAAAGCATTATCTATCCCTTTGTCTAACGTTGCCGTTACATTTTCTTTTCCAGTTTGTGTATCGATATAATCAATAACGTTACTGTTTTCTGACACCATTCCTAAAGCATATTCATATTGCATCAGAAAGTTATGTATTGAATAATTCATTTCTTTAATAGTGACTTGACTGTTATTCAATACATTTGCGGTAGCATTTTTCTCCATCTGCGTACTGACAACGCCATAAATGAATAAAACCGAAACAAAAAATAGTAAAAAAACGCCAGCTACAATTTTTGTGCGAATTGATTTCATCCTATTTCCCCTTTTCATTATTCCTTTTAGTTCAAGTATAGTCTAAAAGACACTAAGACTGAAGTATTATTTTATTATTTGAACTATTCCAGAATCGCATCGCATCAACGGTTCAGATAGTATTTTTCCTCAAAAAAAATAACGCCATTAGCTGGCGCTTTGTTAATCAACCATTTGTAAATGCTTCGTACAATTAAATAATTCGCACATGTTTCTTTCTTCTCGAAGCTCAATGATTGTAAGTGAAGTATTTTCAAGATTTTCTCTCAAGTCTTTATGGGGAACTAGTTCGTTGATCAAACGGCCGAGAAATCCGCCGTGACTAACAACTAGGATTCTTTTTCCAGGATATGCCGCGTTCATTTCCTTAACAAATTCCAAACCGCGTGAGACAATTTCCTCTTGCGGTTCGAACCCCAGTTCAAGCTTTCTCCACGAATGACCCCATTTTGCAACGCGCTCCGTTTCCGTCATTCCTTCGATTAAGCCGCCCCCTGATTCACGCAGGCGGTTGTCAGCGATCAGAGGAATTCCAATACTACTTTCAGCAATGATTTCTGCTGTTTTTGCTGCCCGCATTAAGGGACTTGTGTAGATGAAATCCCATTGTTCGCTTGAAAGCCTTTTTGCCACTCGGTTAGACATTTCAATTCCTTCTTCGTCAAGCGGGATATCAGTACTCCCTTGAGCACGTCCTTCTTTATTCCACGTAGTAACTCCATGCCTCACAAATCCAAAAGTCGTAATATTAAACTCTCCTTTGCTAGAAAAATTCAATGCAGTTCTCACACGACGTATCCAACAGATCTCAGTACATTATTCATAAATGACTCCGTATATAAGTAAACTTCTTCTCGTTCTGGTTCCTGATAAATATCATGGTACAAATGCTTCCATTGCTTGTACTGTAATTCAGATAGATCTTGCCTAATGAGCCACTTCTTCACAGTGGAGGTATCCGTAATTTTATCTTCCTCCGCAATGTGCATTAAAACTGGAGTATCATGCATGTTTCCTTCGTGCTGTACCACCAATTTCATGAATGCCTGTAACTCTTTGTACCAAGATACCGTGCTTTCAGTGCCATAATTCTCATCTGACCGTATTTCTTCATATAACTCACTGTTACGAGTCAACATTTCAACATCAATTTCATGATCCAGCTTAGTAGAAGATGAAAGTTTAGTCAGTACGTTCGAAAATTTCGGCGGTTGGTGACGCAGCGCCAACCAAGGCGAGCTGAATACAACTCCTGCACACTCAATTTTCTTTCTTTGCAAAAGACGCATGACGAACGTCGCACCCATTCCATGTCCTATAATAAAAAAAGGGAGATTATCACCGAGACCGACCTCTATTAACTTTTCCACATATTTAGTGTATGTATCAACCTGTTCGTTGTGGATTTTTCCTTGGCTTTCTACTCCGTGTCCAGGTAAATCACCTGCCACGACATGGAAACCACTATTCCGAAGCTTCTGAATTAGCCAAGCATTTCTACTATGATGTTCGTACACATTATGAACGATCGCCACGACAGCTTTAGGCTGTCCTTCCGCTTCCCATTTCCACACGGTCATCTTCCCCTTACCTATTACATTATTTTCTTTCTATTGTTTAACTCTTAACCTTCTATAAAATCCTAATCTTTGTTACGATAATTATACACTACATAAAGAAATGAGGAGAGTTGAATGATTTATCCCTACAAAGATAAAACACCCGTAATCGATCCATCCGTATTCATTGCAGATTATACAACAATTTCTGGAGATGTAACAATTGGTGCCGAATCGTCAATCTGGTTCAATACTGTGATTCGCGGTGATGTCTCAGCTACAATTATCGGACGTAAAGTGAACGTGCAAGACTTGTGCTGCCTACATCAAAGCCCGCACTCTCCACTAATCCTTGAGGACGAAGTGTCGATTGGACACCAAGTTACTCTACATAGCTGCACTATAAAAAAAGGGGCGCTGATTGGCATGGGCTCCATCATTCTAGACGGGGCTGAAATCGGCGAGGGGGCATTTATTGGAGCGGGCAGTCTAGTACCGCCCGGTAAGAAGATTCCACCGAATATGTTAGCACTCGGTTCACCGGCAAAAGTTGTTCGGGAACTGAATGAAGACGACCGTGCAGATATGGAAAGAATTGTTCGTGAATACGCGGAAAAAGGGCAATATTATAAGAGTCTACAAAAGTGATGTATTGCCGCCATTGATTGGCGGCTTTTTTTATTGAAGGATAATAACACATGATAAAAAATGCCGGAAGCTAAGGAGGAGTCCTTGCTTCCGGCATTTTCAATAATTATTTCCCTGTTAGTTCTTTCAAAGCTCCAGCTTTATCCGTTTGTTCCCATGGCAGATCAACATCCGTGCGGCCGAAGTGACCATACGCTGCCGTCTGCTTGTAGATAGGACGACGGAGATTAAGCATTTTAATAATACCTGCTGGACGAAGGTCAAAGAGTTCACGTGTCAGTTCCACGAGTTTACTCTCCTCAACGGTACCTGTTCCGAATGTATCAATCGAAATCGATACAGGTTGAGCTACACCGATTGCATAAGCCAACTGGACTTCACAGCGGTCTGCAAGTTCTGCTGCAACGATGTTTTTTGCAACATAACGAGCCGCGTATGAAGCTGAGCGGTCCACTTTTGTAGGATCTTTCCCCGAAAATGCCCCACCGCCATGACGTGCATAACCACCATACGTATCAACAATGATTTTACGACCAGTCAGACCCGCATCTCCTTGAGGTCCACCTATTACAAATCGGCCAGTCGGATTGATGTAGTACTTTGTTTCTTCATCAATTAAATTAGTTGGTACAACTGGATTAATAACGAATTCCTTAATATCACTTTGAATCTGCTCAAGTGTCACTTCAGGATGATGTTGTGCTGAAATAACAATCGTATCAATTCTGACGGGTATATTATTTTCATCATACTCTACAGTCACTTGCGTTTTCCCATCCGGTCTTAGGTACGAAAGTGTTTCATCTTTACGTACTTGTGCAAGTTTAAAGGATAGTTTATGGGCTAAGCTGATTGGTAATGGCATCAGTTCTGGTGTCTCATTACAAGCATAACCAAACATCAAACCTTGGTCGCCTGCTCCAATATCTTCAAGTTCGTCATCTGTCATTAATCCTTCACGCGCTTCAAGTGCTTGGTCAACACCCGCAGCAATATCGGCTGATTGTTCATCGATCGCAGTGAGAACTGCAGACGTTTCCCAATCAAATCCGTATTTCGCTCGAACGTAACCAATGCCTTTAACAGTTTCGCGCACAACTTTTGGAATATCGACATATGTAGTCGTCGTGATTTCACCTGCTACGAGTACCAGTCCTGTAGTGATTGTCGTTTCACATGCTACGCGTGCATTTGGATCTTCCTCCAAAATAGCATCAAGGATAGCATCTGAAATTTGGTCGCACATTTTGTCTGGATGTCCTTCAGTTACCGATTCTGAAGTAAACAGTCGGCGGTTAGTCATGTCTTTTCCTCCTTATATCCTACGAGATTGATACGGTACTCATATGTCCCATGTAGAGTCCTCCCGGATTCAGGAAAGACTACAAGCCACTGCGAGCTCTATACACGAGGATAAAGGGCTAAACAAATTAAAAAGCCCTTCGCTCACGTACTAATACATGAGGAAAGGCATGATTTTAAAAGCACCTTTCACTCTTATCATACAAGGACTGTGCCTTGCTACAGGTTTGGCACCTTTGCGCAGACAAATAAGTCATTGCAGGTTGCCGGGTTTCATTGGGCCTGACCCCTCCACCAGCTCGGGATAAGAGTATCCGTTCAACTATATATGCTACGAAAAAACTTGTTCCCTGTCAAATTTCTTTGCCGATTTTACAACTAATTGCTTGAGATTTTGATTAATATAGATTATTATTCTTAATGTGTTATACTATTTAAGAAATGTGATGACATGACACCCAATTATATGGGACTATGAGTAAAGGACGGTACATAATTATGATTACAGCAAAGATTAGCGACGATCTAAATAACCTTCTTTCCGGTGAAAATATAAAAATTCAACTTTCAGTACCACAACTTGTTGAAAAAGCGATATCACGTGGAGAAGCTCAACTGACTTCCGATGGAGCAGTCACGGCTCAAACAGGGAAGTATACAGGTCGTTCCCCTAAAGATAAATATATTGTCGAGGAAGCGTCCTCCAAAGACAAAATCGATTGGGGCAGCGTAAACCGTCCGATTTCATCTGATGTATTTGACTCATTATATAATAAAATGCTTACACACTTAAAAGTTAAAGACGAACTGTTCGTCTTCAAAGGATTCGCTGGTGCAGATCCAGCTTCACGTCTATCCATTCAAGTCGTGAATGAATTTGCTTGGCATAACCTATTCGTCCATCAATTGTTTATTCGCCCGACTGAAGTAGAGCTCTCGAAACACGAAGCGCAATTTACTATCATTTCAGCTCCTTCTTTTAAAGCGGATCCTGCAGTTGACGGTACGAATTCCGAGACGTTCATTATTGTGTCTATGGAAAAACGCATCGTTCTCATTGGTGGTACTGAATATGCTGGTGAAATGAAAAAAGCAATCTTCTCTGTCATGAACTACTTCCTACCTGAGAATGGCATCATGCCGATGCACTGTTCTGCGAACGTCGGCGAAGAAGGCGATGTCGCTTTGTTCTTCGGTCTTTCAGGAACAGGTAAAACAACACTTTCAGCTGACGCGAACCGCAAATTAATCGGCGACGATGAACACGGTTGGTCTGACACTGGTGTCTTTAACATCGAAGGTGGTTGCTACGCGAAATGTATCAATTTATCTCAAGAAAAAGAACCTGAAATTTTCGGTGCAATTCGTTTCGGATCAGTTCTTGAAAACGTTGTTATCGATCCAGTAACAAACATTCCTAATTACGATGATGGATCTTTGACTGAAAATACACGTGCAGCATATCCAATTCAAGCAATCGATAACATCGTTGACCCTTCAGTTGCAGGTCATCCAAAAACAATTATTTTCTTGACTGCTGACGCTTTCGGCGTACTGCCCCCTATTTCCAAATTAACGAAAGAGCAAGCAATGTACCACTTCCTAAGTGGTTTTACTTCGAAACTTGCTGGAACTGAACGTGGTATCACCTCACCAGAAGCAACATTCTCGACATGCTTCGGATCACCTTTCCTACCGCTTCCAGCGACAGTATATGCTGAAATGCTTGGGAAAAAAATTGATGAACATGACGCGCAAGTATTCCTAGTGAATACAGGTTGGACTGGCGGCGTATATGGTGTTGGTAAGCGTATGGATCTTAAGTATACACGCGCAATGGTTCGTGCAGCACTTGCTGGTAAACTAAATAATGTTGAAACAGAAATGAATAGTATTTTTGGTCTTGCAATGCCTACAGAGATTGAAGGCGTTCCGACAGAAGTATTGAACCCACGCAATGCATGGTCTGATGGAAATGCTTACGATCTTAAAGCAAAAGAACTAGCATCTATGTTCCGTGAAAACTTTAAGAAATTCGGTTCGATTTCAGAAGAGATTACGTATAAAGGCGGACCAATCGCATAAGAAGATTGCTCTTAGTCTATATCCGATAGACTAGGAATGGCGTAAAGACAATCAGATATAAACAGGGTAGCACATTTATTGTGCTACCCTGTTTTTTTATCATTATAATCAGTAATGATCTACTCACTGTCTCTTCATCCAACTCGTCAAATCTCTAACAAGCTGTGCATTCATGCCCGGTGGAATGAAATGCGTGTATTCTGGGAAGTACCATGTCTCGTATACTTTATTATGTTCACGCAATGCGTTCTCCAATAACACAGCCTGTTGGAATGAGACGTTCTCATCAATCATGCCATGAATGATAAGAACAGGTGCAGTAATTTCATCTACGCGAAACAGCGCTGTCCTTTTTCTGTATTCATCAGGCACGCTGTTCGGCGTTCCACCGATAACTCGCTTCATCATCCGCCGCATGTCTTTCCGTTCTTTGTATGTAAAAATGACATCGGAAACACCCGACCACGTAACAACCGAAGTAATATCATCACGCAAAATAGCGGTCCACAGAGCCATAATGCCGCCTCGTGAAAACGCGAATAAGTGAATCCTCTCGACGTTTGTCATAGGATTTTGTTTCAGCACGTCTACAGCATTCAACGCATCCTGACGATCGGCACCTGCGAATTCATCCCGACCTTCCCCTCCACGGTTCCCACGGTAGTAAGGAGCGAATACAACGAACCCTTGCGCAGCAAACTGGGCAATTCGAGCTGGACGAACCATTCCTATATGTTGCATACCGCCTCTTAAATAAAGGATACCTTCATAGGTTCCATGCGTAAGCGGTTGCGCCATAAGCCCTTTCACTCTCAGCCCATCCGAAAAATAAGTGATTTCTTCAAGATAAACGTTTGGGTTTGGCGAAGGATAGGCTTTCCGATGAATAATAGTGCCATCATAACTCACGTGCTTCCACCCACTTTCTTAAAGCTTCCATTCCCGTACCTTTCATATGAAAACTTAACTCATCACACGCGTCCAGTTCCTCACTTGTCATCCATGTAGCGCCATTCGTTTCGTAAAGTGTTGGATTTTCATCAATTTCTACAACGCTTCCCGTGAATACAGCTTTACAAAATGTGATATTGCTTCGAACGACATATTCCGCAAAATTTTGCACATCCGTAATTCTAACTCCGGTTTCTTCAATCGTTTCACGAATGGCCGCTTCTTCGATTGATTCCCCTTCTTCTGCTTTGCCACCTGGAAACTCGACACCACGCTCCAAATGACGAGTTAGAAGCCACTTTTCTTTATATTTCAATACAACAAGAACATGCCGAGCAGGCATACTAAATCGATTCTTTTCAAATGACAGCTCGACACGGCCACCGTTTACATCATTAAATGTCAGCATTAAAATCCCGTCCTTTCGTTCATTTTAACGAAGGACAGGATGAGTATCAACGAAAATAAGGAAGTTCTTCGATGAATCGCTTCGATGGCTCATCGGTGAACTCATGGATAAGTGCATAAATCCTCATCGTACGTTGATCGACCTTTTCATTATTCCGGCCATAATAATACGGTAAAAACGGTAGATGCGACCTAATAAAGTTCCGAATTTCAAGTTCATCTATCTGTGAAAATAAACGATTGAATACGGGAATATGTTCTTCTGTGATTTTAACTTCATACTCCCACGGTGAATCATCTGGGTGATGATATATTTGCTGATGTACAACTGAAACGTACATATTGTATTTTTCCATGCCAACCCATCCTTTTTTCTTTTTAGCATGGCTTAAAATGAACAAAAGCATGCATTCCCTTTACGGGAATACATGCTTTTTCGCAAATCAAGTTTGAACGTCGACCGAAGCACCTTTATGAGGATGCGTTGCAGCAGACTGATCAGCTAAACTTTTCAGCATTTCTGTTGCAGCTGCCGTATTCATTGAATGTGTGTTTTTTAGAACACTCAACCGGACAGTCGATTGCAAACTTTTCAATTGACTAGCCATGATGGAACTCATATTCATTTACACCACTCTCCTCACTAGTATACTATCGGCATAAAGCTGATTATTTTAATGCAAATTAATTACTTGTTATCTTCCCCAAGGAACGCATTTAGCATCCACTGGTGTTTCTCAATGCTCTGATAAGTTGCATTCAGTAAATCTTCCGTCATGTCATCGCCATCTTTTGCAGCTAATTCCATACCTTTTTTCAACGATTTCATAATTTTACCAAAATCATCGACGACGTTCTTGACCATATCGTCTTCTTTTTCTCTTCCTGTAGCTTCTTTCACCACAGACATTTCAAGATGTTCTTTTAAAGAAGCTACCGGATTTCCACCCAGCGTCAACACACGTTCAGCGATTTCGTCCATATGAAGCGTAGCCTCATTATAAAGTTCTTCAAATTTGGCATGCAATGTGAAAAAATGAGGCCCTTTTATGTACCAATGGTAATTATGAAGTTTTGCATACATCACCGACCATGTTGATACTTGCACGTTCAATTCTTCAATAAGTTCTTTTGACATATTAATCTCTCCCTTTGTTATTATATAGTTCGTCCTTCTTTATATTTACCACTAAAGCCACTACAATAAACATATAGGTACGAATAGGGAGAAATGAAATGAAAAAAATTGTAATAGGCATTATCAAAATCTATCAAAAAGTTATCTCGCCTTTAACTCCCCCGTCTTGCCGTTTCTATCCAACTTGCTCCCATTATGGAATTGAAGCAGTGGAAAAGCATGGTGCATTAAAGGGTTCTTGGTTGGCGGTTCGAAGAATATCAAAATGTCATCCATTTCATGAAGGTGGATTTGATCCAGTTCCTGAGAAAGACTCAAAAAAAAATAATTCCTAGGACAAGACAGGTAGGCAAAACTGCCGAACTGTCTTTTTTTGATGATAATAAAACCACTTATTTAGTTGCCAAAATAGAAAAGCTCTTGTATGATAAAAAAGTCAGTTCTCTAAATCGGAATGATTACTATTAAATAAATGGAGGTTTTTGCATGAACCGGAAACTGCTAATCATCTTTTCTTTACTCACAATTATAGTACTTTCTGGATGTGGTAATAAGGTGAAGAACACAGAGAATAGTGAATCTGAAAAACTAACAATTTATACTACGGTTTATCCACTACAATACTTTGCTGAACGCATTGGTACTGATCACGTAGAGGTTAAGTCTGTCTATCCCGCTGGAACGGACGAGCACACTTTTGAACCCACACAAAAAGATATGATGTCACTTGCAGAAGCGGATTTATTTTTCTATATCGGTATGGGACTTGAAGGATTTGTCGAAAATGCTGAAAAAACGTTAATAAATGAAAATGTCAAAATGATTGCAACAGCAGAAGCAATAACCGAAGAGTCGCTAGAGGAAGCACATGGCCATGATGCAGAACAGGATGAACACGAAGTGCATAATCATGGCAGCATTGATCCGCACGTATGGATTTCGCCAAAACTAAGTATTGAACTTGCATCTTCTATTAAAGACGCATTAATTGTATCAAAGCCTGAAATGGAAATTGAATTTGAAGAGAACTATGAACAATTGAAACTAGAACTTGATGAACTCGATGATAAATTTAAAGAAATGGCTCTGAATGCACCTTCGAAGACATTCTTTGTTTCTCATGCTTCTTTTGGTTATATTGCAAATTCATACGGCCTTGAACAAATTGCAATTGCGGGATTGAATTCGCAAAGCGAACCTTCACAAAAACAATTAACTAAAATTGTTAAAGCAGCGAAGGAGCAGAATGTTCAGTATGTATTATTTGAGCAGAATGTTTCTTCAAAATTGACTGATGTCCTAAGAAATGAAATTGGAGCAGAGTCACTCATGCTTCATAATCTAGGCGTATTAACCGTCGATGATATAAAAAATAATGAAACCTATTTCACTTTGATGAATAAAAATATTGAGACGCTTGAGAAAGCGTTAAATACGAAGTAAATGCGAAAAGGCTATCATGTAATCCAGATTAAATCCGGGTTGCTTGATAGCCTATTTTGTTGCTAAATATGTTGAAATAAAGAATCCTACTAACCGTTGATTTCCGTTCCGAGCGGACGCTTTCCGCGGGCACGGCTTCAATCTCCTCGTCACTACGTTCCTGCGGGGCTTTTTGCCAAGGAAGAGTGATTTTCTCTTCCTACGCGCTTTTCCCGCTGGAGTCGCCGCTCTACACTCCAATCAACTGGAAAGTAGAAAGAATCATAAGTTCAACCTATATAGAAAGTTTAAAACTTAGACTTGTGAATAACCTGCTAGAGGCGGCACTCCTAGTGCGGGTGCAGGCTTTGCCTACTTGAGACGACTCCTTATTCAGTATCCATCCAACTCTTTCAATTTACGACGCATTAGCTTATTAGACCCATTACGCGGGAGCTTTTCGACAAAATGGAACGCCTTCGGTACTTTATAGCGAGCCAATCGCTCTTCGCAAAATAATGTTAACTCTTCAGCCGTTACTGTTCCTGAAACGACAACAAATGCAATGGGGACACTTCCCCACTCTGAATGTTCTTTAGCACAAACGCCTGCCTCACGGATACTTGGATGCGCAACTAACACATTTTCAATTTCAGCCGGATAGACATTTTCGCCACCTGAAATGATTAAATCGGATCTTCTGTCAACGATATATAAATAGCCTTCATCATCCAAGTAGCCGATATCGCCTGTCGGGAACCATCCATCCTCCAAAGGATCTACCCCTCCGAAACGACCGATGTATCCTGGTGTGACGTGGGATCCACGTATTAGAACTTCACCTTTTTCTAATGGTGTTTCAGTATTTTTGATTTTGATTTGATTTAAAAACAAAGGTTTGCCGGCAGAACCCATCTTACGGATGGCATCGTTTGCCGCCAAAGTTGTTGTTTGAGAACTTGTTTCCGTTAAGCCATATGTTTGAAGAACTGGAACTCCAAGGGCTTTTGCTCGATTCAAATAATCGATTGGAAGAGGTCCACCTCCGGCTAGCATTGCTTTGAATATAGGATGAGCAACCTTATTCCTCTCTTCCATTTCACGCAAAACTTTATCAAGCATAAGTGATACGACGGACATATATGTGACTAACCCATTCTCTACTGCACTGGCAGATTTAACTGCATCGAACTTCTCCTGCAATACGACTTCCATTCCATAAAGAACAGAACGGACTAGAATCGAAAAGCCACTAATATGGAAAAGTGGCATAGCACATAGCCACGCATCCCGTTCGTTAAGCCCCAGATTAAGGACGGATGAAAGTGCACTCGAAACGTGATTCCCAGCGGTTTGACGGACACCTTTCGGAAATCCTGTCGTACCCGATGTATACATAATTGTAATGGTTCTGTCGGTTTTCCAACTATCCTGAATAATAAATGGCCTTTCAGGGCTCGCGTAAATTGCAGAAAAGTATAACTTCTGTACTGGCATGTCAGCAACCATGCCATGTAAATCATCCGCTACAATTAGCGTGGTAGCACTTGAGTCGTCGAATTGATACTCAATCTCCTTTTTCGTCAACCGGCTATTCAACATGACAATTTCTAATCCCAATAGCATACAGGCATGAATGACAAATACCATTTCAGCATTGGAAGCCCCAAGTAGTGCAATTCGATCCCCGTCATTTAAACCATTGTCTTTCATTTTCTGCGCAAGAGTCATTGCACGATTTTTTAATTGTATAAATGTCCACTTATCATCCTTAAATGAAAAAGCTGTTTTATCGGGCGTTAAATATGCCCGCTGTATTAACCAATTTGGAATCATCCAATCACCATCCATTCAGAAAAAGCCACCCGATTAAAGGCAGCTCTTTAAGTATTCATGCAGTTTTATTAAGGGAATCTAGGAAACTGTCCGAATTCCGGTTTACGTTTTTCTTTGAACGCATCGCGGCCTTCTTTCGCCTCATCCGTTGTGTAATAAAGAAGTGTTGCATCACCAGCTAATTGTTGAAGTCCAGCAAGTCCGTCCGTATCTGCGTTCATTGCTGCTTTTACGAAACGAAGTGCAGTTGGGCTCATGCCAAGCATCTCTTCACACCACTGGACAGTCTCGTCTTCCAATTGTTCATAAGGAACCACAGTGTTAACTAACCCCATGTCGAGTGCTTCCTGTGCGTTGTATTGACGGCATAAGAACCAGATTTCACGCGCTTTCTTATGACCGACGATTCGTGCCAAGTATCCTGAACCGTAACCTGCGTCGAATGAACCGACTTTCGGTCCTGTTTGTCCGAAAACTGCATTTTCTGCAGCAATCGTCAAATCACAGACAACATGCAGAACGTGTCCGCCGCCGATTGCATATCCTGCAACCATTGCCACAACCGGTTTTGGAATAACCCGGATTAGGCGCTGCAAGTCCAGAACGTTAAGACGCGGTATTTCATCTTCACCGACATAGCCGCCGTGACCACGAACTGATTGGTCTCCGCCTGAACAGAATGCTTTCTCGCCTTCCCCTGTTAATACGATGACTCCAATGCTCTGGTCGTCCCGTGCGCGTGAAAATGCGTCGATTAACTCTGATACCGTTTTAGGTCGGAATGCATTGCGCACTTCCGGACGGTTGATTGTTACTTTTGCAATCCCGCCATACTGTTCGTATTTGATGTCTTCGTATGTACGTATCGTTTCCCATTGACGTGTCATAGTGACCCTCCTCGATTTTTCAACTCTGAAACATGCTGCTCTACCATTGTAGCAAATGTACCCGGTTTTTCCACATGAATTGCATGCCCAACGTGTTTTATCGTTTCATGGCGGACATTGTGAAATTTAACATGCATTTCCCGGGAAATATTTACGAACTTAGTGTCGAGTTCTCCCGTTATTAGCAAAACAGGCAGATTGATCGTCTCAAGACATTCCCAATAAGACTGTTGGCTGCCTGTGCCAATGCCGAGTAGGCTGTTGGCTAGTCCATTACCCCTTTGACCTAGCCGCTCATTTCTGATTTCTATCTGTTTTTCTTTAGGTAAACTTTTCTGTGTTGCAAATAACTGAACGTTTTCCCAAAAGTCGACGAATGAAGGTAACCCATCTTTCAATATTCTTTCTGCCAAACGTTTATCCGCTGCTTTTCTTTCATTTCTTTCATTTTCTGTCTTTAAACCTGGAGAAGAGCTTTCTAGAATTAATGATGAAATCCGATCCGGATAATTAATTGTATAAGCCAGAGCGATACGCCCACCCATGGAATAACCAATCAATATGAAATGTTTGAGTGATAAAGCAGTAAATAATTCCTCGAGATCGGCTAATTGCTGTTCCATCGTGTATCTGTTTACATCATCTGGAATACTCGATTTCCCGTGTCCAGTCAAATCGACAGCTATTGTTCGGTATTTACCTTTGAATAATTCAACTATTTCACGCCATGAAGCAGTGCTACCTGTGAATCCATGTAGTAGAACGACAGAGGGTAACTGTTCTTCACCCGAAATTTCTACATTTATATCTATGCCCCGAATGCGAATCGTCTTGTTACTCATCCTGCTCAATCCTATCGGTAATTTGTTTCCATAGGTCACGGTGTGCAACGACGTTTGCCTGTCGATTTGTAAATACTTCTATGATGCGCACTGGTTTATTTTTCACTTTAGCTAACTCTATCCCAAACTCTTCTGGGGTTGTTATCGCTGCATACTGAGCGTCATACATAGCTGCTATGTGACCAAACGTTAACCCTGTAGGTGTACCAAATAATTCTTCAAAATGACGGCCTGCTTCAGCTTGTGGAAGGTATGAGAATATACCACCACCGTCATTATTGATAATTACAATAGTCAAGTCAACCTCATGAAAACGAGTTACAATAAGCCCATTGACGTCATGCAAGAACGACAGATCGCCTATTAATAGCCACGCCGGTCTCTTTCTATTGGTGTGGACACCGAAAGCTGTCGAGACAACGCCATCAATTCCGTTCGTCCCACGGTTGGCAAAAATCGCTATATCTTTGGTCGTTTTCCTAAAAAACGTATCAACATCACGGATTGGCATACTGCTACCAGTAATTAAGTCGCTGCCGGAGGGAAGATGCTCAAAAAGCAACTTTGCAAAAATCCCTTCATCTCCGTCAACTCCCGTGTATTCATCGGTGATTGCAGATGCAGCATCATTCGCTAGTGTCCACGACTCCGAAAAAGATGTCTTTTGTTTTTCGACCAATATTCTTAATACCGTTTCAGGTGAAGCCTGGATATGATGGGTAACAATACCAAGTGAATCTCGGAATTCCGGTGATTCATCAACCGTGATAACGTTCGCTGGTCGCATTGCTTTCAAATATAGTGAAAGTGGTTTCGAAACCGGTTGTGTACCGAATCGAATCACAGTATCAGGTACAGATTTCCCTTTGAATAACTCGCTCTTTAATATTGCATCATAATGATCAATACATAGTGAACGGCATTGCTCTGGTATTTCCGTACGAAGATTTGATATCGGATCGCACAATACCGGCCATTCCAGCGCTTTTGCAAAGCTCCAGAAAAGCTCTTTATTTAATCCTACTGGCATTTCCCCAGCAATAATTATTCCCTTTTCTGAACGAGCAAGCAACAAGGTAATCTGTTGAATCGTTTCTAGATCCAGACTATCTACACTTTGAATCCTTTTCTGGAAAGTCATTTTGGGTATCTCACGATCAAAATCAATGAGTAGCGGTTCACGGAACGGAACATTTAAATGGACCGGTCCGCGTGGAGCTGTAGTTGCTACCGATAATGCCCGACTTATATGTCTGTCGATAAAGTCATCAATGTCTGTATTTTTTTCTGCAAGTGGGAAGTCTACACTATGTTTCACATGCTTACCGTACATTCGTATTTGATCGATTGCCTGTGGTGCTCCAACTTCTCTTAGTTCGTGTGGGCGATCCGCAGTAATAACAATTAGTGGGATTCGCGCATAGTACGCTTCTGTTATCGCAGGATGATAGTTGGACGCCGCTGTACCTGATGTACATAGGAGAACGACAGGATCAGAAGAGGCCTTTGCCATTCCAAGTGCAAAATAGGCTGCTGAGCGTTCGTCTACTTGCATATACACATCAAGCTCATCTGTTGAGGCAAATGCATATGCGAGTGGTGTCGAACGAGAGCCTGGACTAATGACTACAGTTTTCACACCGGCCATCATCAAAGCACTTGTCATTCGTCGAACATAATCAGTCAAAACTATTCGGTTATCCATTCAATTTACCCCCAAGTGCACGTATGACCGGTCTGAATTTCACCCATGTTTCGTCGTATTCCTTATCAGGTTCAGAATCCGCCACAATACCGCCCCCCGCATACAAATATGCACTATCCCCATCGAGTAGTGCAGAGCGGATAGCCACAGCAAATTCACCATTTCCTGCTGTATCCGTCCAGCCGATTGGTGCTGCATAATATCCTCGATCCATGTTTTCCTCAGTGCGAATCAGTTCCATCGATTTTTCTGTCGGAACACCGCCAAGTGCCGGAGTTGGATGGAGCGCCTGAACCATGCTAAAAATATCAGTCCCACGTTCAACTTTCCCCTCAACTGGTGTTAACAGATGTTGTATATCACGAACTTTCATTAATTTCGGTACTTTTGAAACTTTGACATCTGTACAAAAAGTTTCAAATACTTGTGAAATCATATTTACAACGTATTGATGCTCTTCCCTATTTTTACGATCTTCAAGAAGTTGATCACCAAGTTTCCGGTCTTCAGCCGCTGATTTACCACGTTTGATAGACCCTGCTACACATGCAGAGTACGCCCGTCCGTTTGATATTTCTATAAGCCTCTCTGGAGTAGCACCGAAAAATAGTTGACCTTCTTTTTGCAAACCGAAGTGGTAACTTTCTTGTTGTTCGTTCGTAATATGGTGAAGTGCCGTGACAGCAGGTACTTTATCTTTAAAGTTTAATTTTATCGCTCTTGCAATTACAACCTTCTCCGCTTCACCATTATTAATTCGTTCTGTAATATCAACTAACGTTTCCATATAATGATTTTTCGCTAGCTCCTCAATAGATACAACTTCTGGCTTGGTATGAAGAGCGAATTCTTCCACTTGTGCAATATGGATAAGACGATCCCTTTCCTCGCGCAACTTTTCAAACTGCTCCGCAGCATCATTGCTTTTCGTAACTAGGTTTATGGAGATGGCAGTCTTGCCATTTGTAATTGATAGCTGGAAAGCAGGCACAACAAAATGAGCAGATGGAAATGCATCCCACTCTGTTCCCTTATTACTTTTAGGATCAAATGAGAAACCTCCGAAAAGAACAGGCTCCCGATCATTTTCTTCCTTTATAAGCGCCGCACACAAGTTTTTCCAGCTTTCTGAAATAACCTCAAAACGATTCTCCGTTTCTTCACTGGTCAATACTGTAGCATGTCCAATTCCAACAAGTGTTAATGTTTTATCTGCATTTTGCCAATAAAACCGTTCATCTTTATAACATGAATCCCCTGCCTCAAAAAATGCAAGTGGTGATATTCGATCCGCATCAACAGTTTCTGTGAAAAAGCGCAATTCATGCTGACTAACTTTTAATTTAGATTCGCGGGTAGTGGTCAACTTCCGATTCATTATTTTCCCTCCGCACATTCATACGTCAAATTTTGAGCTTATTCCTTTATTCTATTATACCGAATCTGTAGCGTTTCGGCACATAATATGCAGTCTCTCTGTTCACTCCACCAATTATGGAGTACAATGGATGAGGTCATTATGAACCTCCTACGACTGAAATCATGGGTGTTCTTGGCTTAATCACAAATGTAGGGAGAGAATCATAATGCAACAGAAAATAGAAGCGGATTCAGGTTGGCGAATTTGGTGGCAGCTAACCCGACCTCATACACTCACTGCAGCTTTTGCACCAGTTTTCCTCGGTACAATGATTGCGTTGACATATGGGGACATTCATTTTCCTCTATTTTTCGCTATGCTTATTGCAAGTATATTCATTCAAATGGCGACAAATATGTTCAATGAATACTATGATTTCAAAAGAGGTCTCGATACAGAACAATCCATAGGTATCGGAGGTACAATTGTCCGGAATGGCGTTAAACCGAAAACGGTGTTGAACCTTGCCTTTATGCTTTACGGAATCTCCATTCTTATAGGAGTATACATATGCATGGAAACGTCGTGGATGCTTGCAATGGTCGGTGGCATATCCATGATAATTGGTTATTTTTATACAGGCGGTCCATATCCAATCGCATACACGCCTTTTGGGGAACTCTTTTCCGGAGTTGTCATGGGAATGCTACTTATCCTCATTGCATTCTATATTCAGACAGGAACGATCACGACAGAAGCAGTACTTCTATCCATACCAAGTATGTTGCTTGTCGCGGGTATTATGATGGCAAACAATATACGTGATTTGGAAGGAGATAAGGAAGGCGGACGGAAGACGCTTGCGATTCTAGTTGGCCGTTCTAATGCAATTACCATCCTAATGCTATTTTTCATCGTATCTTATGGTTGGGTTGTGGCACTGATTCTCTTTGGACATCTCACTCCATGGGCGTTAATCGTATTCTTAAGTCTAAAAAAACCGGCATCTGCAATCGCCGTATTCCGAAATAGCCACCTACCCATACATGTGAACCCTGCCATGAAAAACACTGCAATCACAAACACGCTGTTTGGATTACTATTAGGCATTGGAATCTTCATTGGACATCTTCTTTTTTAATATTTAATCAAAAAAAGTCTGAACCATCACTCTGATGGCTCGGACTTTTTTTGTTCGAATGTTTAAAAAGGACTTCAAGAAGGAAAGTAAAAAGAATAGACAACAATCCATTCCATGCTCATTAAGCAAGTTATTAATGAGCATACTGATACTATTACTGAAAAGGACGTGGCAAAACATGTTAGATGCGAAACAAACAGAGACATTAAAAAAAGAGTTACATGAAATGATGGATCATTTAACCAAAACAGAAAAAGAAACGGATATTAAAGATAGTCCGTTAGAAGAAGTCGGAGAACTTTCTATGTATGACAATCATCCTGCTGACATGGGTACTGAACTGTTTGAGAGAGAGAAAGACGTAGCACTGAACGTGCATGCAGGCTCTGAGCTTAATAAAGTAGAAAACGCCTTACAAGCAATGGAGGATGGTTCTTATGGAAAATGCGAAGTATGTCAAACGGATATACCATTTGAGCGGCTTGAGGCAGTTCCTTATACCACTCTTTGCATTGAACATGCGACAGAGCAAGAAGTACCTCTAGACAGACCCGTAGAAGAAGATACTCTTACCATGGCCAACCCTAACTCATTCGCCGATCGAAAGTTGGGAACAACTCGGGAAAGTGAAGATAGCTTTCAGGAAATTGCAAAATCCGGTACATCTGAAACCCCTTCAGATTTTAGTGGGGATCACGCCAGCTACAATACACTATACGACAACGAGATTTCAGACGGGGCAGCTGAAGAAATTGAAGAATTCATTGGCACCGATATAAATGGTCAATCAAGGGGTTTTGTACGATCTGATGCTTCTGACAAATACGAAGATGAATTGGATAATGAAGGTATTGAATCCCCACTTGGTGACATTCCATATCATGAAAGCGATGGTTATGTTGACGGCAAAAGAAAATGAATTAATTTGTTAATTGAGTCAATTGGTATAGGTTTTTAATTTACGGTGCTAGATACAATGGAAGTAGATTCCATTGTATCTATTAGCAATTGTTGAGTACAAAACCAAGTCAAAAAAGTATATTCAGGTTTACAATACACAAGATAATTAAGCAAATGTACCGATTCATAGTAGTAGGAAAAGACTTGTCCCCACAAGCAGTAAACGGCGAGTCCAGACATGAAATCCAATCATTAAAATTATCTTTCTAAACAATAAAAAAGCAGTAATGCAAGTTTAATAAAAAACTTGTATTACTGCTTTTATTATGACCCCTACGGGATTCGAACCCGTGATACCGCCGTGAAAGGGCGGTGTCTTAACCGCTTGACCAAGGGGCCAAATTATATGGCGGAGAAGGAGGGATTCGAACCCTCGCACCGCTTTCGCGATCTATACCCTTAGCAGGGGCACCTCTTGAGCCGCTTGAGTACTTCCCCATATAAATGGCTCCGCAGGTAGGACTCGAACCTACGACCGATCGGTTAACAGCCGATTGCTCTACCACTGAGCTACTGCGGAATGGTGGGCCTAAGTGGAC
>NZ_JBXCJD010000022.1:0-50744 GCF_056786515.1 Sporosarcina sp. Y838 | reverse complement strand
CGGAAGTTAAGCTCTTCAGCGCCGATGGTAGTTGGGGGTTTCCCCCTGTGAGAGTAGGACGTCGCCGGTCTCAAAGTAAAGTCATTGCCTTCGGGCAATGGCTTTTTTTATGTTTATATTAGATTTTAACCGAAGGTTATATTGAAAGCAGACATAAAAATGTAAATGGCTTGGCGCTGGGGTGTCCATTTTTGAGGGAGTTTGATTTTAGATTGCTTGGCGCTTTGGGGAGGCATCCACACAGCGTCGAAGCGGTATTAACAGGATTTATTGTTACTCTTACCTATCTATAGTCGTATATAATAGAAGGAAGAAAAGGGAGTGGAAATTGTATTGAAAAGTTCTGAACGTCCACTTGTTGAGGCAATAACCAAATTTAAAGATGCAAATCCGATTTCATTTCACGTGCCGGGACACAAGCATGGAATGCTTTCTGGATTACCTTCCGAACTGCAGGGAGCACTCCAATATGACTTCACTGAATTAAAGGGACTTGATGATCTCCATGAACCGAATGGTGTTATTGAAAAGGCGCAGCAGAAGCTTGCTTCGTTGTACGGTTCCGACCGTAGTTTTTTTTTGGTGAATGGCACAACCGTAGGGAATATTGCAATGGTTTATGCAACTTGCCGTGCAGGAGATACTGTTATCGTTCAGCGTAATGCGCATAAGTCGATTTTCCATGCTATTGAGTTGACGGGGGCCCGACCTGTGTTTGTATCTCCAGCTTGGGATGAAGCAACCAAGACAGCTGGCACTGTGACGTCTGCGCAAGTTAACAAGGCGCTCCAGGCGTTTCCAGAGGCAGTAGCTGTTATTCTGACTTACCCCACCTATTACGGCATAACAGGTTTGGAGCTGGAAGAAACAATCAGACTTTGTCATATGAATGGAGTACCTGTATTGGTGGACGAGGCACACGGAGCACACTTTGTCGTAGGTGAACCGTTCCCGCGTTCGGCATTGGAGATGGGAGCGGATATAGTCGTGCAATCAGCACATAAGACGTTACCGGCTATGACGATGGCCTCATTTCTACATATGCGCACTAATTATATATCTTCGGAGAAAGTTGCTTCTTATTTAGGGATGTTACAATCTAGCAGTCCCTCTTATTTATTGATGGCTTCACTTGATGATGCCCGAGCTTTCGCGGAATCCTTTAGTAAAGAAGATAAAGATAGGTTCATGGAACGGCGTGAGATTTTTATCAAACAACTCAATCTCATTCCGCGACTTCTAACGATTAAAACGGATGATCCCTTAAAACTTATTTTACGAATAGAGGGTTGTTCAGGCTTTGATCTGCAGAAGCGGCTGGAAGCGGTAGGGATATTCGGGGAACTGGCAGACCCTTATCAGGTGTTATTTGTTTTACCGCTATTGAAATCAGAAATATTTTATCCCTTTGCTGAAACTTGTAACAGCATCAAGACAGCGGTTGTGGGTCTGCCTGCAACAGAAAATACTGAGGGGATAGAAGATCTAGCCCTGTACGAAGAAGAGTTGACTTGCCTAGCTTATACGTCTGATGAAATGGCTCATATGGAAGTAGAATGGATTCCTTACAAAGAGTCAGTGAATCGTGTTGCGGCGGAGTCGATTACTCCATATCCGCCTGGTATACCCCTCTTGATCCGTGGGGAAACTGTAAGTGAAGCGCATATCCAATCACTGGACAAACTACTTCAAATGGGGGCAAAGTTCCAGGGATCCATTCAAATTGATGAAAAACAGATAATTGTGGTAAAGAATAGAGCGGAGGAATAATATGATACTGGAAGGTCAATTCATTTCGTTTGAAGGTCCTGAAGGGGCCGGTAAGACAACTGTTATTAAAGAGGTATATGAACGCTTGAAGAATGAAGGGAAACAGGTTATTTTGACACGTGAACCTGGCGGAATACGGATTGCGGAAAAAGTCCGTGAGATTATTCTGGATAACGATCATCAGGAAATGGATGCCAAAACGGAAGCGCTTCTTTATGCGGCTGCTAGAAGGCAGCATCTTGTTGAAAAAGTTGTTCCGGCACTCAGGGAAGGAACAATTGTCTTGTGCGATCGTTTTGTCGATAGCTCATTAGCCTATCAGGGGCATGCCCGCGGACTTGGAATCGATGAGGTTCTATCTATTAACGAGTTCGCTATAGGTGACACAATGCCTGACTTGACAGTGTTCTTCGATATCAATCCAGAAGCAGGACTTGCGCGAATTGCAGCAAACGAAATGCGCGAAGAGAATCGATTGGATAAAGAGAGTCTGCATTTCCATGAGCTGGTTTACGAGGGGTATCTAGAACTTATTCGGCGGTATCCCGAACGAATAAAAGTTACAGATGCTTCGCTCTCTCAAGAGCAGGTAACGGAAAATATTTGGAAAATCGTATGCGCCCAACTCATTAAAAAGTCAGATTCATGATATAATGGTTGGAAAGCGGAAAAGGGGAGATTATCGTGAAATTGATTGTAGCAGTTGTACAAGATCAGGATAGTAACCGATTATCTACGGCTTTAACCAAAGGAGACTTCCGGGCAACGAAATTAGCCAGTACGGGAGGATTTCTTAGATCTGGAAATACGACGTTCCTAATCGGGACCGACGAAACCCTTGTTCCGAAGGCACTAGAACTTATTCGGGAAAATTGCCGTTCACGCGATCAAATGGTAGCACCTGTTTCGCCAATGGGCGGAAATGCTGATTCATATATTCCATATCCAGTTGAAGTTGAAGTTGGTGGCGCGACGGTATTTGTCCTTCCAATCGAACATTTCCATCATTTTTGATGGACAGAGGTGAGCCGAAATGAAAGTCAATGGTGATTATAGAGCTGGACTTGATAAGACGCGAAATGATCCCTTGCAGACATCACAAGGCGGAACACGTTTTGGTCAGATGGTTGTTAAACAGGAACAGCGTCTTCAAGGTGAGCAAATTACTAGGCTTCTCGGAGATATTTCATCGGCCGGGGACCGAATTGCCCGTTCACGAAACTTGCGTGATATGGCCAAATTCAAAATGCTCATCAAGCGCTTTTTAAAAGAAGCCGTTGAATCTGGAATGGGGCTTAAACAGTCCCACTCATGGAATCAATTCGGTGAAGGGCGCCGATTAAAACTTGTTGAAACGATTGACGATCGATTAATTGAACTGGCAAATGATTTATTGGACGAAGAAAAAACATCCGTTGATTTATTAGCCAAAATAGGAGAAATCAAAGGGCTTCTTATTAATCTATACATGTAATCCCGTGCTTTCTATCGCTTAGAAACACGGTTTTTTTGAACACGGGGGAGGTGTGGTTAACATGACAGAAGAAGGTACTGACCGGCTGGTGCGGGAACAGAAAATAGTAATTCAACGCTTAAGTTCTTCACATAAAAATGGACGAATTGGACATGCGTACATGTTTGATGGCGAGCGTGGAACTGGGAAAGAAGCTGCAGCCATTTTTTTTGCCAAACTGCTCCTTTGTATTAACCCCGAAAAATCTGTTCCATGTGAAACATGCCATTCCTGCCGTCGTGTTTCATCCAGCAATCATCCCAACGTAACGCTCATCCGACCAGACGGACAAGATATCAAAAAAGATCAGATGTCCGATCTTGTTTTCAGTATGACGAAAAAGGGTTATGAAGCAGGCAAGAAAATATATATAATTAGTAGGGCAGATCGGATGAATGTTGCTGCAGCGAATACGCTTCTTAAGTTTCTTGAAGAACCTGAAGGGGATGTAACGGCAATTTTACTAACCGATTCGTATCAATCGATTTTGTCTACGATCCAATCGCGGTGTCAACGCGTATCTTTTTTACCACCTTCTAGAGAAATAATGATTGGTCAGCTTGTTGAAAAGGGAATTACTCCATCAATGGCGGCGACGGTTTCGATGGTAACAGCCAATCAGGAAGAAGCATTTCGGCTAGCAGGCGATGATCAATTTGCACACATACGAAAAACAGTGGTAAAATTGGTTGAAGCATCGGATCGACATGTCCATGAAGCGTTATTGTTCATCCAATCAGAATGGGTCCCTTTAATCAAAGAGAAGGAAGATACTGAAAGCGGACTCGACTTGCTTCTCTATGTATATAGAGATGTAGTCGCTTCTAAAGCAGGATTGCAGTCAACAGCGGCATTTCCTGATCAGCAAGAACTTATTAAAGGTCTTTCGATGAAGATGACATATAGCCGTTTGTCTGCTAACATGGAGGCAATATTGCGAGCCAAAAAGCAATTACACGGCAATATGAATCGCACGCTTTTAATGGAACAATTGGTGCTCAGCATGCAGGAGGGGTTACTTGTTGTATAAAGTTGTAGGAGTCCGTTTTAAAAAAGCGGGTAAAATATATTATTTCGATCCACTCGATTACGCTTTCGATGAAGGGGACTATGTCATCGTTGAAACCGCGCGAGGAATCGAATACGGTAAAGTTACAGGTAAAGTAAGAGAAGTCGGTGAAAATGATGTGGTCTTGCCACTCAAAAAAATTATTCGTCCCGCACAAACCGAGGACCTCGAAAAAGTGGAGGAAAATCTACTCGAAGCTGAGAGGGCTTTTAGCACAGGTGTAGAAAAAATCGTTGAACATAAGTTGGAAATGAAGTTAGTTGATGTCGAGTATACATTCGATCGAAACAAAATTGTCTTCTATTTTACAGCAGAAGGCCGTGTAGATTTCCGAAACCTTGTTAAAGACCTTGCTTCGATTTTCCGCACGCGTATTGAACTACGTCAGATAGGCGTACGCGATGAAGCGAAGATGCTTGGGGGTATTGGTCCTTGTGGTCGGATGCTGTGTTGTTCGACATTCCTTGGTGATTTTGAGCCGGTTTCTATAAAAATGGCTAAGGATCAGAATTTATCACTTAATCCATCGAAAATTTCAGGCTTATGTGGGCGACTTATGTGTTGCTTGAAATATGAGAATGATGATTACGAAGAGGCAAAAGCACTGATGCCGGACATTGGTACACGTGTCCAAACAGCAGAGGGACCAGGGAAAGTTGTCGGACTGAATTTACTTGAACGCCTTCTTCAAGTAAGTATGACAGACCAGGACTTGGTTCTAGAATATACATTGGAAGAGATAGTAGAGCAACAAAAAAATATAGCTCAATTGATGAAATAATGGGGTGGGATAGTTGAAAGAAAGGAACTTTCTGGATAGGGTTATGGAATTCGAGCAAGAACTCGAATCTATGCAAAAGCAATTCCGCGAATTGATTGGATTCGTCGCGCAGATGACGGAAGAGAACCATTCGCTTCAACTCGAAAACCATCATTTGCGCAAGCGGCTTGAAGAAATGGATAAACAAATGAATGAACAAACAGAAGAAATTATCAATACGCGCAAGCATCGGAAAAAACCGAATACGATAGATGTTGGCGAAGGTGTCGATAATTTGGCACGCCTGTATAACGAAGGGTTCCACGTCTGCAATGTCCATTACGGAGGTAGTCGTAAAGGGGAAGACTGTCTGTTCTGTCTCTCTTTTCTAAATAAACAAAACGTATGAAATGAGCCGATCCTATTATAATGTAGGCGTCGGCTTTTCTTTTATTCTTTGTACGCTAGGCACTTTACGGATTTTTTAAAATGGGGGAAATTATTATGGATGAATTTTTACAAGATGATGAGCGGCTTGATTATTTATTGGCTGAAAATTTACGGATAATCCAAAGCCCGTCCGTATTCTCATTTTCCCTGGACGCAGTATTGCTGGCAAGATTTGCATATGTTCCGATACGTGCTGGAAAAATTGTAGACTTATGTGCCGGTAATGGAGCAATTCCATTGTTTTTAAGTGCAAGAACAAACGCTGATATTATTGCTGTTGAATTGCAGGAGCGTTTGGCGGGAATGGCTCAAAGAAGTGTAAGATACAATGGGTTAGAAAGTAGAATTCGAATCGTTAATGACAACGTTATCGGAATCGCAGCAAAAATAGGTTCTGAAAAGTACGACACAGTGACTTGTAATCCCCCGTATTTCCCTTCAAATGAAGCCAGCGAAAGGAACTTATCCGAGCATCTGGCGATTGCCAGACATGAAATCCATTTGAAACTTGACCAAGCTATCCAATCAGCGAGTGAATTGTTAAAACAGGGGGGAAAAGCAGCATTTGTTCATCGTCCCGGGCGCTTACTCGATATAGTCACTGCAATGCGTGCCAATCGTTTGGAACCTAAGCGGATTCAATTTGTTTATCCCAAAGAGGGCAAAGAAGCGAATACATTATTAATTGAGGGGATAAAAGACGGCAAACCCGACTTGAAAATACTGCCGCCCCTCTATGTATACGGTGCTGACAATGATTACACGGAAGAAGTGAGGCGCCTCCTTTATGGAAAAAACGAGTGAGCATCTTTTCTATGTTTTAGAATGCAACGATGGCTCTTATTACGCCGGTTATACAAATGATTTAGAAAAACGGGTTCGTGTACATAATGAAGGGAAAGGCGCGAAGTATACCCGTGCAAAAAAACCTGTCCGCTGTATTTATCATGAAAGCTTTGAAACAAAACGTGAAGCAATGCAGGCGGAATATCAGTTCAAACAACTGAAAAGAGATGCCAAAGAAAATTATATTGGAAAGAGGCGTAATGTCGATGAAGTCACAAAAAAGTGCTGAGCTGGGCGGCGGAAAACTATTTTTGGTCGGGACACCAATTGGCAATCTGGAAGACATGACATATCGTGCAATTCGTATATTGAATGAAGTCGATACGATTGCAGCAGAAGATACGCGAAATACGATCAGGTTGTGTAATCACTTTGAAATTAAAACGCCTCTTATAAGCTATCATGAACATAATATAGAATTTGGTGGAGAAAAGATTTTGACACTACTGGGAGACGGAAAGTCAGTAGCACTTGTCAGTGATGCCGGTATGCCTTGTATTTCTGATCCGGGCGCGGATATTGTGTCTAAAGCGATTGGTGCAGGCTATGATGTAGTACCTGTACCAGGTGCAAATGCGGCAATCAGCGCGCTGGTGGCATCGGGGTTGGTACCGCAGCCCTTTTTGTTTTACGGTTTTTTATCGCGCCAGAAAAAAGCGCGGACGATTCAATTAGATCATTTAAAACAGCGGGAAGAAACAGTTATTTTGTATGAGGCTCCTCACAGGTTGAAGGAAAGTTTACGTGCGCTGCAAGATAGCTTTGGTGGACAACGTTCAGTTGTTCTGGCAAGGGAACTAACAAAGCGTTTTGAAGAATTTCTTCGCGGTACGCTTGAAGAGGCTGTATTATGGGCAGAATCGAATGAAATACGAGGCGAGTTCTGTATTGTCATTGAAGGCAGCGATGGAGTAATTGTTGAAGAACAACAAGCGTGGTGGCATGACTTGGATATCCATGCACATGTAACTGAATTAATAGAACAAAAAGGACTTCGTTCAAAAGAGGCAATCAGGGAAGTGGCAAATGAACGTGGATTAAGCCGTCGGGATGTTTATAAAGAGTTTCATGTCGAAATTGATTGATGTAAAAGAGTATGAAAAAATAAGAAAAAAGTCCGAAACGGATAACCGTTCTGGACAGTGATGGTTAATGATTATTTTTGTAAGCTTTCTTCAATTTCTTTGATTAGTTGTTTTGCGCCTTCTGGGCTCAAAATCAATTTTCCATCAATCAGACTTAAATTATCGTCAGACACATCGCCCGTAATGGAGCATGTCATATTCGGCATATATTTCTTCAAGATGATTTTATCTTCATCAACGTAAATTTCCAAAGCGTCTTTTTGTGCGATACCAAGTGTACGACGTAGCTCAATCGGAATAACAACTCGTCCGAGTTCATCGACCTTTCTTACAATACCAGTGGATTTCATAGCTAAACTCCTTTCAAAACAATTATTTTCGTCAAAATTCGACATAATTCGCTTGCTGTTTTCCATCATACCAAATCTTCCAATTAACGTCAATACATCTTATTAGAAACTATGAGGAAAATAGTAGTTTCTTGTAAAAAACATATTTTAGACATAAAAATATCAAAGAGATTTGTTGAATTAAAGAAATTCTTTGGATTGCTTTGGAGCGCAGAGATGCCTTCCGTCAGTCTTATGCAGCTTGTTACCTCTGAAAAGAAGCCTTCGCTCGGTTATACACCAATACATGTGCAAATATAATGAAAGCGGCTGTTGCCGGGTTATTTCATTGTGTCGATGGGATCCTTTCGATAGAATAGAGAATATATACTTACACACTGGAGGAATAGTCTTGGCTGATTTGAATAAGACATTTTATATTACAACACCTATTTATTATCCGAGTGGTAAATTCCATATTGGTACCGCTTATACAACTGTGGCTTCTGATGCGATGGCACGTTATAAACGTCTACGCGGATTTGATGTCCATTTCTTGACTGGAATGGATGAGCACGGTCAAAAGATACAGGAAAAAGCTGATGAGGCCGGATTACCGCCCCAGGAATACGTTGATGGTATCGCTGAAATAGCGAAAAAAGTCTGGAGCATTATGGACATTTCCTATGACGATTTCATTCGCACGACGGAAGAACGTCACAAAGAGGGCGTTGAAAAGATTTTTAAGACTTTTCTCGATAATGGTGACATATATAAAGGTGAGTATGAAGGATGGTATTGCCTACCTTGTGAAACGTATTTCACGGAAGGACAGCTTGAAGATGGAAATTGTCCTGACTGTGGACGTCCAGTCCAAAAAGTAAAAGAGGAATCGTACTTCTTTAATATGAAGAAATATGCAGACAGACTATTGAAGTATTACGAAGACAATCCGAAGTTTATCGAACCCGAATCTCGGAAGAATGAAATGATTAATAACTTTATTAAACCTGGCCTTGAAGACCTCTCTGTTTCCCGTATGTCGTTTGACTGGGGTATAAAAGTTCCGAAAGACCCGAAACATGTCATTTATGTGTGGGTCGATGCACTGACAAACTACATTAACGCACTCGGTTATCAGACCAAAGACGATTCATTATTTAATAAATACTGGCCGGCAGACGTCCATGTCGTCGGAAAAGACATTGTCCGTTTCCATACGATTTATTGGCCGATTTTTTGCATGGCACTTGATTTGCCTTTACCAAAAAAAGTTTTTGCACATGGCTTCATCATGATGAAAGATGGAAAAATGTCGAAATCCAAAGGGAACGTCGTCTATCCTGAAATGCTCGTTGAACGTTATGGACTGGATGCGACACGTTATTTCTTACTTCGCGAGCTACCGTTTGGTCAAGACGGTGTATTCTCACCCGAATCTTTTGTTGAACGGACGAATTATGACCTAGCAAATGATCTCGGGAATTTATTGAACCGCTCCATATCGATGATTAATAAGTACTTTGACGGAGAAATTCCAACAGAAGATATTGTCGCGACAGAATTCGATAAGAGTTTGACGGATTTCATGACAATTACAGTCGAGAAATATGAAACTTCAATGGAGAATATGCAATTCAGTACAGTTCTTGGTGATCTGTGGGCGCTCATATCACGGACTAACAAATATATCGATGAGACCTCGCCATGGGTACTAGCGAAAAATGAAGAAGATAAAGGCCAACTGGCATCGGTAATGCTACATCTTGCCACATCGCTTCGCCACATCGCTGTATTATTGCAACCGTTCATGACGGAAGCACCGAAACAGATTATTTCACAACTGGGTCTGGATGAAGAACTGCTTGCATGGGACACACTTGGTAACTTTACTAATATCCCAACAGGAACAAAAGTTGTGGAGAAAGGTGTACCGATTTTCCCACGTCTGGATGCAGATGTTGAGGTCGTTTATATTCGCGATCAGATGGCAATCACGGCTCCCGCTGAAGCCGCCCCTATAGAAGAGGCTGTTAAAGTTGAAATTGAAGAGACAGTAGAAGCTGAGATTACAATCGATGATTTCATGAAAATCGATTTACGAGTTGCGACAGTAACCGCTTGCGAAAAAATCCCAAAAGCGGATAAACTGCTTAAATTACAACTGGACCTTGGCTATGAACAAAGGCAAGTTGTCTCAGGCATCGCGGAACATTACGAACCGGAATCACTTATTGGTGAGAAAGTAATCGTTGTTGCCAATTTGAAACCTGTAAAATTACGTGGGGAACTATCCCAGGGCATGATTTTAGCAGGAAAATCAGAAGGTACTTTAAAACTTGCAACAGTAGATCCTTCATTAGAAAACGGTGCTAAGGTTAACTAAGTTATACTTTCGCAGGTTGTTTATGAGTCAGTTAGTCCAAAGTTTTAGACTAAAAAAGAATGAATAAAAACGGCGTCCCTCTTGGAAACGCCGTTTTTCCTTTCACTGCAATAAAACCGTTTTGTAATCGTTTTGTTAAATGTGTGAGATGAAAAGCATAATTCTTTAAATTACAATAAAACCATTGTGAGGCGAAAATAGATGTATATAGATACACATGTCCATTTAAATGCAGACCAGTATGAAGAAGATGTAGATGAAGTAATTCAACGAGCCCTTGAGGCTGGTGTGGAGAAAATGGTGGTTATTGGATTTGACCGCAAAACCATATTAAGGGCAATGGAACTAACTGAACAGCATGCCTTCATCTACGCCGTCGTTGGCTGGCACCCTGTAGATGCAATCGATTGTACCGATGAGGACTTGGCGTGGATAGAATCATTAACTGCGCACCCTAAAGTGGTGGGTATTGGAGAAACAGGTCTAGATTATCATTGGGATAAATCACCGAAAGACATCCAGCAGGAAGTGTTCAGGAAGCAGATTCGGCTCGCGCAAAAAGTAAATCTTCCCATCATTATCCACAACCGGGATGCAACGGCGGATGTCATTCGTATCTTGAGAGAAGAGGAAGCGGAAAAAACGGGCGGAATCATGCATTGTTTCGGAGGAAGTGTCGAAACGGCAAGAGAATGCATCGACATGAATTTTATGATTTCGCTGGGGGGACCCGTAACTTTTAAAAACGCAAAAACACCGAAAGAAGTTGCTACCGAAATACCGCTTGAGCATTTATTAATAGAAACGGATGCGCCCTATCTCGCACCTCATCCTTACCGTGGAAAGCGGAACGAACCAGCTTGGGTGACCTTGGTTGCAGAAGAAATTGCGAGGCTGAAAAACCTTCCAGTTATAGAAGTTGCAGAAAAGACTACAAAAAATGCTTTGAAAGTATTTAACATTGATTGATTAAACGAACAGGAAGTTTTCCATCCTTTACATATGGAGAACTTCTTAAACTTGCAATGAATTAAGTCCAAATGGGTTGACACTCTGTAGACTTACCTTTATAATTTGCCGAGTACTGAAGGAGGAGTTTTTTTCATGCAAAAAAGCACGATGAAAAACCTGTTCTATAAGTCATTGAGGGGTAAACGTTTAGCTATTACCGCAGTTTCACTTGCGCTATTCGTTACTGTTATTTCACTTGTTCTCTTTGAAGGAACAAAGAAATCGATCACGTTGGACGTGGACGGAGAAGAACTTAACATCAAGACACATGCACATACAGTAGGTAACCTTTTATCCGAGCAGGATATTAAAGTTGCCAAACATGATTTAGTGGCACCCTCAGTGAATACACCAATCGAAGATGGTTTATCGGTCAGGTGGGAACAGTCGCAACAAGTCAAAATAAATGTCGACCAGGAAATCACATCCATATGGACGACTAATCATAAGGTGAAAGACGTACTAGCTGAAGCCGGTATTAAACTGACCGATTATGACGTTGTAAAACCCCAGATTCATGAACAACTTGGGGAAGATAGCAATATTGTCATTCAAAAAGCGTTTGAAGTAACGTTGAATGACGGAGGAAAAGAGAAGAAGGTCCAGTCACCTTCGACTACGGTCGCTGACTTTTTAAAGAGAGAAAACATTCAACTGAATGGAGACGATCGCCTGAACGGAAAGGCTGATGGTTACTTAAAGCCGGGTTCTATAGTGGAAATCGTACGAGTGGAAAAGGTCACCGATGTAGTGGAAGAACCGGCAAACTTTGTAGTTGAAACACGCAGCGATCCAACTTTACTGAAAGGACGGGAGAAAATCGTCCAGGCAGGAAAGAAAGGATTAGTTTCAAAAAAGTTTGAAGTAGTAAAAGAAAATGGAAAAGAAGTTTCCCGTAAGTTAGTAGATGAAAAACCGATTAAAGCATCACAAAAGAAAATTGTTGCAATCGGCTCCAAAGTAATAGTTGCAAGCGCAGCGACACCCTCATCAAAAAAGTCGTCTAACAAAACGGTTTCCCGTAACGACTCATCAGCCGGGAGCAAAGAGTTTTATGTGACGGCCACAGCATATACAGCAGGATGTAATGGTTGTTCAGGCATTACAGCTACAGGCATTAATTTACGTGCTAACCCGAACTTGAAAGTTATTGCAGTCGACCCGAGCGTTATCCCGCTCGGTTCAAAGGTATGGGTTGAAGGTTATGGACACGCGGTTGCAGGAGACACAGGTGGCGCAATCAAGGGCAAAAAGATAGATCTTCATGTTGCGACGAAAAGCGATGCTTATAAATTCGGCAGACGCCAAGTGAAAGTTAAGATTATCGATTGATATAACAATCCGCAGGACTCTAAGTAGTCCTGCGGATTATTGCGTTATGCCGAAGTATGATTGGTCACCTACATATCTGTACATACGCCTGTGTGCAGAGTAGAATTAGGGTAAGAACGCAATGGGAAAGAGGATTTTTGTGAACATTAAAGAAATTGTTGTTGTTGAGGGAAAGTCTGATACAGTTGCCTTAAAACGAGCTACAGGTGCAGATACGATTGAAACAAACGGTTCCGCAATCGATGAATTGACACTTATACGTATTCGCCATGCGCAGGAAACAAGAGGTGTCATCGTATTCACCGATCCCGACTTTCCGGGCAGAAGAATCCGCGCGATCATCGAAGAACGGATTCCGGGCGTTAAACATGCGTTTCTTGAAAAAAAGTTGACCATAGCTAAAAATGGTTCAGGTGTCGGAATTGAGCATGCAGCCGATGAGGACATCCGGTCAGCGCTGCGTTCTGTTTATACAGTGGAGGATAAGCCAATTGTTGATATCCCGTTTGCGGACTTGATGGAAGCGAGACTAATTGGTCATCCAGATGCAAAAAGGCGGCGAGAACGTTTGAGTGAATTGCTACAAATCGGCCCGGTAAATGGGAAAGGCTTAAAAAAGCGGCTTGAGATGTTCCGAATCGGTTATGAACGATTGGGAGAAACGTTGAAAGTTCTAGACAAGGAGGAGAAAGAAAATAATGAATAAAGATATAGCAACTCCGGTCAGGACGAAAGAGATTCTTGCCAAACACGGTTTTGCACTTAAGAAAAGTTTAGGGCAAAATTTCTTGATTGACCCAAATATTTTACGAAATATCATAACTCATGCAGGCCTGACGGAAAAAACAGGCGTTATTGAAATTGGCCCAGGAATAGGTGCACTGACTGAACATATTGCTAGAAGCGCGGGAAAAGTGGTGGCATTTGAAATTGACGGCCGTCTTTTACCGGTTTTGGAAGACACATTGTCACCTTATAACAACGTTACGATTGTTCACCAGGATATTCTGGAGGTCGATCTTCTACAAGTGATGAAAGAACACTTTGCCGATTACGAGGATGTCGTTGTTGTTGCAAACTTGCCTTATTATGTGACAACACCGATTATCATGAAGTTCTTGATTGGTAAAGTTCCTATCTCAGGAATGGTTATCATGATGCAGAAAGAGGTAGCGGATCGAATTACTGCTGTTCCAGGGACGAAAGCTTATGGTTCGCTGTCAATCGCTATTCAGTATTATATGGATGCGGAAGTGGCTATGATTGTGCCTAAGACAGTTTTTATGCCACAACCAAACGTGGAATCTGCCGTTTTACATTTAACAAGAAAAGAATCTGCACCCGCTGAAGTGATTGATGAAGACTTCATGTTCGTTGTATCCAGAGGTTCATTTGTCCAACGGAGAAAAACGATCCTGAATAACTTGCAATCTTCGTTGCCTGAAGGCAAATTAAAAAAAGAGCAGATATTGAAAGCGTTCGAACAAATAGGTATGGATCCAGGCAGACGAGGGGAAACACTGACAATTGCAGAATTTGCAAGTCTTTCCAATGCCTTGTACGAGGATTTCTTCATAAAGCGTAAGAAATAACGAAAAAAGAACATTTTTCACAATAAAATAAGCTTTTTCATAATAAAATGATTGACAAAGTACTTCAGCGATTGTTAAAATGGAGTTTTTAATTGACAGAACCTTTTTAAAGTGTTATGCTTATACTTAGTGAGGTGTAAGCGACGTGCCAAAAACATTAGCGGACATTAAGAAGTCATTGGATTCACATCTGGGTAAACGTTTGCATTTGAAAGCAAACGGCGGTCGGAAGAAGACGATTGAGAGAGCTGGAGTCCTGCGAGAAACATATCGTGCAGTATTCGTAGTTGAGCTTGACCAGGATGAAAATGCGTTTGAAAGAGTATCTTACAGCTATGCAGACATTTTGACCGAAGCGGTTGAAATAACAATTCTCGAGGGTGCAGATCCTACAGCATTCATAGTCAAATGATTACAGCATTTATGATTTAATACATTTTGTAAAGAAACACCTATACAGCCATTCAGAAATGAATGCCCTGTGGAGGTGTTTTTTATTTGATTTAGTCCATACTAAATTTGTCAGCCAAAAGGAGGAAAACCGAATGGCGAAAAAACGTGGTATTATGTCTGAGAGCTTAAAGGTAGAAATTGCCAAAGAGCTTGGATTTTACGATGTTGTTGAGCGGGAAGGTTGGGGTGGCATCAAATCACGTGACGCAGGTAATATGGTGAAACGAGCGATTGAAATGGCCGAAAGAGGAGTAGCACAACAGAAACAGCAGCTATGAATTACCCTTTATCCCACTAATAGGCTGACAAAAGAAGAGTTGGAACCGGGGTCGTCAAGACAACCGGGCCAACTTTTTTTGTCGCTTTTTCCGTCAAGGAGAAATGAATTACCCAATTGTTATCATTTCACAGCGCAATTATTTCACCCTATGGTAAAATAGGGAACAAAGACAAGCTGGAATGGGGGGAAGCCGGATGCTTTATGAAAAAGCACCTGCAAAAATCAACTTAACACTTGATGTATTACATAAACGGCCAGATGGTTTTCATGAAGTCGAAATGATAATGACTACGGTCGATTTAGCAGACAGGGTCTGGCTCCGTCCAATGAATAACGGTGAAATTACAATTAAAGCATCTGAACGGTACGTACCGAATGATCGTAAAAACTTTGCGTATCAGGCCGCAGAACTCTTACAAAACGAATTTGGCATTACCAGAGGCGTTGAGATTACTCTTGAAAAGAGCATTCCTGTAGCTGCTGGGCTTGCAGGCGGAAGTTCAGATGCGGCGGCTACACTGCGTGGTTTGAATAGGTTATGGAACTTGAAATTAAGCGTTGAAGAGCTTGCTTCGCTAGGGGCTCGAATTGGTTCGGATGTTTCTTTCTGTGTTCACGGAGGAACGGCACTTGCTACAGGGCGAGGCGAAATAATTGAAGTTCTGCCCGCTCCACCGAAATGTTGGGTCATTCTAGCCAAACCAGCAATTTCAGTATCAACAGGTGATATATACGGAAATCTGGACTTGACTACAATTGAACATATCAACACAGCTGGTATGGTGGACGCATTAAAAACAGGTGACTACGACAAAATGTGCAAATCAGTTGGGAATGTACTCGAAACCGTTACGATGAATCTTCATCCTCAAGTCGTCGTGTTGAAAGATCAGATGAAAAAGTTCGGTGCAGATGCGGTATTGATGAGTGGCAGTGGCCCGACCGTTTTTGGCCTTGTTAAACATGAATCGAGAGTGCCACGCATTTACAATGGGTTAAAAGGATTTTGTCCGGAAGTCTATGCAGTAAGAATGGTCGGTGGACATACATTTCTTGATTGAACACGTACAATTGTGGTAATGTACATTAAAATATTCGGGTTTAGGAGATGGTACCATGAAGTGGAAAAGAAGCGAGCGACTTGTAGATATGACTCGCCACCTCTTGGAATATCCACATGAACTAATTCCATTAACCTTCTTTTCTGAACGTTACCAAGCGGCAAAATCCTCGATTAGTGAGGATTTGACGATTGTAAAAGAAACGTTTGAAGAAAAAGGAACGGGTAAACTTATAACGGTGTCTGGGGCGGCAGGAGGAGTGAAATTCATTCCGAAAATGTCGGATTCGGCTGTTCGTGAAGTGATATCGACGCTAATGGGTGAAATTGGACATTCTGATCGATTGCTACCTGGTGGTTATTTATTCATGACAGATCTTCTTGGCAATCCACGGATTATGGACCGGGTAGGTAAGGTATTTGCTTCAGCGTTTGCTGACACAGAGATAGATGTTATTATGACGGTGGCGACGAAAGGGATTCCGATTGCCCACGCAATTGCCCGTCACTTGAATGTTCCAGTTGTTATTGTTCGCCGAGACAGCAAAGTAACCGAAGGGTCTACTGTGAGTATTAATTATGTATCGGGTTCAAACAGGCGCATTCAAACGATGGTTTTATCGAAAAGAAGTATGCAAAGCGGTCTAAAGGTCCTTATCACAGATGACTTCATGAAGGCGGGAGGTACGATACTAGGGATGAAGAGTCTGCTAGAAGAGTTCGGCTGTGAGCTGGCAGGCATCGCTGTTTTAGTAGAGTCTGATCATGCAGAAGAAGTGTTGGTCGATAATTATCTCTCCCTAGTTAAACTTCAAGCTGTAAATGAGAAGCGTCGAACAATTGAGTTAGAAGAAGGAAACTATTTTGCGGAAGGTGGAAAATGATATGAATTATGTAGCAACAGAAAAAGCGCCAAAGGCAATTGGCCCTTATGCACAAGCAGTCACAGTAAACGGAATGGTTTACACTTCTGGACAAATCCCTTTAACACCGGAAGGTCTACTCGTTGCGGAAACAATCGAAGACCAGACGCACCAAGTGTTCGCTAACTTGAAAGAAGTATTGAAAGAAGCAGGTTCATCTTTGGATAAAGTGATCAAAGCGACTGTTTTCATCAAAGACATGAATGAATTTGTTGCTGTCAACGACATTTACGCACAGCACTTCGGTACGCATACCCCGGCACGTTCAACTGTTGAGGTTGCAAGATTGCCGAAAGACGTAAAAATTGAAATTGAAGTCATTGCGCTTTTAGCAGAATGACGGAAGCGGCCCCGATTAACCGAAGCCGCTAAAAACGAACATTTCAAACCCTGCAAGTAAATCTAAATTTAATTAGGCGACATTTCGTTTGGTTTTAACGAAATGTCGCCTTTCCTATGCGGAATTTTTGCAAGGGTTCCTCTGTGAGAATCCTAGTCCGATTCTATAATAGTGGTCCCTTTCAATAGTCTGGATAACCGGATTATGTACATTTTGTCAACAGTAAAAAGGAATTCAAAGCAGGCATTCTATTCCTTGTCTTTCAAATTTTTAAAAAATTATGTTTGTAAAGAAGGAAATTGCTTACTTTTGTGGAATATAGTCCTCATGTGCTTTAAAGACAAAAGGAGTGGTAGGGAATGGAAGTAACAGATGTTAGGTTAAGAAAGGTGGAGACTGATGGAAGGATGAGGGCGATTGCATCGATTACGATTGACGATGAATTTGTCGTACATGATATTCGGGTTATCGATGGAAATGAAGGATTGTTCGTAGCTATGCCAAGCAAACGGACACCTGATGGGGAATTCCGCGATGTAGCACACCCGATTAATACGAATGCTCGCACAAAAATCCAAGATGCCGTACTTGCGGCGTACCATCTGTCTGCTGAAGAGCCAGTATTCGAGGGAGCCGGCGCATGACGTGCCCTCTTCAATAATATGCAGAACACCTATATAGTGAAATTGACTGCCCTTTTTTAATGCGGCAGTTTTTTCTTGTTTTTAGTTTTAAAAGGGGACTGAGCATAGAAAAATAATAACGATGAGCTTGTCAAGAGTAGAGAGGTTGAAAAAAACCCTGTTTTCAGCTATAGTTTATAAAGAAAACATTAAGAGAGGGATCGGCCTTCCTCACACATTTTTGGAGGCATTCAAATGACAAATACATATGCCGTCGTCCTTGCAGCAGGACAAGGTACACGGATGAAGTCAGATTTATATAAAGTACTCCACCCAGTCTGCGGAAAACCAATGGTGGAACACGTAATTGATCATATTCGGGGTCTTGGAACCGGTCGCATTGTCACTATTGTTGGGCATGGCGCGGAAATGGTCGAAGAGACACTTGGAGATAAAAGTGAATATGCATTGCAGGATGAGCAGTTGGGCACAGCACACGCTGTTCAGCAGGCGGAGAAGTTAATCGGTCATCTGGATGGCACGACGATTGTCGTGTGTGGAGATACGCCCCTAATCCGTTCTGAAACAATGGAAGCACTAATTGCCCATCACAATGAAACAGGCGCTAAAGCAACCATCTTAACGGCTTATGCAGATAACCCAACTGGCTACGGACGTATAATCCGAGGCGCAGGTGGACAGGTTCTACGGAACGTCGAACAAAAAGATGCAACGATAGAAGAGCAAAAGGTAATGGAAATCAATACAGGTACGTACTGTTTTGATAACCGTACGCTCTTTGAGACATTGAGAAAAGTGAAAAACGACAATACGCAAGGCGAATACTATCTGCCTGATGTTGTCGGAATTTTACAATCTGAGAGTGAACTTGTTTCGGCTTATGTGACGGATGACTTTAGTGAAACGCTCGGCGTCAATGATCGTGTGGTTCTGGCTAAAGCTGAACAAGTAATGCGCCAACGCATTGCTGAAAAGCATATGCGTAATGGAGTAACCATCATCAGCCCAGACAATACGTATATAAGTGCGGCTGCTGAGATTGGTCGAGATACAGTACTTCAACCGGGTACCATGATTGAAGGGAACACTGTTATCGGCAGGAAATGTATAATTGGACCGAATAGCCAGATTATAGATAGTGTAATTGGGGATGAGACTACCATCCATTCGTCAGTGGTACGATCCAGTATAGTCGGTTCAACTACAAATGTGGGGCCTTTTGCGCATATCCGTCCTGATTCTAATCTAGGTGATAATGTAAAAATTGGTAACTTTGTAGAAGTGAAAAAATCATCACTGGGTGAAGGAAGTAAAGTATCTCATTTAAGCTATATCGGGGATGCTAAAGTCGGAGCGCATGTGAATGTGGGCTGTGGTTCAATTACCGTTAATTATGACGGGAAAAACAAATACCAAACAACAATCGAAGATGACGCATTTATCGGATGTAATTCCAATTTAATCGCACCAGTAACAATTGGTAAAGGTGCATATGTAGCCGCTGGGTCGACAATCACTAAAAATGTCCCAGAAAGTTCACTTGCAATTGCGCGCGCGCGCCAGGAGAATAAAGAAGGATATACTAACAAACTAAATCATAAGTAAACAGGGGGAACATGATGGCTAATCACTATCCAAACGATAAACTAAAGATATTCTCTTTGAATTCGAACCAAAGACTTGCGGAGCAAGTTGCGGAAGTAATCGGACGACCACTAGGGAAATGTTCCGTTAAGCAATTTAGTGACGGAGAAGTCCAAATCAATATCGAAGAAAGTATCCGTGGCTGTGATGTGTTCGTCATCCAGTCAACATCGTTCCCTGTCAATGAAAACTTGATGGAACTTCTTATTATGATTGACGCATTGAAACGTGCATCTGCTCGCACAATCAATGTCGTCATGCCTTATTATGGTTATGCACGTCAGGATCGAAAAGCACGTTCACGTGAACCAATCACGGCGAAGCTTGTTGCAAACTTACTTGAAACAGCTGGTGCGCATCGCGTCATTGCAATCGATCTTCATGCGCCCCAAATCCAAGGTTTCTTCGATATTCCAATTGATCACCTTGTTGCAGAACCAATTCTTACTGAATATTTTAAAGGAAAAGGATTCAACAGTGACGAATTAGTTATAGTATCACCGGATCATGGCGGTGTAACGCGTGCGCGTAAAATGGCGGACCGGATGAAAGCTCCTATTGCAATCATCGACAAACGCCGTCCTCGTCCGAATGTAGCTGAAGTGATGAATATCGTTGGGAATGTTGAAGGGAAAACAGCCATCCTGATTGACGATATCATCGATACAGCAGGGACAATTACGATTGCGGCGAGCGCATTAATCGAAAGTGGAGCAAAAGAAGTGTATGCTTGTTGTACACACCCCGTGTTGTCGGGTCCCGCAATTGAACGAATTGACAACTCTCAAATCAAAGAATTGGTCATTACGAATTCAATCGAGCTTCCGGAAACGAAGCAGTCTCCGAAGATAAAACAACTATCTATCGCCTCACTTCTTGCGGAAGCAATTGTCCGTGTATTTGAGGAGAAGTCCGTCAGCACCTTATTTGATTAATTCGAAATGTTTCATGTCGCTTGCCACTGGGTATTTATCAATTAGCACAATTTTTTCAATCAGAAGGGTGATTAAATAAAATGAGTACAAGTATACAATCAGAAGCGAGAGTACCAGCTAAAAAGTCAGCACTAACAGAATTAAGAAAAGAAGGCTATGTTCCTTCAGTTGTCTATGGTTATAAAACTGAAGCTACACCGATTTCAGTAAAAGAACGTGACCTCTTGAAAACATTGAGTGAAGTGGGCCGTAACGGTGTAATTAAACTTAATGTTGACGGTAAGGACATCAACGTTGTTCTAAGTGAATATCAGTCTGGCGCACTAAAAGGTGAAATCCGACATGCAGACTTCCTTGCTATCAATATGACAGAAGAACTAGAAGTGGAAGTACTTGTCCATCTTGTAGGAGAATCTGCGGGCTTGAAAGCGGGCGGCGTACTTCAACAGCCAAACCGCGAAGTGAAAATCAAAGTGAAACCTTCAGATATTCCTGAAACATTCGATATCGACATTTCAGAACTTCAAATTGGTGAATCAATTACAGTCGCAGATATTCGTGCGAAATCGAAATATGAAATTCTAAATGAAGATGATCATGGACTAGTTCTAATTTCTTCTCCACGTACGGAAGCAGAAATGGAAGAGCTTGAAAGTGAAGCTTCTGAAACGGCTGAACCCGAAGTAATCGGCGAGAAAAAAGAAGAGAAGTAATATGAAAACAAGCGTACGGAAACCCGTGCGCTTATTTTCTGTCTAATCATCTATTGTTAAAGGAAGATAAAATCGATGAAAATGATAATAGGACTCGGGAATCCGGGTAAACAATATGAAAAAACGCGCCATAATGTAGGCTTCCATGTCATAGATGAGCTTTTTAGACGTCTGACGGCGCCTGTGATGCAGTCCAAGTTCGGTGGGATGTACACGGTCATACATCGTCCAGAAGGCAAAGTGATGCTCGTGAAGCCGCTTACGTATATGAATCTATCCGGGGAATGTGTTCGGCCGTTAATGGATTACTTTCAAGTCGATGTGAAAGATATCACAGTTTTGTACGATGATCTGGATATTCCGCCTGGAACCATCCGGTTGCGTCAAAAAGGCAGTGCGGGTGGTCACAATGGCATGAAGTCACTCATTGCACATCTCGGAACAGATCAGTTCAACAGAATCCGTATTGGTGTCGGTCGTCCGGTTGGCGGCATGAAGGTACCTGATTACGTACTATCGCCGTTTGGTAAGGATGAAAAACCATTGATTGAAGATATGGTGCAAAAAAGTGCATCTGCTTGTGAAGCCTGGCTGAACAAACCATTTAACGATGTGATGAACAACTTTAATGGTATGTAAGGAATAACAAAGCCCTTTCTCGCCTATACTTTGATAAAAGGGCGGGGGATTAGAATGGCGATCCGTTATACTTGCAGACATTGTGAGACCGAAATTGGCACACTTCCGTTTGAATCCGCGAAGGAGACTATTCTTCTTCTGCAGAAGTTGGACGACGGGGAAGTTGAGCATTTTCTGACGTATGAAGAGGACGGGGCATTAATGGTGCGATGCATATGCGAACAGTGTGAGCAATCGCTTCGGAGTTTCCCGGATTACTATACACTCAAGAAATGGCTTCAATAAGATGTACGCTTTGGCGCGGAATGCGTCCAAAGCTTTTTCTGTTTTCCTATTTATAAAGGGGAATTATCTACTAACTTTTGGCGGCCAAACTCGTTTTGGCCTCCATTTTGAGCGTTTACTATAATTATAGAAAGGGTGTGTAGTATTGGAAACGCTGATGAATTTAATTTCACAAGAGAAAGAGATTAACGAACTAGTGAAAGAGTTGGAGGCGGGAAATGACCGCCAGCTTATCGCTGGTTTCTCAGGCGGAGCGAAGTCGATCCTTTTCAAGGTGCTCCATCAAGCAATGGATGAGCCCGTTCTAATCGTTTCCCCCAACTTGTTGCAAGCGCAACGTACATACGAAGACCTTGTAAAGGTGTTGGGGGATTCACTCGTACACCTTTATCCCGCAGAGGAGCTAATTGCTGCGGATTTTTCTGTTTCCAGTTACGAGCTAAGGGCACAGCGCATCGATACAATCGATCATATGGCTCGTGTCGGAAAAGGAATTTACATCGCCCCCATTGCAGGCATGAAAAAACGATTGCCAGAGAAAGAACGATGGTTGGCTAGCTCCTTATCAGCGAAATTAGGGGAAGAACTTAATATCTCTGAATGGCTTGTTAGACTTGTGTCAATGGGGTATACAAGACAGCCAATGGTTACCGCGCCAGGTGAATTTGCGTTACGGGGGGGGATACTCGATCTCTACCCGTTAACTATGGAAGAGCCAGTTCGAATAGAATTATTCGATACGGACATAGACTCGATCCGTACATTTTCAGCAGAAGACCAACGTTCAACTGGGAAGTTGGAAGCTGTGTCAATCCTCCCAGCCTCTGAATTTGTCTGGATGAAAGAAGATCTTACAGCAATCGCCGATGAACTTGAAAAAGCACTTGGGGTTAGCTTGAAGAAGATGAAAGATGCAGAAGCAAAAGAGCGCTTAATGATTAATATAACAAATGATATTCAATTGATGAGAGAAGGGTCAATGCCTGAAAACATGTTGAAATATGCATCATTTTCGGGTTCCACTACCTCGCTCGAGAGTTATTTCCCGAGTAATGGAATCGTTCTGTTCGACGAGATTGGACGTATTCTTGAAGTTGTAGGGTCACTTGAAACAGAAGAAAAGGAATGGATGGTTGCTCTTCTTGAAGAAGGGAAAATTGTTCATGATGCAACATTGTCAATTTCATTTGAGGAAATGAATGCGTTGCTAAAACAAAGGAAAATGTATTTCTCTTTATTCATCCGTACCGTGCCGGGAATCGTCGTGAAGAGGACTGTTACATTTTCTTGTAAACCCATGCAACAGTTTCATGGTCAAATGAATTTATTGAAAAGTGAAATAGAACGTTGGCATCAAGGAGAGTTTAATGTATTCATTGTTGCAGACGGGGAAGAACGGATGCGAAAAGTCCAATCGATTCTTCAAGATTATGATGTGTCGTCTTCCTTTTCGGGAAAAATATCGAAATCAGGTGGAGTGCAGGTTATAGACGGTGATTTGTCTGCGGGGTTCGAGCTTCCATTCCAACGAGTTGCAGTTGTGACGGATTCTGAATTATTCAAAGGGAAATCTAAACGAAAAGCACGACCACATAAATTGACAAATGCCGAACGCATCAAAAGTTACTCGGAGATCAAACCGGGCGACCACATCGTTCATGTGCATCACGGCATTGGAAAATACTATGGTGTTGTAACGCTTGAAGTAAGTGGAATTCATAAAGATTACCTCGACATCCGATACCGTGGGGAAGATAAGCTGTTTGTTCCGGCAGACCAAATTGATCTGATTCAGAAGTATGTAGCCTCCGGCGAAAAAGAACCGAAGCTCCATAAATTGGGCGGAGCGGACTGGAAGAAAACAAAAAGTAAAGTTACGGCTGCTGTTCAAGATATCGCTGACGACTTGATAAAGCTCTATGCAAAACGGGAATCTGAAAAGGGACATGCTTTTGCGGAGGACGACGATATGCAAATGGCTTTTGAAAATGCATTCCCGTATGACGAAACGGATGACCAACTCAGATCTATCGCGGAAGTGAAGCTAGACATGGAAAGAGAACGGCCTATGGATCGTCTGCTATGCGGAGATGTAGGATATGGTAAAACGGAAGTTGCAATCCGTGCGGCATTCAAAGCTGTATCCGACGGCAAACAAGTCGCATTTCTCGTTCCCACTACGATTCTGGCACAACAGCATTACGAGACAATGAAAGAGCGCTTTTCTGGTTTCCCAGTTGAAGTTTCCCTTTTAAATCGTTTCAGAACAAAAAAAGAACAAACAGAGACATTAAAAAAATTGAAGGCCGGTACAGTTGATGTGGTTGTAGGTACGCATCGTCTTTTATCCAAAGATATCGTCTACCATGATCTTGGATTACTGGTTGTCGACGAAGAACAGCGCTTTGGTGTAACGCACAAAGAAAAACTAAAACAGTTGAAAACGCACGTCGATGTCCTGACACTAACGGCAACGCCAATTCCGCGGACACTCCATATGTCGATGCTCGGTGTTCGTGACTTGTCGGTCATTGAAACACCTCCTGCAAACCGTTTCCCAGTCCAGACCTATGTCATGGAACAAAACTTTGCACTCGTTCGTGAGGCAATTGAAAGGGAAATGAGCCGCGGTGGTCAAGTATTCTACTTGTACAATCGAGTCGAAGACATGGAACGGAAAGTGGATGAAATAAAACAGTTAGTGCCAGAAGCAAGAGTAGGTTTCGCCAATGGACAGATGGGGGAGTCTGCACTTGAGTCGGTAATATTAAGTTTCCTTGAAGGGGAATACGATGTCCTAGTGACAACTACAATCATTGAAACAGGTATCGATATTCCAAATGTCAACACACTTATCGTCCAGGATGCAGACCGTATGGGCTTGTCTCAACTTTATCAACTCCGGGGACGGGTGGGGCGGTCAAATCGTGTAGCTTACGGTTATTTCCTTTATCAGCGTGACAAGGTGCTTACAGAGGTTGCGGAAAATCGTTTACAAGCGATTAAGGAGTTTACAGAACTCGGATCTGGCTTCAAAATCGCTATGCGCGATTTATCCATTCGCGGTGCAGGCAATCTGCTAGGTTCCCAACAACACGGGTTCATCGACTCGGTCGGGTTCGATCTTTACTCTCAATTGCTTCAAGAAGCTGTCGAGGAGAAGCAGACAGGTATTATAAAAGCGGATATTCCTGATTTGGAAATAGCATTGCCGCTAAATGCATATATTCCTGACGATTATGTGCGCGATGGATTCCAGAAAATTCAAATGTATAAAATGGTAAAAGCAATCGAAAGTGAAGCTGACTATATTGAACTTGTCGACGAAATGACAGACCGGTTTGGCGATATACCACTGGAAGCTGACTTATTGCTTCGTGTAGGCCGTTTAAAAGCCTGGGGCCGTATTGCAGGTGTCGAATCAATTAAAAAGCAACAATCCCTTATTGAAGTTCGTATTTCATCGGAAGGAACCGCGAAGGCAGACGGCGCAAAACTTGTATCCGATTCTATGCCTTTTGGGCGCGCTGTTGGATTTACGATGGAAAATGGACAACTCATCATGACGGTAGATGAGCGTCATACGGGAAAACAGACTGGATTCGACGTTCTGGAAGCGATGATGAGGATACTTGAGTCATCTAAAAAGGAAACGATTGTTGCTGATTCCTTCTAAAGGACATGTTGCATATTTTGTCCATTGTTGATGCATACTACAAATGAAATGAAGTCTTTGTTCAATTTGTAGAAAGTGAGGCATCATACATGAAGGCAACAGGAATCGTTCGCAGAATTGATGATCTTGGAAGGGTAGTTATCCCTAAAGAGATCCGCAGAACATTGAGGATACGTGAAGGGGATCCACTTGAGATTTTTACCGACCGTGATGGTGAAGTGATTTTAAAGAAATATTCACCGATATCGGAACTCGGGCAATTTGCAAAAGAGTATGCGGAAACCCTTTACGAAACACTTGGAACTCCAGCACTGATTAGTGACCGTGATGAAATGATTGCCGTCTCCGGGTTATCTAAAAAAGATTATTTGAATCGCCAATTGTCCCCTGATATCGACGAAATCATGAATGGTCGTAAAGTCGTCACGGAAAAACTTGAAAAAGCCATCGAATGGGTTCCGGGACAAGTCGAACAAGTTAAATCTTATTGTATCGCACCAATTGTAGCTGCTGGGGATACAATCGGAGCTGTCTATTTACTGTCGAAGGTGCATTTTATAGGAGAAACCGAACTGAAAGCAGCGGAAACAGCTGCTCATTTTTTAGCAAAACAGATGGAACCGTAAAAACAGCCCACCAAAACCGGATTAAATCGGTTTTAGTGGGCTGTTTATATTTCCGTGGTGGGCAATAAGGACATGGCGGAGTTGAAAGTTAACGAAAGAATATCTTCTATCTGCTGTTTTTTTAGTTATTTACAAAAAGAAGCTACAAACCATGGCGGTTTGTAGCTCCTTGATGAATTAATTGATAAAAAACATCAGTTTCTTTGGTCGTTATATATGTCGGATTCCTTGATATCTATTCAGTAATATATCCAGCTCTTGACTGTGTTCGACGACAATTGGATGACTCAAACCAAAGTCTTTTGCTTTCATATACATAATTTCCCTTTTCAATTTTATTAGAACCAATAGAATCCGTTTTTTAGGAATTGTTTTTATCATTTTTAGCCCCTCCGATTTACTCATATCATCATTTCCTATTTTAAAATACAATTTTAAGTAATATCTTCATATCTTCATACCTATTTCTTTCCCATATCGTTGAACGATTAAACCTATTCTGAAAAATAAATTTGGACATTAGGAATATTTATTGAAAATCTTTACATTATTCATTCATGATATAATGTATCTATTATGAACGACAGAAAGAGGCACGAAAATGGCGCAACAATGGGATATGAAAACGTTCATGAAAGGCGCGTCGATTCTGACGATTTCTGCGATTATTGTGAAATTACTTGGTGCGGTCTACCGAATTCCGTTCCAAAATCTTGTCGGCGACAAAGGGTTCTATATTTATCAACAAGTATATCCTTTTATCGGTATTTTTATCGTTTGGACGTCTTATGGCTTTGCGGTAGCTGTATCGAAGCTGCTTGCGGGAAGTACAAGCCGCGGTGAAGCAAAAGCGTTGATGCGTGTGGCATTTACATATCTACTTTTATTATCAATAACCTTTTTTGTTCTATTAACTGTTTTCGCACCATTTTTCGCGCACTCCATGGGAGATCCCGCACTTGCTCCACTTCTGCGGGCAGGCGCGTATATCGTTCTGCTTATGCCGGCGTTAGCGGTGTTGAAGGGGTCATTTCAATCGGAGGGACAGATGGTGCCAGTTGCCGTTTCTGGTGTTGGTGAGCAGGCTTTCCGTGTAACGGTTATCCTCATTGGGACATGGATTGCGATGCGGACAGGTGCATCGCTGTATACAGCGGGTGAAGTGGCGATGTGGGGTGCAGTTATCGGAGAAAGTGCGGGCGTTGTAATTCTCGCACTCTATTTTCGTAATTCATTCAAAGGCCCGCTGGAAAGAGTCGATACATGGCGAGTGGTAAAAGAATTAACGGTTGTCAGTTTGGGGGTCAGCGCAAGTTCACTCATTCTCCTGATGTTTCAACTGGTCGATTCATTTACGATCTATAATATTCTCATGTCTAATGGTCTTGCAGAAGATACGGCGATGGTAATGAAAGGTGTCTACGACCGGGGACAACCGCTTGTGCAAATGGGGATTCTAATCGCTTCGACATTAGCGCTTGCGATTGTTCCACTAATCGCTCATCATTCGGCAAAAAAAGCGGGACAAGGGGCATTGCCATTTATCCGATTAACGTTCCGAACAGCATTCCTATTCGGATGGGCCGCCGCCGCGGGGCTTGCGCTAGTTTTACCCTATGTGAATGAAATGCTGTTTGAAACACGTGATGGTACCGCAGCACTCGTGATTTTTTCGTTTCAAATTTTTTGGCTATCTCTTATTTTACCGCTAACGGCGATGCTACAAGGTGCAGGGAAAGTGAAAGTACCGACGCTTCTACTTATTGGTGGACTGGTTATAAAAGTTTTTGCAAATCAACTGCTTGTCCCCGGATGGAATGTCATTGGCGCGGCAATTGCAGGAAATATTGGTTTCGCGGCGATTACGTTTGGGCTCTTACTTTATTTCAAAAAGGTTTGGCCGATCCGCCTTGCACAAATCCGTTTTTACGGATGGGTGATAGCGGCGACTGTCCTTATGATTGCAGTTGTCCTGCCATGGATGCTTATTGCAGACGGATTTATATTCGACAAGTTTCCAAGTAGGATAGGTGCGACAATTATCGCGCTAACTTCTGTCGCTGCAGGTGCAAGTGTTTTCCTTTTCGTTGTTATGAAATCACGTATAATGGCAGAGAAGGAATGGTTTCTGCTGCCATTTGGCAAGCGTTTTTCTACATTGCAATTACGACTTAATAAAAGAAAAGGTGAATAACATGCATCGGTTAACAATTATTGGTCTCGGTGCGGGTGACCTTGATCAATTGGCGCTCGGGACATACCGAAAGTTAAAAGAAGCAAACCGCATCGTAGCGCGTACGGATCAGCATCCTGCTGTCGCAGAATTAAGGGCAGAAGGGCTTGTTCTGACAAGCTTCGATGAAATTTATGAAAAACACGACTCGTTCGAGCAAGTATATGATGAAATCGTAGATCAGCTGCTTGCAATGTGTGAGGAACAGCCAGTTACCTATGTTGTTCCGGGACATCCGCTCGTGGCCGAACGAACAGTTCAGCTATTAGTCGAGAAAGAGCGCGAAGGTATCGTTCAGCTTGAAATTGCGGGCGGCAACAGTTTTCTTGACCCGATTTTCGCAGCGCTGCGCATTGATCCAATTGAAGGATTTCAATTGATTGATGGTACGGATATGAAACGCGATGATGTCCATATGACGCAGCATGTGCTGATTGGACAAGTGTACGATGCATTCGTGGCGTCTGAAGTGAAATTATCGTTGATGGAGAAATACGCTTATGATCACCCGGTGACGATTGTGACGGCGGCCGGTTCGACAGGCGAGAAAATTAGCACAGTCCCTCTATTTGAACTGGACCGAGTGACTGAAATTGATAATTTAACGACCATATATGTACCGCCTGTCTTCGAACGGGAAGCGCGGTTGAAAGACTGGACGACGTTTAGAGAAATCATTGCTGCACTGCGCGCTCCTGATGGTTGCCCATGGGACCGTCAACAGACGCATGCATCATTGAAACGGTACTTAATCGAAGAAGCACATGAACTGCTTGAAGCAATCGATAACGAAGATGACGAAGCAATCATTGAAGAACTTGGTGATGTATTACTTCAAGTGTTCCTTCATGCTCAAGTTGGGGAAGATGACGGTTACTTTGCGATGGAGGATATACTTCAAGCGGTCGGTTCAAAAATGATCCGTCGACACCCGCATGTTTTTGGTGATAAGAGTGTGAAGGATTCTGAAGAGGTCCTGCAAAATTGGCAGGAAATTAAGCAACAAGAAAAACCGCAGTCGGCATCTCTTTTGGCAGGGCAGAGCCGACCTTCATCTTCACTACTGACGTCTTTAAATTACCAGAAAGAAGCGGCAAGGGTCGGGTTTGATTGGCCAACAATTGATGGCGCTTTTGAAAAGTTTGAAGAGGAATGGATGGAATTCCGTAAAGAATTGGAGAGCGGAACAAAATACAGTCAAATGGATGAACTGGGTGATGTCCTGTTTACGATCGTCAACATTTCGCGCTTCCTCAAATTGTCTCCTGAAGAAGCGATGGTTCACGCGAATCAAAAGTTCAATAGACGGTTTTCATTCGTCGAAAAAGGTGTGAAAGATGGACGTGGTGAATTTGCGGACTATACACTTGACGAACTCGAAGCATTTTGGCAATTAGCAAAAGGAGGGGAAGATAATCATGAGACTCGATAAGTTTTTAAAAGTATCCCGCCTTATCAAGAGAAGGACGCTCGCGAAGCAAGTAGCTGATCAAGGTCGTATAACGATTAATGAAAAGGTTGCGAAGGCATCGTCCGTCGTGAAAGAAAGCGACGAACTGGCAATCCGTTTTGGTCAGAAAGTAGTAACGGTTAAAATCAATTTGCTGAAAGATACGACTAAAAAAGATGATGCAGCTTCAATGTACACGATTTTGAAAGAGGAGAAACTTGAAAAAGTGGAACCTGAATTCATGGATGACGAAGATTGAACGGCATGACAGGGAATATTCCTGTCATGTTTTTTTATGGTCCGGCATAAGATGGCAATGAACGTACAAGCAAAGGGGGAAGCATATAATGCAATTTCAAACTGATAGTCCTACGTACGCAATTCCATCAGGAGACCATGTCGTTACGATGCGCAACAGAAAGCGGATGGATCTCACATCGGTAAAATCAATTGACCGCTTCGATCAGGAAGAATTTCTCGTTCGTACATCTCAAGGATTGTTACAAATCCGCGGAGAGGAACTGCGCATCGTCCACCTAGATGTCGATAAAGGACTTCTTACATTGGAGGGAACGGTCAGCACGATTCAATATGATGAAGAAGAATCAGGCTCAAAAGGTTTCCTCCATAAATTGTTTGGATGAGTTTATCCGTTCAATTTCTTAGCCTGCTCGCTATGATTGGGACGGGCATTGTCGCCGGGGCATTCATGGACATGATTGGAACAGGCACCACACACGCCGGCAAGAAATCAATTATTCGAAAGCGCGCGGCCTGGATTGAAGTGTTTGGATGGATACTTGTCGGATGCGGAACGTTTTATATTCTTTATCTTGTCAGGGATGGAGCATGGCGGATGTATGACCCCTTTGCTCAGATAAGCGGACTGCTTCTTTATGCAAGTATCTTCTATAAGCCATTCCGGTTTCTTGGTAGATTAATACTGGCATTACTAATAAAGCCGCTTTGGTTTCTTGCGCGTCTGATTATTACGGTTATTCGACAAATCATCCGTTTCATTATAAAAGTCTTTGTAATACTTTTCACACCAATTGTTAAACTATACCACTTCATTTCTGGAAAACTCTTTAAAGTGAGAGTGAAATGATGTATAATTTATGGACTAACAACTTGTAAGGTGTGAAGAGAGGAAGTGTGGGACATGCAACAAAAGCAGCCGAAGAAATCGTCCGAAAGGATTGCATCGATTCAAACTGAATATGTCCGCTCCCTAAAAAAGAAAGTAGATAGGAAGAATGCGCGAAAAGTTCGTCTATACAGGAGACTAGCGGTTTTTGCTATCATTTCAGCAATTATCCTTGGCGGTCTAACGAATATGTTTTTCACTCAGAAGAAAGCTTTGGCAGAGAAAGAACTACAAAAAGAAGAAATGCTGACGCAGCTTGAAGAGGTAAATGAAGAGCAGGACATGCTGAAAAGACAACTAGTGAAATTGAATGATGATGACTATATTGCTAAGCTTGCGCGCAAAGAATACTTCTTGTCCGAAAAGAATGAGATTATTTTCGCAATACCGGAAAATGAGAAAAAAAAGGAAAAAAAAGATGAAGGAAAAGAGTAGTCTTATTGACACTCTTTTTTTATTGGCTATAATGGAAGTACGGTTCTTGCATTTGCAGGACTGATTAATATGGTTGCAAGGCTTCCAGCGTGGGGCCCGCTTAAATTTTAAGGAGGAGCATTTTTTTTATGTCAATTGAAGTAGGCAGCAAGCTAGAGGGTAAAGTAACAGGGATCACAAACTTCGGGGCATTTGTCGAGCTACCGAATGGCTCTACAGGCCTGGTCCATATAAGTGAAGTAGCGGACAATTATGTCAAGGACATCAATGATCATTTTAAAGTCGGTGACATGGTTGAAGTAAAAGTGATGAATGTCGGTGCAGATGGTAAAATCGGGTTGTCGATTAGAAAAGCGAAGCCTGAATCTGAGCAGCGTCCAGAACGTCCTCAGCGTCCGCAACGTCCGCGTCAAGGTGGTCGACCTGCTCCTGATCGTCCGGAGAACTTTGAACAAAAGATGGCAAAGTTCATGAAAGATAGCGAGGAGCGCCTCTCAACACTTAAGAGAGCGACAGAGTCGAAACGCGGTGGCCGTGGCGCAAGCAGAGGGTAACTTGCTAGCTGTTTCAATTCATGAAAAAATGTACGATAGTATAAAGAAAAACGGTGGCCAAGGGTTATTACTCTTGACCGCCGTTTTTTTTTGGATTTTAAAATGTAGTGTCTAAGAGACTGTCATAATTCTACCTAGGATAATTGCGGTAGTCTGACAAATTGTCATGGCTCGTCAATAATAGCTCCTCTTCTTGTTTGACCTAAAAATATAAGAGCAGTCCCAGCGTCGTTAGCAAACGACACTGGGACTGCTCTTTTACAACCTATCGTCTAGCAAGTTTAAATCATTTGCAGTGTGACACGATATAGCGAACTTAGACTGTTTTTTTAATCGTATGATGATTTTCGCATATAAACGACCATCTTTTGTAACTCATTTATGGCGGCAGAGGGGATCGAACCCCCGACCTCACGGGTATGAACCGTACGCTCTAGCCAGCTGAGCTACGCCGCCTTAACCTTATTTGCAAAAGAACTTGTTTCTGCTCATAAGAACAACAATATTTATAATACAATCGAACCGCGCCAGTGTCAACCTACTTCGAAGGAAAAAAGAAAAAACAGTTCGGAATGAGTCGAAACATTTTATTTTCTTCTTGTCATGAACAGACAATTTCCTGGCAAACGCCTATGTATACTCAAGGCATAGTAGACATAGGGGGAATGGGAAATGAAACTAATCGATAGCGTAATGCGTCCTGTGGGCCATCCGATTGGCATGTATCTCGAAATGATTGGGAAACGAAAAATGCATATTTTAGTTGCAAGCCTATTCTTATTTGGATCCTTTTTCTTGGCACAAGCTGTTTTGTTCGACGCGGCTGTTCCTTTTTTCTTGCCGGTTTGGGCATTGGCACGGGCGCGCTTTAGGAAGCATCTGATATGGGTATTTATCGGTGGAATGCTAGGGAGTGCTTTTCTAGGTCTTGGACAAGCTGTCATTCATCTACTGATGCTTGCTTTGTTCAACGCAGTCATTAAGTATCCATTGTTACGAAAATCGGTACCTTTCACGGTAGCCGGATGCATCATCATCGTACAGGTGATATGGCAGTTTGTTATGCATGCCGGACAACCCCCAGTCAATGTTCAACTATATATAGGTTTTGAAGCAGTTCTTGCTTTATTTATGACGTTTTTCCTTTTTGTTGCTTTCCCGCCTGCTGATCGAATCTTTTTTGGAAAGTGGACACCTGAGCGGCTTGGGGCGGCTTGCCTTATCGGAGCGATGGCTACAACTGGTATGAGTGGGATTATGTTGGGATCTGTATCGGTTTCAGGAACACTTATCCATCTTGCAATCTTACTAGCAGCACTAGTGGGGGGACTTCCATTTTCAACAACAGTCGCGATGATAATCGCTGCAATCGTTGGGATAGCAGAATTATCGTTTACCGGAATGATGGCGGTCTATGGGATGACGGGCTTTTTTGCAGGTGCATTACGACGCTTTAAAAAAATGGGTATTGCAGTGGGGGGGATTGCGGTATCACTATTCTTCCTTATGTATGATCTGACGTTGCCTCTTGATAGATCTCATTTTGTGACAATCGGCGTAGCTACTGTTCTTTTTTTGTTTTTCCCAACAAAAAAACTTGAGACAATTCGGCGTGTATTTCATCCGGAAAACACGGATGTGACTGAAAAGCGACAGAAATGGCTAGCGGAAAGACTAGATGAACAGTTATCTGACTTCCAACAGTTCTCCGAATTCATGTCGGCACTCGTTAGCGACCGGTTTTCTCCGCAGAGTAATTCGAATATGGTGCCTCAACAAGTCATACCGAAAATCTGTCAGTCTTGTTTTAGGTACTCAAAGTGTTGGGATAGTGGAGACAATGATATGGGAGGACTGATTAATGAATGGGAAATGACCTATTCCATGACGAAAAAAGCGAAGCGGCACCGCGTGGAAGAAAAAATAAAATACAAGTGTATTCGTTTTAACGGACTTGTGGCAGAACTTGAAGAAACAGCAGCTTCAAGTTTATTGACAGGGCAACTTCAACACGGACGGAAAATGCTGGCTCTCCAGTTACGGGATATGAGTACTCATCTCGATAAAATAATGAATGAAGTTAAAGAGGATTTATCTGTTTATAAACCAGCTGAAGAAGAGTTAGCAAAACGTCTGCTAGAAAAAGACATCGAATTCTTTCAGATTGATATGTTGTCAGGAGAAAGGGGAGCACGTCGCATCATCTGTTGTATCCCGGAGAAAAGATCCGACTTCGAAACAGATACTACGGTGGCAGAAAGGTTAATCCTACCTGTTCTAGAAGAAATGTATGACGAGCCTTTCCGGGTCGCAAAATCTCTCGTACTGCAAGAACCATTTCCGCATATTCAACTGACGTTCGGCTCTGCAGTTCGCTTTTCACTGGACTATGGCGTTGTCGCGACGGCGGGTGGTGAAACATTCCGAGCAGGAGATGCCTATGAAGTGTTCCCGATACATGAAGGACTAACTGCAGTCCTGTTGTCGGATGGGATGGGACAGGATTTGAATGCCTATCATGAGAGTCGAAAAGTAATCCGTCTGATGCGGGAGTGTCTTGATAGGAAAATGGATCCTGAAACGGCCATGCATACGCTTCACTATATGATGTCCCTGAACGGACTTGATGATATGTATGCAACACTAGATCTTGCTCTTATTGATTTACAGGACGGTCGTATTTGGTCTTGGAAAGCCGGGTCGATGAGTACGTATATTAAACGGGGGGAGGACTTTTTAAGGTTGGACAGCAAATCTGTGCCCGTTGGTTTTCTCCCATCCTTTTCTATTGAGGCGAAGAATGAAGAGTTAAAGTCGGGTGATATTATACTAATGTTAACGGACGGCATTTTTAACGGTGATATTCCAATTGAAAAACAAGAGGAGTCGCTGTATAACAGCCTTGAAAAATACGGAGGTTACGAATGCGACAAAATCGCCGATCGAGTTATGCATGAGATGGAGCGGAAGTTTGGTGTAATGGGTGACGACCGTACAGTGTTAGTTATGAAAATCGATCATGTATTGCCGAAGTGGTCAAGTTTTACACCGTACTCGCAAATTATTTCCCGGGAAAAGGCGATTTGAAGAATCTTTAAGGGAGTGAGGGGACCCTAAATTGAAGCCCCTTTAGAAGTTTTATGATAAAATTTGATTAAGAGTAAGTCACTATAGGAGGAAGTCGGGAAATGGATACATTGGGACAGAAAATTTTTCGTTTCGTCAAGGATTGGTTGCTAATTTCCCCGAATGACCGTATTCTTGTCGCTTGTTCAGGGGGGGTCGATTCAGTGGCGCTACTACACTTCATGGTCTCCAATCAGGAACGAATGGGTATTGAAATCGCCGCAATTCACGTAGATCATAAATTGCGTGGAGAAGAATCGGAGGCAGACGGTACCTTTGTGAAAGAATTATGTGAATCATACGGAGTACCGTTTTTTGGTGGAAGTGTTCCGGTGCCTGAAATTATAGAGAGAGACGGCGGGAATGTGCAAGCTGTCTGCCGTGATGGAAGATATGCTTTTTTTGCAGATATCATGCAAAAACATGGTTATCCTGTCTTGGCAACAGCGCACCATGCAGAAGACCAGTTGGAAACGGTATTGATGCAAGTGACAAAAGGCAGTATGCCTTCAGGTATCCCCGTTAAACGTGCAGTTGATGGGGGTCAACTTATTCGACCATTCCTTCCTGTCATGAAAGTGGATCTCTATTCATACGCTGCTGAAAACAACTTACAGTTCCGTGAAGACCCGAGTAATGAAAGTGACGCCTACCAGCGTAACCGTTTCCGTCACCGAATCATCCCCTTCCTTCAAGATGAAAACCCGGCAGTTGCGGAAAATGCAGTGAGAATGTCAGGTTGGCTTCAGCAAGATGAAGAGTTGCTTGAAATAATGGCGAAAGACCGTTTGGATGGAATTATTAAATTCACAGAAGCGGGCTTGCCTAGCGTTGATGGAAATGCTTTCTCTAACATGCATCAAGCTTTACAAAGACGGATGATTACACTACTATTGAAGTATGTTTACAATGGGGAATTTGTGCCCGTAAAATATAATTTCGCGCTCATTAACCAACTACTGCATCATCTGGCTTCACAGAATGGGAATGTCTCCATTGACCTTCCGCGCGGTTACCGATTCATTCGGGAGTATGGGGTGTTGACGTTCGTTCGAGACACAGCAAACGAGGAAATCTCTGGGCAAAAACGATTGCCGAAAGATAGTTGGATCAGTTGGGGAAATGACGTACAGCTTTATTGGACTGATGTGGATAATCCCGCAGCACAATTATTCACGGATGCAGATGATATCATGTATTTTGATCTGCCTCATTCTGCATTGCCTCTGGGAATTAGGAACAGAGAAGATGGGGATCGTATTTTGTTACCCGGAATGTCACATCCGAAACGCTTATCCAGGTTGTTTATCGATTCGAAGGTTGCTATGACTTCGCGCAACCAATTGCCGGTACTCATTACAGCACAAGGTGAAGTGTGTGCGGTTCCGGGCTTAAGATATGGAGTGGCATTTTCGAGAAAACAAACAGATCGTAGTAAATACATAGTTAGTACAAGGAAGTTATAATTGATATGTATGAAAGAGGGGGAATTCCGATGTTGGCAAAAGATATCGAGGAAATACTGATTACAGAAGATGAAATCCAAGGGAAAATCCGTGAGCTTGGTGAAGTACTTACTGAAGAGTACCAAGATAAGTTCGTTCTTGCAATTGGCGTTCTAAAAGGCGGCTTGCCTTTCATGAGTGATCTTATTAAGCGTATTGATGCTTATATTGAACTCGATTTTATGGATGTCTCCAGTTACGGCAATGCAACAGTTTCGTCCGGTGAAGTTAAAATTGTTAAGGATTTGAATACAAGTGTCGAAGGGCGCGATGTACTTATCATTGAAGACATTATCGACAGTGGGAAGACGTTAAGCTACCTCGTAGAATTGATGAAATACCGCAAAGCAAATTCTATTAAAATTGTCACACTTCTTGATAAACCGACTGGCCGGAAAGTAGATTTAAAAGCGGATTACGTTGGTTTCATCGTACCGGATGCGTTTGTAGTCGGGTATGGACTTGATTATATGGAGAAATACAGAAACTTACCTTACATTGGTGTGCTGAAAAAGGAAATTTACTCATTTTAAGAGAGTGGTAAGTATTTCTTAAATGAGTTTGCGAAAAATTCATTTAGCTAAGGCATTTCCTTTGTAGGTGAATCATACCTATGATAAGATTTACACTAGTTTTCTGTCTAATGAAATGAGGAGGCTTGGGATGAATCGAATACTTCGATACTTTCTATTATACGGACTGATATTTCTTGCGATAATGGGGATATTCAGTTCACTAAACAACACAAACCCAAAACAGAAAGAGATTCGTTACGATGAATTTATAACTGCTTTGGAAGAGGGTAAAGTGGAAACAGTAAGTTTACAGCCAGTCCAGCTCGTCCTTGAAGTGAGGGGTAAAATGGATGGGTATGAAGAAGGTGAAGAATTCGTAACAAATGTTCTGAACGATGCTGCTATACAAGATGACATCCGTTCACTTGCTACGAAAACCAATACTGAAATTGATATCTTGCCTACTCCTGTAGCAAGCGCATGGGTTTCTTTCTTTACCGGTCTTTTACCGTTCATCATCATCTTCATTCTATTCTTCTTCCTGTTAAACCAGGCGCAAGGTGGAGGTGGCGGCGGTGGCCGTGTTATGAACTTCGGCAAGAGTAAAGCGAAGCTTCATACAGACGATCGCAAAAAAGTTCGCTTCACTGATGTTGCAGGAGCGGACGAAGAGAAAGCGGAGCTTGTGGAAGTTGTAGACTTCCTGAAAGATTCGACTAAATTCGTCGAAGTCGGAGCACGCATACCTAGAGGAATCCTGTTAGTTGGACCTCCTGGTACAGGTAAAACGCTATTGGCACGTGCGGTTGCAGGCGAAGCGGGAGTTCCGTTCTTCTCAATCTCAGGTTCTGATTTTGTGGAAATGTTCGTTGGGGTCGGGGCATCACGTGTACGTGACCTTTTCGAAAATGCTAAAAAGAATGCACCATGTATTATTTTCATCGATGAAATCGATGCGGTCGGCCGTCAACGTGGCGCAGGCCTCGGCGGTGGACACGATGAACGTGAACAAACACTGAATCAGCTTCTTGTTGAAATGGATGGGTTCGGTGAGAACGAAGGGGTTATCATAGTTGCGGCGACAAACCGACCGGATATCCTTGACCCTGCACTTCTTCGTCCAGGACGTTTCGACCGTCAAATCACAGTTGGTCGCCCGGATGTAAAAGGAAGAGAAGCAGTTCTAAAAGTCCATGCGCGCAATAAGCCACTTGATGACACTGTCAACTTGAAGGCACTTGCACAACGTACACCTGGTTTCTCGGGAGCAGACCTTGAAAACCTATTGAACGAAGCAGCGCTTGTGGCTGCAAGACGTGACAAAACGAAAATCGATATGTCTGACATCGACGAAGCAACTGACCGAGTTATTGCGGGTCCTGCGAAGACGAGCCGCGTCATATCGAAAAAAGAACGTGATATTGTAGCATTCCATGAAGCGGGTCACGTTGTTGTTGGGCTAATGCTCGATGACGCTGAAATCGTTCATAAAGTAACAATTGTTCCTCGTGGTCAGGCAGGCGGCTACGCCGTTATGCTTCCAAAAGAAGACCGTTACTTCATGACGAAGCCCGAACTTCTCGATAAAATATCAGGGCTTCTGGGTGGTCGAGTTGCAGAGGAAATTGTCCTCGGTGAAGTTTCAACTGGGGCTCACAATGACTTCCAGCGTGCAACTGGCATCGCGCGTTCGATGGTAACTGAGTACGGAATGAGCGATAAGCTCGGACCGATGCAGTTTGGTCAGTCTCAAGGGCAAGTATTCCTTGGTCGTGACTTCAACTCTGAACAAAACTATTCCGAATCGATTGCATATGAAATCGACCAAGAAATGCAACGTATTATCAAAGAACAATACGCTCGTACACATGAAATTCTATCTGGACAACGCGACTTGCTTGATTTAATTGCAACGACGCTTCTAGAAGTCGAAACACTTGATGCAGAGCAAATTAATCATCTAAAAGATCATGGCACACTGCCAGATCGTCCATATGGCCGTTATGGCTTGGATAATTTAGATGATAAACCGAAAAGTATCGATGCAGTAGAAAGTGGAGATGACGTAGTCATTTCTGAATCGACTGGAGCACCTACGGATCCGTCAATCGTTGATTTACGAAAAGAATCCGATGGCGAACAACCTCTTAGGCCAATCGACGAAGAACGCAGAGATTAAAAATTATGAAAGCTGACTGTTTCTTTTGAAACAGTCAGCTTTTTTGTTGCAAACTAATGTCTTCATGTCCGAATTCTAACCGTATGCGAAGGATTAAACTTGCACCCATCCTCTATGTGGCCCTGTTCAACGTGTCGCCATTCAAGCCACTTCTGCTTTTGTTCATAGCTTGGTATGTGGTATGATATGTTGGAAAATGACGAAGTTAGCGGGGGAACCAATATGATTCTAGTGCTGGATACAGGAAATACAAATATTGTCCTTGGTGTCTATGAACAAGGAGAACTTAAACATCATTGGCGTATGGAAACTTATCGACATAAGACGGAAGATGAATATGCGATGCAAGTAAAGTCGATGTTTTCACATGTCGGACTAACTTTTGACGATGTACGTGGCATTATCATTTCATCGGTCGTCCCGCCTGTTATGTTTCCATTGGAGCAAATGTGTAGAAAATACTTCAATCAAAAACCACTAATTGTTGGACCAGGTCTCAAAACTGGATTGAATATCAAGTACGAAAATCCTCGTGAGGTTGGTGCAGACCGGATTGTCAATGCGGTTGCAGCAATACATGAATATGGAACTCCGCTGATTATTGTTGATTTTGGGACGGCAACGACCTATTGTTATGTAAATGAAAAAGGCGAGTATATGGGTGGGGCAATTGCGCCAGGTATCGGAATTTCATTGGAAGCATTGTTCGACCGGGCATCTAAATTGCCTCGTATCGAGCTCACGAAGCCAGAGCATGTTGTAGGGAAAAACACTGTAGCTGCTATGCAGGCTGGAATTGTTTATGGATATGTTGGACAAGTTGATGGTATTGTTGCCCGTATGAAAGCACAGAGTAAGGATGAACCTACCGTCATTGCTACGGGAGGGCTTGCAGATCTTATTGCAAGTGAGACGACAGTTATTGATATTGTTGACAACTTTCTAACGCTAAAGGGGCTTCATCTAATATACGAAAGAAACATGTAGAAGGAGTAGATATAGTAAATGAAAGATTACTTAGTAAAAGCACTTGCATTTGATGGGACAATCCGCGCATATGCGGTACGCTCAACGGAAACGGTGTCTGAAGTACAACGCCGCCACAGCATGTGGCCGACAGCAACGGCAGCTCTTGGGCGTTCAATGACGGCGACTGTTATGATGGGTGCCATGTCAAAAGGCGAAGATAAACTGACGATTAAAATTGATGGCAAAGGTCCAATTGGTTCAATGGTTATCGATGCAAATGCACATGGTGAAGTTCGAGGGTATGCATCGAACCCACAAACACATTTTGACTTGAATGAGATAGGTAAACTCGACGTAAAACGTGCGGTTGGAACAGAAGGGATGCTTTCGGTCGTAAAAGATTTAGGTCTTCGCGATTTCTTTACAGGACAGGTTCCGATTGTATCTGGCGAGATTGCTGAAGACTTTACGGAGTACTTTGTCGTTTCGGAGCAGGTGCCTTCTGCAGTCGGACTAGGTGTTCTCGTAAATCCTGACAATACAGTTAAAGCCTCGGGCGGTTTCATAATCCAGGTTATGCCTGGTGCATCGGAGGAAACGATTGTACAACTTGAAGAGCGTATTGCTAATGTCGAACCAATTTCATCATTAATCAACCGTGGTCTTACACCTGAGGAAATACTTTATGAAGTACTCGGTTCTGAAAATGTGGAAATTCTAGATCAGATGGATGTTTCATTCGAATGTAATTGTTCAAAAGACAGATTTGGTAATGCAATCATCGGCCTTGGAGAGCAGGAAATCAGAGAAATGATCGACGAGGATGGAAAAGCTGAAGCGCATTGCCATTTCTGTATGGAAACGTATGTGTATCCAAAAGAAGAGCTGGAAGGCTTTATCGATGAAATACAATCGAGGGCCTGAGTCTGGGACGGAAAGTTCACTGAAACGTAAACTAAAGACGAAACCACTTGTTCTCCTAATTGCAATTCTATTACTGTTTAATATCTTTTGGTTTGTAGGTTGGCTTATGCCGAACAAATCAAAGCAAACAGATGAAGTAGTGGCATCGGTTTCCGGTAAGCCAATTACAAGAGAACAGTGGATGACTGCGATGGAAAAAGAAGTGGGTCGCGAAACGCTCCTAGATCTAGTAAATGACTTGGTGATGGAAGTGGCTGCAGATCAGTATGAAATTGAAGTGTCCGATAAGGAGATTAACCTTGAAATGGCGCTTATCCGTTCCGTTGACGGCCGTTCCATTTCAGGTCAAGATGAAGAAAAGATGCGTCGAAAAATCCATTCCAATCTCATCCTTGAAAAAGTGTTAACGAAAGACATTGTGGTGAAAGACGATGCGATTAAGAAGCATTACGATGAAAATAGTTCACTTTATAATATCCAAACTTCCTATCGAACCTCTATTATTATTGTTCCGACGAAAGACGAAGCAAAACAGACAATTGATGAACTGTCAAAAGGCTCAAGCTTCGACGTACTTGCAAAAGAGCGGTCGACGGATCTTGCATCGGCAAGCCTTGGTGGGGATATCGGCTATATCAACGATTCGACAGATTCAATTGACTTGGCTATCGTTGAAGCAGTGTCCGGAGTGAAAGAAGGAACGATAAGTGATGTAATAGCTTTGAGTGACGGTACTTACTCGGTTTTGCGTGTGAATGAGGTAGTGAAGGGGCAATCTTTTAAATTTAAAGAAGTAAAAGATCATATTAGGCGTGAGCTTGCAATTGAACAACTTCCACAAGCGGTTAACCCGGAGGCGTTCTGGGAAGAGTTTGATGCGGAATGGTTTTACGGTAAATGATAGATAGCTGTCCGGAAGTCGACTTTAATCGGCATATCCGGACAGCTTTTCTTGTCTTCGGGAATAGGATAACTTCTAGATAGGAATTTCGACTTGGTTACGGCATTATGCACTATTGGTCTGTCAGAGGGTTAATCTTTAAGAGGAGTAAAAGAATATATATTGTGCGCATTCAATTGTTGACAATGTTCACATAATGGTAGTAAAATTAGTATTATAAAACATATCAAATTAGTAGGGATTGGGAGAGGGTAAAAATGACGTTAGTTGGAAACTCTATTGCAGACTTAGTTGGGAAAACACCTCTTGTTAAAATGAACAGAATGACAGGTGCAGAAGATGCGGATATTTATTTGAAACTTGAATATATGAATCCGGGATCGAGTGTCAAAGACCGTATTGCGCTTGCAATGATTGAGGCTGCTGAAAAGTCGGGTGATTTGAAAGAAGGAAGTACGATAATCGAACCGACAAGCGGAAACACAGGAATTGGGCTTGCAATGATCGCTGCGGCAAAAGGCTATAAAGCGGTTCTCGTTATGCCAGATACGATGAGTTCTGAACGACGCAATTTGCTTCGGGCTTATGGTGCAGATCTTGTACTTACGCCGGGTGCTGAAGGAATGAAGGGCGCCATTGGAAAAGCTGAAACACTAGCAAAGGAAAATGGTTGGTTTATGCCACAACAATTTAACAATGAGGCAAACCCTGAAATACATCGCTTAACAACAGGTCCTGAAATTGCCGACGCACTAGACCGTGTGGACGCATTCATTTCTGGAATTGGAACGGGCGGTACGATTACAGGAGTGGGTCTCGTCTTGAAAGAGCGTTTTTCGGAAGTGAGCATTATCGCAGTTGAACCGACAGACTCTCCCGTACTTTCAGGCGGTAAGCCGGGACCACATAAAATTCAAGGTATTGGTGCAGGATTCGTTCCAAAAGTTCTCGACACGGAAGTCTACAACGAAATTATCCAAGTGACGAACGACGAAGCGTATGAAACGGCAAGACGTGCAGCTCGAGAAGAGGGTATTCTGGGTGGCGTTTCATCAGGAGCGGCAATCTTTGCAGCTTTACAAGTTGCGAAGAAACTTGGTAAAGGGAAGGTAGTCGTTGCGATTCTTCCTTCTAATGGAGAACGTTACTTAAGTACACCACTTTATCAATTTGACGAAGAATAATTAAATGCAGCTAGAAGGTGCTAAAATGCACCTTCTTTTTTATTTCAATTTTATTGGTTTTAGATGTTCTTCGAATAAAAAAGGAATTCACGCTAATTATTATAGCGTAAAAAGGCTTTTTCCCTGTAAGATGAAGTTACTAAAGTTATCGGGAGGAAACTGGGATGCACAAACAAAAGATCGATTATACAACATTGTCGATGACGAAAGAACAATTTTTCTATGGCTATAAAGAATTGGCTCATATGCATGACACTCATGTCCTTCTTGAAAGTGGACGGGGCGGGGCATTATGTATGGCGGGAATTGACCCTCTTGTTACATTGCGGACATTGAACGAGAAAAAGTTACAACTAATTTGGCGTGATGGCACAGAGGAAGTAAGAGAAGGAGATCCCCTCGAACTACTAAATGAGTTTGTTCAGTCATATGAAATTGAATCTATTCCTGGACTGCCGGATTTTCAAGGCGGTGCAATAGGTTTCATAAGCTACGATTATGTCCGAACTTATGAAAATATTCCAGACGATACAATGGACGACTTGGATACACCCGACTTATTCTTCTGTCTGTTCGACCGCTGGGCGGTTCTTGATTGTAAGAATGAAATGGCTTATTTCATGACACTCCCAGATAGTGATTTAGAACCCTCGGAGCTAGAATTCGACTGGGTAGCCGCTGCGTTAGCGGGAATAAGCAAGCAAGTTTTCGCGCCAGGGGATGCTAAAGAGGTCTCTATTAGTGAAAAAAATCTAGCTGTTTCTGTTACGGGGCCGCAATTTGCGCAGATGGTTCGTGACGTGCAGAATTATATTTCAAGCGGGGATGTTGTTCAAGTCAATCTCTCGGTAAGGCAATCACAATTGCTGACAGCAAATCCGCTTGATATGTATGAAGCGCTACGCTCATTTAATCCATCTCCTTATATGGCTTCAATCGGGTCCTCGGAATTCTCCGTTGTCTCGGGTTCACCCGAGCTACTGCTGAAAAAGCGTGGAGATGAAATGAGTACGCGTCCAATTGGTGGTACGCGCCCTAGGGGGAAAGACGAAACTGAGGATGCTGCGCTTCATGCTGAATTATTGTCGAACAAAAAAGAGACGGGCGAACATATTATGCTTGTAGATCTGGAACGAGAAGACTTTGAACGTGTTTGTAAAACTGGAACGGTTGAAACAGATGAATTCATGGTCGTGGAAAAATATTCACACGTGATGCATCTCGTGTCGAACGTCCGAGGAAAAGCTGCAGAAGGCATATCTAATGCTGATATTGTCAAAGGTGTATTCCCAGGGGGTTCCATCACAGGTTCTCCGAAACTCCGGACAATGGAAATTATTGAAGAACTAGAACCCACGCGAAGAGGATTGTATACGGGTTCAATCGGTTGGTTTGGCTTTAATGGTGATTTTGAACTTAATATTGTCATCCGTACTGTCTATATTAAGGACGGCATTGCACATATCCAGGCAGGCGCAGGTCTTGTCGCCGATTCAGTGCCGGAAGCAGAATATGTAGAATCGTTAAATAAGGCAAAAGCGCTTTGGCAGGCAAAAGCGATGGTGGAGAAGTAAGATAGGAGGTTCGTTATGTGGTGTTGGATGAATGGTGAATTCCTGCGAGCGGACGAGTTAAAGATTTCACCCTTCGATCACGGTTTTCTGTATGGAGCTGGCTTTTTCGAAACGTTCCGAACGTATAAGGGTAATGTATTCTTGTATGATAAACATATGGATAGACTACATGCTGCACTCACAGAGTATCGGATTTCGATGCCTTACGATGAAATGGAAATTCTCGCTGCTGTAAGTAGACTGGATGAACTGAATGGCGGCAGTGATGGCTATTTCAGGCTAAATGTCTCGGCGGGAGTCCATGATATCGGTCTTGCACCTTCTTCCTATGCAGTGCCGAACGTTATTTTGTTTAGAAAAGAATTGGTTCCGACTGTTCGGGGTACGGAGAAGAGGGCAGTCTGGCTTGAGACGCCGCGTAATAATCCAGAAAGTACGGTACGTCATAAGTCGCACAACTTCCTTAACAATATAAAGGGGAGACTGGAGCTATCTTCGTTGAAAGAGATGGAAGGTCTTTTTGTAACTGCTGAAGGTTATGTTGCTGAAGGAGTTACGTCAAATGTATTCTGGTTGAAGGATGGCGTATTATTTACGCCGACTATCGAAACGGGGATTCTCCCGGGGACGACACGTGCGTTTATCATAGAAAGTGCTAAGTCTGCCGAAATCACTGTGAATGAAGGGTTTTATGGTAAAGAAGATGTGGAATCTGCTGACGAGGTATTTGTAACGAACGCTGTGCAGGAAATCGTGCCCCTATCCATGATTGAAGAAATACAGCTTCCGGGAGCGGCGGGTGGTTTTTATAAAAGGCTCCATGAATACTACTTGCGGGCGATAGATGATATGAAAGAAGGTTATCGGTAATGAAATTGATTCATGCACGTGATACATACCAGTTTGGAAATGTAAAAATGGATTTTAAAAAAGAAACGGTTATCATGGGTATTTTGAATGTGACACCCGATTCGTTTTCAGATGGCGGAAAATATGGCCGCATTGACGCTGCGCTTAAGCGTGCGGGAGAAATGCTTCGAGATGGAGCAAAAATCATTGATGTCGGTGGTGAATCAACTCGTCCAGGATATATTCCGATTTCATTGGAAGAAGAGATTGAACGAACGGTTCCGATTATCAAGGCTTTGACGAAAGAATTTGGATGCACTGTGTCGATTGATACATATAAAGCTGGCGTCGCAGAGGAAGCAATCTTGGCGGGCGCAGGGATAATCAATGACATTTGGGGAGCAAAACGCGAACCGTATATTGCAGACGTTGCAGCAAAACATAATGTGCCCATTATTCTAATGCACAATCGTGAGAAGGCGGAGTACGAAGGTAACTTTATGGATGAAGTTATCGCTGATTTGGAAGAAAGTGTAGGGATTGCAGTTGCGGCAGGTGTAACGCATGATAATATCTGGCTCGATCCGGGTATCGGGTTTGTTCGGAATGCAATTCAAAATATATGGACAATGCAAGGGCTCGAACGGATAGCTGAGATGGGGTACCCAGTACTTCTCGGAACATCGCGAAAATCGCTGATTGGAAGCGTTCTTGGCTTGCCTGTTGAGGAACGGCTTGAAGGAACAGGGGCGACTGTTTGCTACGGAATCGAACATGGCTGCCATATTGTGCGCGTGCATGACGTGAAAGAAATTGCCCGTATGGCAAAAATGATGGATGTGCTAACTGGGAAAACGGATTTCGAACAATAGGAGGAGTCCATTTTAAATGATGAAGTATGAGTGGCGAAAAGAGGATAAAGAAATCTATTTGCCAAAACAGACACCCACTATTTACGATGACATCGAAAAGTTGTATATCAAAGTACAGGGTGAAGGACATCCAGATAGTGATTTGTTCCGGTCAAACGTGGAACTTTTATATGCATTGTCTTACAGTATTCGAATGATGCCAAAGAGTCGCTACACACCAAAAGACTACTATGAATATACAGTATTTCCGCTTGAGGGAATTTGGGATTTAGATGAAGAGGGAAGAAAGTTGGACTACCTCGATAAAAATCATTTTGTTTATCAATTAATGATCAGACAGCCTGACTTTGTGACGAGCGAAGTTTTTCAAAGGGCTGTTGAAAACGTGCGGGCCAAAAAGAAACATATACCAGTCGATGCGGCAACACTTGAGCCGTTTTCTGATGGATTATCTGTTCAGATGATGCACCATGGTAGTTACGATAAAGAACCAGCAACGTTTTCTATAATGGAAAAGTATTGCGAGGAACAAGGTTTAATCCGAATTGAAAAAAGTCATAGAGAAATCTATATCACAGACGCTAGAAGAACAGCACCAGAGAAATTAAAGACTGTGCTTAGATTTAAAGTTTCAAAATAAGAAATGTAATTTAATTGAGGAAGTAAATAAGTTGTGTACGTACGCTAACTTAAAGGCGGGTCACCCTATTGCTTTATCAGTCATACGAGGAGGATGCGGTATGGATTATATTCATCTGAACGAATTGGAGTTTTACGGTTATCACGGTGCACTACCGGAAGAGACAAGGCTTGGTCAGCGTTTCCGTGCGACGGTTTCGCTTGCGACAGATTTGTCGGAAGCGGGAAAGACAGATAATCTGGATAAAACGGTTAATTATGCTGAAGTATATAGCTTGTGTCGGACAATTATAGAAGGCGAGCCTGTAAAATTGATCGAAACAGTTGCTGAGAATATTGCGACAAGGGTATTGGTAATGTTTGCAGATAAAGTGACTGGGGTTCGTGTGATACTTGTAAAACCGGATCCACCGATTCCGGGCCATTATACATCTGTATCGGTTGACATTACGAGGGGGCACTTTCAATGAATGTAGCGTACCTCTCTTTGGGTTCGAACATCGGTGATAGGCTGCATCATTTGAAAGAATCGGTTCGAGCGCTTCATGTAAGTAATGGCACAACGGTTACATCGATATCGTCAATTTATGAAACAGTGCCTGTTGGCTATACAAATCAGGCAGACTTTCTAAACCTGGTTATCCGTGTTGAAACAGATTTAACAGCACATGAACTGTTGGTAGTGTGTCAAAGTATAGAACAAGAGCTTGGCCGAGTTCGTGAAGTCAAGTGGGGTCCTCGGACTGTAGACCTTGATATTCTGTTGTATAATAACGACAATATTGAAACGGAGAATTTGGTTGTACCGCACCCGAGAATGCATGAGCGGGCATTTGTTCTAATTCCTCTTCTAGAAATAGCTCCTTTAATTGCCGATTCGATGGTAGACACAGGCGTTATACTTTGGAAGAAGCTTAACGAAGTTGATGAATTCCTACAAGAAGGGGAATGACACATACCATATACCATAACTGTTCTGTCGGCGAGATAGGTAATAGAAAATCCGTAACATGGTCAATACAATGAAAACGGCTGATGAGTTAACGAACCTTATGAACGGCTTTGGTGATGAAATGATGAAACGTGATCAAGTAGCAGTGAGTATAAGTTCTGTTTGCGCTGGATAAGTCGGGCTGTCACGCGTTGTGGCAGCCTTTTTCGATACGGATAAGTTAAAAGTTGGAGATTTTTCGTCAAGACACCAGTTATTCTTGGTGTTATTAGATGATGTGAATAAGTAAAACGTGTTTGGGTGGCGCAAATTGTGTACAATAGATGCATGCTATCTTATGCAGCGGATAATGATGAAGGAGTGAAAGAAATGTCACATTTGGATGAAATGAACGATCAGCTTTTGGTGAGACGCCAGAAGATGGAAGATATACGGGAAAGTGGATTAGACCCATTCGGCTCAAGATTCGGGCGGACACATCTATCGAATGAAATCCGGGAGCGTTTTGAAGAGATTTCAAAAGAAGACCTCGATGAAACGCTTCATACAGTAACAATTGCAGGTCGTATCATGACGAAGCGCGGTAAAGGAAAAGCTGGATTTGCGAATCTGCAAGATCTTGGCGGCCAGGTTCAAATCTACGTAAGACAAGATGCGATTGGTGAAGATGCTTACAAACTCTACAATAGTACAGATCTTGGGGACATTATCGGGATTACAGGGACAATCTTCAAGACGAAAGTTGGAGAACTCTCTATTAAAGCGACAGAATTCACATTCCTTACAAAAGCGCTGCGTCCATTACCTGAGAAATTCCACGGGTTGAAAGATATAGAACAACGTTACCGTCAGCGTTATTTGGATTTGATTGCGACGGAAGGTAGTAAAGAGACATTCATTCTAAGAAGTCGTATCATCCAGTCGATGCGCCGTTACTTGGATGGACAAGGTTTTCTTGAAGTGGAGACACCGATGCTACATGCGATTGCAGGAGGAGCATCTGCACGCCCATTCGTCACACATCATAATACGCTCGACATGACACTATACATGCGGATTGCAATCGAGCTTCATTTGAAGCGCCTTATTGTCGGTGGACTTGAGAAGGTATATGAAATAGGACGCGTATTCCGTAATGAAGGCATTTCAACGCGCCATAATCCAGAATTTACAATGATAGAATTATATGAAGCGTACGCGGATTATAACGACATCATGGAATTGACCGAAAACTTAGTAGCTCATATTGCCCAGGACGTGCTCGGCACGATGCAAGTGCAGTATGGAGAAGATGTGATTGATTTAGCACCAGGATGGAAACGACTGCATATGGCTGATGCGATAAAAGAGTATACGGGTGTTGATTTCTGGAAAGAGATGACTAAAGAAGAAGCTCATTCATTAGCTAAAGAACACGGGGTAGAAGTTAAACCATTGATGGAAGTGGGACATGTGTTGAATGAGTTCTTCGAACAGAAGGTAGAAGAGCAACTTGTGCAACCGACATTTATCTATGGACATCCTATTGAAATTTCTCCACTTGCGAAAAAGAATGCACAAGATAGCCGCTTTACGGATCGTTTTGAGTTGTTCATTGTACGACGTGAACATGCGAATGCATTTACAGAATTGAATGACCCAATTGATCAACGTGAACGTTTTGAATCACAACTTGTAGAAAAGGAACAAGGGAATGATGAAGCGCACGACATGGATGAGGATTTCATCGAGGCACTTGAGTATGGTTTACCGCCAACTGGAGGACTTGGAATCGGTGTGGATCGCCTTGTCATGCTGTTGACAAATGCACAATCAATTCGTGACATCTTACTGTTCCCGCAAATGCGCCCGAAAGAATAAATGGAGTTAACCGCTGTGTAATGCCTATTAAAGGGCTATTACACAGCGTTTTTTATAGATTTGGATAAAAAGATGAAACTAATTCAAAATTAGTGTTGCATTAAAAGTAGCCAGGTGATATATTAGATAACGTTGCCAGTCCGACACATAGTGTTTAGTCAAAACTTGAAAAAATAAATTGAAATTAGTTGTTGACACGGACGACATAGCTTGGTATGATATAAGAGTTGCCACTGAAACAAGCGGCAAACAAATAAAGAGGAAAGTAAATCAGTTCCTCGCCAAATGAACCTTGAAAACTGAACAGCAAAACATCAATGAGATATCGCGAGAGTGTGAACGCACTTGAGCAAAACGTTTCGAAGTAAGTCGATTTCGGTCGAGCGAAAAGAAACACACACAAGAATCTTCGGATTCTAGTCAGCAAGAAATGAGCTATTCATTTTCTTCTATTATGGAGAGTTTGATCCTGGCTCAGGACGAACGCTGGCGGCATGCCTAATACATGCAAGTCG
>NZ_JBXCJD010000021.1:0-51195 GCF_056786515.1 Sporosarcina sp. Y838 | reverse complement strand
TTTGCTTTGCAAACTCACCCAATCGTACATAGCCTTATATGAAGTTCGTGTTCCTCAGACCGGAGGTTTGCCGCTCGCTTCCTTCAGATTCCACGTCACCATGGACACCCTTGCGTTAAGCTAACTACTACTTCTGCCTTCACAGTTCGGGACTTGCACCCTATAGACTACGCCCATGCTGGGCGCACAAAGTAAGTAGGGATGCGACGAAGTCGCATCCCTACTTACTAAGACATCTCGATAATGGTATAGAAGTTGTTCAATTCAAAGCGATCCAAAACCAACTACACACGTAGAGCCCAATGTATATTCAAGTTGTTTACTGGTTTTTTCTGGTTAATCAACAGATGTGTCATATTATAAAATGAAGTTCTATCATGGACAAATCACAGTTTTTATACCTACACAAACTTAAATAATAAAATAACTATAATAAATCAACTGTTTTATTATCCTTTAATTAAAAAAGCGTCCAGAGCCATATTTCGCTCTACACGCTTTCAAAATCATTACAGCTCTTGATAATTTCTTTGATGGTTGCCACCGTCTTTTACATCTGCATGATACAACGCTTTCAAAGCGAAACTTTTCTCCAAGTCAAGTTCTGCCATTATCTGTTTCAGACGTTTTGACAGCTCCGGATCATTCTTCACAAGCTTCTCCATTTTCGTTTTTGAATATTTCATAAACTGATTCCTCCTTCGCACTAAAGTTGTCTTTTCATTATACCACCTATTTAAGGTCATTCGCCCAATTCAGATTTGCTATACTACGGGTAAAGCAAGAAACGGACAGGAGCGACATCATGTATAAAACAATCGGTATACTCGCACACGTTGATGCAGGAAAAACAACTTTCTCTGAACAACTGCTTTATCATACACATCGCATTAAACAAAGAGGACGCGTGGACCACAAAGATGCCTTCCTCGATAGCCATGCCATTGAAAAAGAGAGAGGAATCACTGTTTTCGCAGATCAGGCATCTATCTCCTATAATGGCTCCATGTATACGATTATCGATACGCCCGGACATGTCGACTTTTCTCCCGAGATGGAACGTGCCATTCAAGTAATGGATTACGCCATAATTATCATTAGCGCGAGCGACGGCGTGGAAGGCCATACTGATACTGTGTGGCAGCTGCTTCGAAAACATCAAGTCCCTACATTTTTCTTCATCAATAAAACCGATCGTGAAGGAACGAACGTCGACAATATCATACATGAAATACGGACCAATCTATCGGAAGACATTTGTGATCTCACGACTTCTTTTAATGAAGGAATCATGCAAGAAGAACTCATCGAATTTGTAGCGGAGCGGGATGAAGAATTGCTGGAAACCTACATGAATTCCGGTTATGATTTGAGCTTATGGCTTGAAACGCTACAAACGATGATTAAAGAAAACAACGTCTTTGCAGTTTCTAGCGGTTCAGCACTAAAAGACATCGGTATTCTTGATTTTTGGAGGAAACTCGATTTATTGACCACTACTTCTTACAACGATGACAGTGAATTCGCTGCACGCGTTTATAAAATCCGTCATGATATAAATGGCAATCGAGTCACATACCTGAAATCCCTGAGTGGCACGCTAAGTGTTAGGGATGAGGTGAACTATGGCAATACCACCGAAAAAGCAACACAAATCCGTATCTATAATGGTAATAAGTTTAAGTCAGTTGAACAAATTCATGCAGGTGAACTATTTGCTGTTACAGGATTGACGCAGGCATCCATCGGCGACGGGATAGGTACGCTTACAGAAAAGTCGATATACGATATGATTCCGACCCTCAAATCGAAAGTCATTTTCAATTCATCCATCCACGTCAAAGAAGTACTGCAATGCTTCAACTTATTGGATGCGGAAGACCCTTCACTAGCCGTAACTTGGGACGAACACTTTCAAGAAATCCACGTTCATGTCATGGGCACCATCCAGCTCGAAGTCCTTCAGCAAATTGTCAAAGAACGTTTTTCCCTAGACGTTTCTTTTGGTGACCCCAAAATACTGTATAAAGAAACCATTGAAACGACAGTTACAGGGTACGGCCATTTTGAACCGTTGAAGCATTACGCCGAAGTACATCTATCAATCGAACCTGCAGCCAGAAATAGTGGATTACAATTTGAAAATGTATGCCATGCCAACGACCTATCGATTGGCCATCAAAACTTAGTACGTAGCCATTTATTCGAGCGGGATCATAACGGCTTACTAACGGGTTCTCCCCTCACTGATGTGAAACTAACCTTACTGACGGGACGTGGACATAATGAGCACACGTCTGGCGGTGATTTTAGAGAGGCAACCTTCCGGGCATTGCGGCAAGGCTTGGAGAAAGCCAAGAATAGACTTCTGGAACCTTATTACAATTTCAAACTAAAAGTGGATTTGGATCATATGGGACGCGTATTGTCAGATATTCAACAGGCATCCGGCAGCTTTGACCCGCCCGAAACCACACACGGATTGGTGATTGTGAAGGGACGAGTTCCCGTCGCTACTTTCATGAATTACAGCACCACCTTAGCTTCTTTTACGCATGGAAAAGGGACATTAAGTCTGTTATTCGGTGGCTATGATGAATGTCATAATGAGAAGCACATCATAGATGAAATTGGTTATAATAAAGAGGCGGATCCCGAATACTCATCCACCTCTATTTTCTGTGCGAAAGGGAAAGGCTATCCTGTCCCTTGGGATGAAGCGGAGAATGCCATGCATTGTTTATAATGTAAAAGTATTGAAATAGTATAGGGTTATGCCTAATAGATAGATGATAGAAAAGCTTGTATGATTATCAAAATTATGTGGAGAACGACTATTCTTTCGCACTTAAAAATGCTGATTAAAATAAATGACGGATGGGAAGGAACTATTACATAATGTTATCAAGAATTCAAAATCTCTCATCTGTATCTCTGCTACTAGAGGAGAATTTTGCTGTTTCTATTATAGATGCTAACGGATTTATCACTTATGTGAACCAAATTTTTTGCGATATCACAAAATACCAGGCCGAAGAGTTAATTGGGAAAACATATGGATTTCTCAATAGCGACTACTCCGATGAGACTACCCTTCTCGAAATAAAAAATGAAGTAATGAACCATAAAGTATCACATCAAAAAATAAAGAGTCACGCCAAAGACGGAACTCCATTCTGGATCCAAGCAACCATCGTCCCTGTTCTTGGCGATAATGACCAAATCATACAGTATATTTCTTTCGATATGGACATTACAAGCAAAGTACTGATGGATGACAATTATAAAAAAGCACTGTTAGACTTTAATAATATCGAAAATGCACTCAATCAATCTACCATTGTTGCCATCACTGATCGAAAAGGATTGATCACTTATGCAAATGATAAATTTTGTGAACTGTCTCAGTATCCGCTTGAAGAACTAATTGGACAAACTCACCGAATCGTTAACTCAGGTCATCACCCTAAAAGCTTCTTCAAAGAAATGTGGCAGACAATCGGAAAGGGGAAAATTTGGACGGGTGATGTGAAAAACCGATCAAAAGATGGAAAAAGCTATTGGGTTAACACCACAATTGTCCCCCTTCTTAATAATAAAGGAGGACCTTATCAATACATCGCCATCCGATCAGATATCACTGCTAGAAAAGAAGCGGAGCAATCACTTGAAATTGCTTTAAATAATGATTTCTGCCAGACTGTAAAAAACCTACAAAATGCAATTTTTAAGTATACATACGATGACAAAGGAAAAATCCTATTCACACTTATGGAGGGTAAGATTGCACAAGAACTCGGTATTACTGTGGAAAAAATCAATTTGCGCAAAGTGGAATCTTCTTTTTCAAAAAAGGAACTTGCTCAGATATTCCGTGATCTAACGAAAGGGATGGAAGGTAAGGTTGTTCAATTTGAATTGCTTCTCTATGGTTATACTTTTCTAGTTTATTTGTCACCGATTTCTGTAGACGGCGAGGTGGTTGAAGTAGTGGGTACCGCCATCGATATTTCCGAACGGAAAGAAGCGGAAAAACTTGTTGAACATATGGCATTTTATGATCATTTGACGGGTTTGCCAAATAGAAGACTTTTTCAAAAAAAAGTAAATGAAGAAATTGTACAAGCACAGATAGAAAATACTCAATTTGCAATTATGTTTATCGACCTCGATCGCTTTAAGAATGTCAATGATTCTATGGGTCATCCAATCGGAGATCAGCTACTAATAGCCGTAGGACAAAGATTACTGAAATCTGTTCGGAAAAATGATTTTGTTGCACGCCATGGTGGAGATGAGTATATCATTTTACTTCCTTTCTGCCAGCCATTGGAAGCGGATACAATAGCTGCACGAATCGTCGATGAACTAACACACCCGCTGACTCTTCAGAACATGGACTTGTATGTCACTTCAAGCATCGGCATCAGCACTTTTCCGGAAGATGGACATGATTATGAGACCTTAACTAGAAATGCTGATTCAGCAATGTACCTTGCAAAAGAAAAAGGAAAAAATAACTATCAATTTTTCACAGAGGATTTACATCGTGACATCGTCGAAAAAATGACACTGGAAATGGAACTTCGGCATGCACTAAAAAGAGATCAGTTCCTGCTCTATTATCAACCCCAAATCGATATCAACACAGGTGAAATAACCGGATTGGAAGCTCTTATCCGGTGGCATCATCCATCGAAAGGCATAATTTCACCCGCTGACTTTATTCCGATTGCAGAAGAAACTGGTTTGATTGTCCCAATCGGCCAATGGGTGCTCGAAACAGCGTGTGCACAGACTAAGAAGTGGCAAGAAACTGATTTCCCGAAGTTACAGATCAGTGTCAATGTTTCATTTATCCAGTTCATGCAAACCAATTTTGCCAAGCAAATAGAAGAAACACTTGTCCAAACAGAGCTACAGCCGCACTATCTAAACTTGGAAATAACCGAAAGCATGACGTCAGACGCTTTGAACTGTCAGAAAACGCTCTATCAGCTTAGAAAAATCGGCATCAATATCAGCATCGATGATTTCGGGACTGGATTCTCATCACTTAGTTATATTAGTAATTTTCCGATTACCCACTTGAAAATCGACCAGGTATTTGTACAAGGTACGAGTACAAGCAACAAAGCCATTGTTAAAACCATCATCAGTCTGGCAAAAAACTTGAATTTAAAAGTTATTGCAGAAGGCGTTGAAACGGAAGAACAAGCACGTTTTTTAAAAGACTTGGATTGTGATGAAGTACAAGGCTACTATTATTACAGGCCGCTGCTCAAGGAGCAAGTCACTACCCTATTTGCGATATCGAATTTGAATCCAATGAAATAATCTGATTGACGACAAGAAAACCCGCATTCAACTGCTATGAATGCGGGTTTTCTTTCATTTGTCTGTCCCGAAACGCAACACCAGAAAAAGTTCATTGGGATCTTTCTCGCGCATACCGGATACTTTTACTCCCTTAATGAGTTCAAAGGGAGTATTATTTTCAAGGAATTCAATATAATCACTAGTGGGATAATAAAGGATGATATCTACAGACCGTTGATTCTTTTCAACAGAAAGAAGAATATTATCAACGACTTTCATGAAGATTTGAATCGAAAATGGATTGAAGAAATAAAACCGATTATCTCCCGCATCGACCTCGTACTCCTCAGCTAGACAGCGTTCAAAATAGATAGATGCATTTGTCCGCTTAACCTTTTTCATGTAACTCGCCTGATTTTCAAGCGCTTCTGTATACAGTTGTCCACTCATTTCAATCCCCGTCACTGAAACATCAAATCGATTATGTATGTAAAAAGGCAGCCTGCCTTTGCCACATCCAAAATCTACAACGCTATCCGTTTTTGTCAGTTCATAGACTTGAAAAAACTGATCCAAGGCATCATAAGGCGTCGCTTCGTACCGGTTATAATGAGAGGACTGATGCAACCATTCCCGGGTACCGACGGTATTAATACGTAGCGATCGATCGCATTTTTTATCATACATAAGAGGTCCTCCCGCCTGTTTACATACATTGTATCAAAACATAAGAAAAAAACCCTGATAACTTTAAAAGTCTGTGTTTTCATTGTTTATTCAGCATGCTTTCACAAGCACTCAACCTTTTTTCGTTAAACAAACTTTGCCTGGTATTATGATTTACGCATTGTTATAAACATAGTCGCATTTTCGATAAAAACAGTATAGTTCTGTTTTAACGTTTTTATCAATATCAGTCAAGGTAATGGTATTGTTGATTGAATTCTCTTTCTCAGTACAACTAACTGTATTATTAGTTAACTGGTAATGGTATACTCGCCTTTATCTATGCGTCTTAAAATTTAGGTATTGGAATAGAAGACGTTTTCTTGTTAAGGAGCGGTGGGTAAATTGGACACAAAACAATTACGAATGTCTGTCACTGTGTTAGCTGGATTTCAATGGCTTTTCTTTATGTTCGCTAATACGGTGGTCATTCCAATCTCAGTTGGCAGTGCTTTTCAGCTGGAGTCTGTTGAAATAGTATCAGCTATTCAGCGTTCTTTCATTTTTACAGGAGTAGCCTGTCTTCTGCAGGGACTCTTCGGGCATCGCTTAGCATTAATGGAGGGCCAATCGGGTCTTTGGTGGGGCGTCATTTTAAGCCTGGCTGCAACCGCTAGTACAATGCATCTAGAACTAACAACGGTTGGCGGTAGTATTGCAATTGGAGTCATGATTTCTGGTGTAATCGTTGCCCTTCTTGGAATGCTCGGCATCGGGGAAGTCCTAAAAAAATGGTTTACACCTGTAGTGATGTTTGTTTTCCTTCTGTTGTTAGCCAATCAGCTTATTACTGTTTTCTTAAAAGGAATGATTGGTCTAAATACAGGAGATTCTATCGATGTAAAAGTTGCAGTTTTTTCGTTTCTCCTCGCTACACTTACGATTCTGATTCATGTATTAGGAAAAGGAATCATCAGCAGTTTGAACCTTCTCATTGGGATGACGGTCGGTTGGATTGGTGCTGTAATTCTATTTCCAGTGGAGGCCACAGAAACAATTAACACGACACCTTTCCTCACTTGGTTTCCATGGGGTTCCCCCACTACGTTCGAATGGGGCATAGTGATTACTGTTATTATCACTGGACTATTAAACACAACAAATACGATAGCCACATTAAAAGGGGCAGAAGATATTTTCGAAAAAGAAACGACGCCAAAACAATATCGGTCCTCTTTCCTACTAACAGGACTGTTTTCAACTGCTTCAGGTGTTCTTGGACTCGTTCCTTATGCACCCTATACTTCTTCATTAGGTTTATTACAGTCGTCCGGGATTCGTGACAGGGCACCATTTTTCATAGGTTCTGCTCTATTCATTCTTCTGGGGATGAATCCAATGCTTAGTACATTTTTTTCGACCATTCCACAAAGCGTCGGAAATACGGTGCTTTTTGTAGCCTATATCCAGCTATTCCGTTCAGCAATCCGTAATATCGAGGGCCTGACATTTGAGCCAAGAACCGTCTACCGCATTGCAATTCCTGCGTTACTGGGACTGTCAATCATGTCACTCCCCGCAACCGTTTTTACAACAATTCCACTACTGGCACGACCAATCCTCTCAAACGGGATGCTTATGGGGATTCTAACCGCACTCTTTATGGAGTTGTTGTATTATCTCAGTCAAAGGGTTAAAAGCCAACATTATTGAGGGAGTTGCAATTCGGAGTGTGAATTGTAGATCACTTAGCGCTTTGGGGTGTACATTGTAGACCGCTTGGCGCTTTGGGGATGCCTTTCGCCATGAGCCTGGATTAGCGCTTCGCATCCAGTCTCAGGGCTTCGGCTACCCCTTTGACGCGCCTGCGCTGGTGTGTTCATTATTGAGAGTGTTGTCATTTTGAAATGTATTGACTGAGATTATATTGTTATTGCTATTTGATACTGATTTAATTCAATGTAGAATGCACTAGAGGTTGCAAATCTCATACCCAATAACGAAATACACTATCTAACATAGACTTATCCAACGAAGGCGCAACTTCGTGGTAGCCGGAGCGATAAGACTGAAAGCGGTCTCCTTTCCGGCTTATCGGAGGCCACTGAAAAATTTCTTTATTATAATAAGAACTAGTTGATTGTAGTGGAGAGCGGCGACTCCAGCGGGAACAGCGCGAGCTGAAGACCCCACAGGAACGCAGTGACGAGGAGGCTGAAGCCGTGCCCGCGGATAGCGTCCGCTCGGAACGGAAATCAACGGGATTGAAGGAAATCGGACTTTTTCAGTGCCCTCGCTTATCGCGGGAGGCATCCACAAAGCGCAGAAGCGGTAATAGGAGGATTTCTAATTCTCTCCATAGCCCATTATCCTATAGTAGAAAAAGGTGATTACATGAATACAAAATTGTATACAAAAAATGAAAAACTAATCGCGGGCATTACCATGAAGGATGAAACCGAGCTTGATAACAATAATATGGCTCTCCACGCATGTATAAACCCTGATGATGTAAGACAAAATCGGCAAAAATTAGCTACTTTCTTGAATTGTGAGTTGGAAGCTTTTGTTTGTGCTCATCAAACACATAGCTCCAATTTCCATGAAGTGACACTTCATGACAAAGGGCGAGGCGCAAATCAAATGGATACCGCTATTGCTGATACAGACGCCTTATACACATTTGAGCCGAATCTATTATTATGTAGCTTTACTGCCGATTGTGTTCCAGTGATTTTCCACAATGATGCATCGGGTGTGATTGGTGTGATTCATTCGGGATGGCAAGGTACAGTAAAAGAAGTCTCCTCGAAAGTTTTCGAGCATTTGAAACTGGATAAACAATGCAACCCGAGTGATTTTCGTGTCCAGATTGGTGCAGCACTGAGCCAAGAAAAGTTTGAAGTCGATGAAGATGTATACTTAAAATTCAAAGATCTAGGCTATACGGATGATTTTATCTATTACAATGATCAAACCCACAAGTATCACATTGACAATCAGCGAGTCGTGAAAAAACAATGTGAGTTGGCAGGCATTCCGACTGAGCAGATTACAATTGACGAGACCTGCACGTATGTAAGCTCGGATGGTTTTTCGTACCGTCAAGACAAAAAGAGCGGGAGACATCTTAGTTTTATTATGAGAAAAGATGATTGACCCGATCTATTTCAAAAAAATATAGACAAAAAAGCACATCAACTAGTCCCATCGATGTGCTTTCATAATATAATTTATTGATTATTGACGATATCTACTTGCCAATCCTTTTAGGAAGTTTCTAGCGTATCTGTCGCCACATTCTTTATAATTTCGTTGTCCTTCTTTTCTAAGAACTGCACTCAATTCGCTTTTAGAAATATTGACTCCTGTGTCTTCTAAGATATCAAGAATGTCTTCACTTGTAAGTGAAAGTGCAATCTTCACTTTTTTGAGCAGGATATTATTAACATTACGATTGTTATTTGCCATTAAGAATTGTTTTTGGGAATCCTCTGGTTTTGTATCTTGTGTTCCTCTTTTTAAACGAACTAAACCGTTTAAAAAGGACTCTAACGTAATGTTGTCGATTTTTTTAACATATTCATCGTCTTGCACTTCATTCGTACTACTATTTTTTGCTTTTGATAACATTTCTTGTACTTCTTCTTTCGTTGTTTGAATGCCGCCTAGCCCAAAAATTTCAACCATATCCATATCTTTTATATCCAACGCATATCTTAACCTAATTAATATATCGTTATTAGTCATTTTTATCCCTCAAAACCTTTCCTAATTGCATAGTCATTATCAGTAGTATCCTTTACCCTATTATTGCATTAATTTATTACCATGTCTCTCCAAGTGTCCGCTGTGATTCGAAAAATCAACTATATTTACCTTTCAACTGATCACTGCCAATACCGCCAATTACCATTAAAAGTAGTGGTAAAAAGTTGGTGACTACTTTCGGTAAACCTTCTAGTAAAAGAATATTTGTACCCACAAAATTATTTAAAACGATAATAATTACTTTTGATGCTAATAAAAATACACCTACCAAAAACATACTGTCGAACAAAACTTTCCACTTTGGATATGCCAATTGCTTACTATCTTGAATTACTTTCTCTTTTAACTCTTCATCACTTCTTAAAAGCTCGTCTATCGTAATACCAAATAAATCACTCAAATCGATGATTACCTCGATACTCGGATAGTTTTTTCCTGTCTCCCATTTGGAAACCGATTGGCGACTAACATGAAGCTTTTCAGCGAGTTCTGCTTGTGACCAACCCTGTTTTTCTCTTTCCTTTTTTAAACGATCACTTAAAATCATACTTTTCATCGCCTTTCCTAGCAATTACAGTATTTCAGAAGTAAGTAGATAAAGTAAAGCTAGTTATAGGCGCATCTAGGTGCAACCTTTAGTTGCCACCTAGAATGTTCACTAAAATTCTTTCTTTCAACACAAATGGTAATTTAATAATTTACTTATGATACGGTTCATTTTTCATAATTCTAAAAGCCCTATACACTTGCTCCAGCAATATGAGCTTCATCATTTGATGGGGAAAGGTCATTTTCGAAAAAGACAACGATTCATCCGAGCGTTTCATCACACTTTCGTGGAGTCCAAGTGACCCCCCAATAACAAATGTCACTTTGCTTCTTCCATAAGTCATCAATGACTCTAGGTCTGCCGATAACTCCTCCGACGTCTTCATCTTCCCATCAATCGCAAGTACAATCACATACGCATCTGTCCCTATTTTCGACAAAATACGATCCGCTTCTTTTTTCTTTACAATTTCCATGTCGGCATCACTTAATGATTCGGGCGCTTTTTCATCAGCCACTTCGACGAGCTGTATTTTTGTATATGCTCCGAGTCTTTTTGAAAACTCTTCAATCCCCATCTTCAAATACTTTTCTTTTAGTTTTCCCACTGTCACAATTGTAATATTCACAAGTTATCCACCTTTTTATATTTGTTATAAACAAAACTTATGCACATATCCACAGGAGTTATCTACATGTTGTGTTCGACTAATCGTTCGCCACAACATACAATGCTGGCTCTTCACAATAGGAGCATTTTGTGGATAACTTTTCTTCATCTCGTACAGATTCCATAACTGGAAACTTTACCTGATCTGCCACAAAAACGTCAAGTGCATGGTTTATATGGGTTTCGCAGCTATATATCCTCATTTTTTATCCCTACTTTCATCCTTTTTCTTTCACACAAAGTTATTCACAAATTTTTAGATTTATCCACAAATAGTGAATATAATAAAAAAAGTAGGCAAAATAGCTATCGGCTAGCTACCTCGCCTACTGTGGATAAACTGAAATGTAAATTGTTTGTAACTTTTATTACTAGAACGAGTTTCCGTCTCTTAAAACCATTTCAATTTCAAGTAACTTCCCTTGTCGATACACTTTCATTTGCATCGTGTCACCTACATTCTTCGCATTATACAGATGTTTACGCAGGCTGACCATATCTTCTATCTTTTCGCCGTCCATTTCGACGATAACATCGTACTGTTTCACACCCGCAATTTCAGCAGAAGAGTTAGCTATGACATCATTGATAACTACGCCATCTGTTACACTTTCGGGTAACTTCAACATTTCCCGCTGTTGTTGTGCTGGAATGCTTCGGAGATCGAGTAATGTAACGCCCATCGTTGGGCGGTTTACCTCACCCAGCTTTTCTAGTTGATCAATAATAGGCATAGCAAGGTTTATTGGAATCGCAAGTCCTATTCCTTCAACAGTTGCCTCTGATATTTTCATGGAATTGATGCCAATTAACTGACCCGCAAGATTAATAAGCGCTCCTCCTGAGTTCCCCGGATTAATGGCAGCGTCAGTTTGCATGACGTCTGCAAACCAGTCCACTGATCCATTACCATCAAAATCGATTGGAATTGAACGGTCTTTCCCGGATACGACCCCGACAGTTACGGAACCTGAAAAACCAAGCCCGAGCGGATTACCGATTGCGATAACAGGTTCTCCACGTTTCAAAGCATCCGAGTCACCAAACTCGATAATTGTTTTTACAACTGCAGCATCAATTTCAATAACAGCCAAATCTGTCCACATATCGCTTCCTACAATCTTTCCTGCTGTCTTTGAGCCATCATCGAAGGATATCTCAATTTCAGTTGCGCCTTCTACTACGTGATGGTTTGTAACTATATATGCTGTATTCCCTTGTTTTTTATAAATGACACCCGAACCGGACCCTGTTTCTCTCGTTGTTTCAGTTGTCGACCAGATATCACGGTCCGTTTTCAAATTTGTTACACCAACAACCGAATCTGCCACTTTTTCGACAATATCAGTCACATCATTATTCACATCGAAGGAAACACGCTCTGTTCCTATCTCACCAGCCTTCTGGGCAGTTGTCGCACTCTCTGTGTCTTCTGTGATGTCATTTCCATTATGCATGATGAACCAGACGATCAATGCACCGAGTAGTACACCCAGAAGCCCCGGTAAGAAGCCACCTCTTTTTCTGGGCCGCTGTGGAACTGGCTGCTGTGAAGGTTCTTCTAGAAGCGGTCTTAATTCCCTATCGTCCATATTTTGATTGAATTCATCCATTTACCTCTCCCTTTCTGAAAAGAACGTTGTAGTTAACATTACCCTAATTCATATATTTCAATATAAAAAACCTTACCTATTGAGGATTTAGGTAAAATCCCTTGAAGGTAAGGTTATTTCATTATTTACACGGTGACGAGTTCAGTTGGCTGGTCAGCATCCGTATCGTATAGATGAACGAATTCACCTGTCCTAATTCCGCATGTTTCCAACGTTTGTGAAACACTCATCCTTGCAAGGTCTTTCATATTATTGTCTTTACTTAAATGTGATAGATAGATCTTCGTATCTTTTTGCTCAACAACTTCACTCATTGCTACTGCAGCGTCTTCATTAGAAACATGGCCGACATCACTCAGGATCCGCCGTTTGACGGACCAAGGATAACGGCCAACTTGCAACATACTGACATCATGATTGCTTTCAAAGACAAAAGCATCTGCTCCGTGTATGAAGCCTTTCATCCTGTCACTTACATAACCAGTATCCGTGATAACCGCAAGTTTTCGACCGTTTTCATGGAAAACATAAAACATCGGATCTGCTGCATCATGTGAAACAGCAAATGATTGAATGTCGAGTGAACCAAATGATTTAACTGTTTCCATATCAAATTGAAAACGCTGATCGAGAGGTATGTTGCCTACGAGTCCATCCATCGCCGCCCATGTCTTTTCATTTGCGTAAATGGGCATACCGTATTTACGCGCAACAACACCAATCCCTTTTATATGGTCACTATGCTCATGTGTGACAAAAATACCATCGACATCTTTCATAGAACGGCCAATGCCAGCAACTAAACTATCCATTTTCTTTGCACTAAATCCCGCGTCTACAATAAATGTATGTTCGTCATTTTCTATAAAAACCGCATTGCCGCTACTGCCGCTTGCGAGTACGCTAAAACGCATTAAAAAAACTCCTTATTCATTCTCTTCTTCAAGCGGTTCAGGTTGAAACTCTATAATCATACCTTCGATCGCATTAATGAAGTAATCTTCAATTTCGCCATCCTTTAATTCTACACGAACATGCCACGTCGGAGCAAACACTTGGGTTTCTGTCACTTGAACAAGACTGGAATAACCTAGCGTCATTTGCTTTACTTTGTAATCCTTTTTCAAATAATCCCGTGAATACAAGTTACCGATTGCTTCAATGGGTGATAGAAGATCATTTTTCCGGTTGAAACGATCGAATTCACCGAGCATACTTTGCTCGTATTTCGTCGCTTCCCCATCCTCATTCCAATAGATTATCAACATCGCATTGAGGCTATGGTAAATTGGATCTCCGTCGACCTTTTGGAAGAGTATAGCTTTTCTCTCATCTTTATTAACTTCCCATTGGACATAACTTTCTCCGCCCATTACATGCTTTGACAGGAACTCTGTGAATTCAATTTCCCCTTTTACATTCAGTAGACTGAACGGCTCTATCAAAGTCGATTTTAGAAGTGTTTCATCGACAACTTCGCCTTTTTGATTTTCAAGTTCTGCTAGTTTTGCATCGGATAATATCATAGGCTTTGCAGACACATAAAAGGGTTCATTTTTAAAAGGTGGTAGTTTATCATACGTAATGTTTTCCATCTTCAGCAATTCCTCGATTGGTGTTTCACCCAGCACTTGAACATTTTGTGCCTGCGTAACCTTGTTGAGGTAAAGCGTGTACAGAAAAACGTTCACTATTGAAAATACGATGATGAATATCGTTTTCGTCTTATTCCAATCCAATCAGCTCACCTCCTAAAGTTTCAGGTGAAAAACGATGCCAATTTTCAGTGTTGTTTCCTTTCACCAAGTAAAACCACGCCGGTTCCATTATGATATTTCCTCTATCAGTATTTCGCTTCATAAAATACCCTGGAGCAATTTCATCAACAGTTTCAAAATCCAGCATTTCCGAGTCAATTAGCCTTTCGGCAATCTCTACGCCTGAAGGGAGTGTTGCAGGTTCATCATCAATAAAAAAATCAAGGCGATAGTAGGGTCTCTTATAATTGAATATCTGTTTATCTCCCCATTTTTGTACAATTTCTGTGGTGGTACTCGAGTCTGAATAAACGGGAAGCCCCTCCAGGAATAAGCGAAATCGTACGGTCCTTGTTTTCGGATCCATGTACGTATACCTGAAATCATCTGTCCAACCGCCATGTTCATTAACAAAGTTGACTGTGTTCGAGAGTAATTCAGATGGAATTGCTAGTTCTTGAATTTTGGCAGTAGGATAAACATATTCAAACTTCTTATTTTCCTTATCAATCTTCATTATTGCATGGTTATCCCCTAGTTCTTCCATCTTAGGTCCCACTTGGCTACTCCGCACTGCATTCGGATCGTTGAACAATGCATCCCGGAATCGATTCGGGGAAATATCACCTTCAATAAACGTATACTTGGTTGTTTCTACAGGTTCAACTGGAACGACGATATAAGAAGAGCTTTCAGGGGCTACCTCCTTATAATCGGCGAGTTCCCGTGCGTCCGTTAATATGGATTGTTGAAGTTTATGATTGTCATCCGGTTTTGCTTTTGCACTGTAGATTTTCTTATTTGCCCTGCTGACAAAATAAATATCCATGTCACTATTGTCCGTATTCCAATCAACGACAATCCGATCGAAACTAATTTCTGGCACTGTCGGTATCGGTTCATCAATGTTTATGACATTATCATAGACAGTCAAAGGGACCTCACCGTGAAAGAATAATGTAAATCGGTTCGGTTTCCGTAAGAGGGTATTCAGATTATCTGTACTAAAGTTATTATTAAGTGATCTAATATCACCTATTTTCCATTCAGACAACTCTTCTACAAAGCTATTGATTTCAACTGGATTGGTGGTTCCTTTTAATGCATCTCCGAAGTTAAATATAGTTTTGTATGGTTTAATAATTTCATTGTATTTCTTTTTATCTGCGATGGCTACGTCTACAGGCGCCAATTGCTCAATCGTGTCATAACCGGGAGTGTATGTCCAAATGGAAAAGGTCAATACCATACTTAAGGCGACGAGTAAGGTAAGTACTGTTGTCTTGACAATCTCGATATATTTCATTCCCATTCACCGTCCTCTTGGATTTCAAACGGCAACGTAAAGAAGATTGTCGTCCCTTTTCCTTCTACACTCTCCGCCCATACCTCTCCACCATGCGCTCCAATCATTTCGCGGGCAATTGCTAGCCCTAGTCCCGTTCCACCCATTGCACGTGATCGTGCACGGTCTGCCCGGTAAAACCTATCGAATATCCGCTTCACGTTCGCTTGTGGTATACCCATTCCATCATCAGAAATCATTACTTTAATGAAGTCATCAGACATCATTATTCCAAAGCGGATATTTCCCCCGTCTGGAGAGTATTTTAGTGCATTTGAAATGATATTGTCGAGGACCTGGGTCATCTTATCCGTATCAATTTCAACGAACAAATCGGAGGCAGACAACAGTCTTATAAATTGAACACTTTGAGACTTTGAAAATTCAAAGCGATCTATGATTGAGTTGAAGAAGTGATTAAATTCGACCCATTCTTTATTCAAATCATAATCCCTGCTGTCCATTCGTGATAACTTCATTAAGTCATTTACAAGACGAATCATCCGTTCAGTTTCGGTCTGTGTTACGTGGAGGAAGGATGGAGCAATCTCTTCATTCTTCCAAGCACCATCAGCCAATGCTTCTAAATAACTGCGCATTGTCGTTAGTGGCGTACGCAACTCATGCGAAACATTTGAAACGAACTCTCGTCTCTCCATATCAATTTTTTCTTGTTCCGTATTATCATGTAAAACAACGATTAAACCATTCACAAATCCAGTCTCTCTCTGCGTGACTGAAAAATTGGCACGCAGAATATAAGGCTGTTCGTTCGTACTAAAGTCCAATGCAATTGAATCTCTAATTTGTATTAAATCTTCAAAAGCATATTCTTGTTCAACTCCCAGAATGCTAGAAATCGGTCTATTGAGGACAAGATCCCTTGTCAATCTCAGCATTCCAAGAGCGGAGTCATTAATAAGACTGACACGCCCTTTTCGATCGGTAGCTATGACACCATCCGTCATATTTTCCAGGACAGAAGCCAGTTTCCGTCGTTCACTTTCGGTCGTTGAATAAGACTCTTGTAACTGGTTTGTTAAGTGATTAAAAGCAATTGCCAGCTGGCCCAATTCATCGTTACCATACACACGCACTTTTCTGGAGAAATTCCCTTTTGCCATCGTCTGCGCCTGGCGTCTCATATCAGATATCGGCCTCGTCATTGTCTGGGCTATTAAAATGCCAAGAATGATTGTTATCGTCAACGATATGGCTACCCCGCCAGCTAAAATCCGATTCACTTCATCAATCTGAGTAAACACCTTTTCAATGTCTGCCTCTAGATAGATTGTCCCTATTAATTCATCCTCAGCAGTAAGAATAGGCGTTGCACGTACCAAAATCCGATTTCTAGTTTTCCGATCTAAATTGATAACATCGTTCGGGGTTTTTGAGGCAGTCGCCTTTCTAACAATTTCGTCCATCGCTCGCTGTCCTACCATCGACTTTTTGTCCAGGGCGGATGTAGCAAGGATAATCTTCCCTGCGCTAATAACCCTGATTTCATTGATGTCTTCCGAAGTGAAACCCGAAAGGACGGCCTGGAGACTCATTTCGAGTGTCACCGGGTCGTCTGGGGATCGTTTCTTTACCAATTCTTCACTAACACTAAATTCAATCAAACTCATCCTGTCCGAAATTGAGTCAGTGAAGTTTGTTTTTAATTTATCTTCGAGTTCACGTGCAAAATAGAGTCCGATTATTTCCATAGCAATTAGAATGAGCATCACATAAATTAGAACAAATTTAACGTGAATAGATCTAAAAAAACCGACTTTTTGCATAATTGTTACTCCTGTTCTGGATCCCGTAAGTAATAGCCTACTCCGCGTCTCGTGACAATCCACGTCGGGTGGCTCGGTGTATCTTCTATTTTTTCGCGCAAGCGACGAATCGTTACATCGACTGTCCGTACATCCCCAAAGTAATCATAGCCCCATACTGTCTGTAAGAGATGCTCACGTGTCATAACCTGTCCGATATGTTTGGAAAGATAATGAAGCAATTCAAATTCACGATGCGTCAATTCAATTTTTTCATCTCTTTTTAACACGAGGTAGGCATCTGGCTGAACAATTAAGTGGCCGACTGTAATATCGTTTGTCCCACCTTCCGCCTCTTCTTCGACAGATTTCATATGTCTCCGTAAATTAGCTTTGACTCGTGCGATTAGTTCACGGGTTCCGAATGGTTTTGTGACATAATCATCTGCTCCAAGCTCCAAACCAAGTACCTTATCAATCTCAGAGTCCTTCGCTGTCAGCATAATAATCGGAAAGTCATATTTCTTCCGGACTTCTCGACATACTTCCATACCATCCCGTTTAGGTAGCATAATGTCGAGTAGCATTAGGTCGGGTTTCACTTCTTCAACTTTTTCTAGCGCTTCTTCTCCGTCATATGCACAGTAAACAGTAAATCCTTCTTTTTTCAAATTAAATTCAAGTATATCTGCAATTGGTTTCTCATCATCGACTATTAATATTACTTTATCTTGCATGTTACATTCCCCTTCCAGCCCAGTTGGCATCTCTATATCTGTCCTTTTACTCTATCATTCTTGTCGCTAATTCGCACGTTTCACTCGTTCTAAGGCTATATTTCCCAAATTATTTCCCGGGCAATATTTCGTGGATATTGTCGAATAACTAATAAAAAAGACGGTACAACATTGTGTACCGTCAGTAGTTGTTTATTCATCTTAACACGCTCATAGGATCGATATTTGAACCGTTCTTGAATACTTCAAAATGAAGATGGACACCTGTCGAACGACCAGTTGATCCCATTACTCCTATTTTAGTTCCTTGTGGTACCGTTTGTCCTACTTTGACATCTATTGAAGATAGATGAGCATAGAGCGTTTCATAACCATTGTTATGCGTGATAACAACTCTATTACCAAATGTGCTATGGTTCCCTGCAGTTGTGACTACGCCATTATCTGCAGCTACAATTTCATAGGACGACGGACGTGCGAAATCAATTCCTTGATGAATTCTTCCCCATCGGGTGCCCATTTTACTAGAAATATATCCTCCAGACACAGGTCTGATAAATGTACCTGATCCTCTTGATGGTATCACTTTCGTACCTACAACTGTCACTTTGTCTCTCGCCTCAGAAATGACTCTTTCTTCAGTTATAGATTTGCCGATAATTTGACCGCTCCGTTTTCGGATAAGTTCCGTTACTTCTTTTTCCCCATCCGAACCTTTGGCTATAACTTTCTTTTCCCCTTTAAAAAGACTATCGTCCTCTTCAACCTTGTTTGCTTGTTTAATAACTTTTCTTTCTTTTGTTTCATAATGAACTTCCACTTCGATATACGGTTCGACAGCTGTTATATTCAGTTCATCACCAGAACGGAGAATTGTTGTATGTGTCATACCTGGATTTAGTTCTAGTAGTTTAGATGTAGTCATTTCGTTTTCCGCAGCAATTGTTCCTAGAATATCTCCGGAAATTACATTGTATTTCTTTTGTACACGTTTTCCTTTTTCAAGAAAATCTATTGCTTGCTCAACGTTTTTCACCTTTTCAGGATCTGTTTCCCCATTCGCTACCTCTATACCTTTACTGATAACGATGTTTGTAATACGGGTTTCGTCCTCTTTAAGCGGGGGTATAGGTTCAGTAGATGCTGTACGGGCTTCGAATTCATCGAGTTCCTTTTCGGTGACATATTGCATCTTCAGTTGACGAATTAGTTCATAGTATGTGTCCATGTCTTTGACGTAGAATGCCAGTTCCCCGTCAATTGAAACACCAACCGCTTCCGCTTCAACCGATATCATGGTTTGAACTTTTTCTAAGACTTCGCTATCGTCCGTTTCTGCTGTGAAAACCATTTCAGGAATTACGGATAAATCTTTTCCTATTATAAGAGGGAGATCTTGAAATTCAGAGGACGTTTTTTGAATCTCATCTTCTTTCATTTGTTCAAGCTTCTCCTCGTCGGATATAACCCCTACATATTCCCCTTTTGAATAGATGTGGAATATAGTCAATAAATCTTCAGTTTTATTTGCATAACCTGGTTGTGCTGCAACACCTGACAGCAATAAAGTAATGATGGAAACCAGTTGAATCCTTTTGATAGAATGTTTGAAGTTTGGCAGGACTTTCTTAAGCTTGTCCTGGTTGCTTCTTTTGAAAAACATATATGTGTAACTCCTTCCAAATTTCAAATCGAATGACCGATTACAGTTTATTTTTTACATGCTTATCTAATCTAACATATCCTAATGTACTCTTGTAGAATTATAGGCAATTGTAACGAGATTGTAGAATTACATCCAAATACCACCACTTAAAACATAAAATAGACATATTTTGATTTTTTATCATTTTCTCATGAAATAAATGTCGATTTCTTCACTTTTTCATACATTTCTCTGTTCAATATTCTTTTGTTTGATTGTTCAAGTAAAAAAAACATCTCAGAGCACCGGAAGTTCCCGGTGCTCTGAGATGTTTTTTTTCCTACATGTATACCTTCAGTACTAGACAACAGAGTCATTGGTCTACGCTTTAAATGGAAATTGGTAGTTTTCCCATTGCCTTCGTCTCCCTACAGGGTTTTCAATTCCTAATACTATTGAGTTGATCTACACCTCTATTAAAATGTTTTGCCTCGTCAATTAAACACAAATAACGAGCATTATGAGTCCGTAAACTCATAATGCTCGTTTTAATTAATAAGCGGATGATTCATGCTGACTCCAGTCGATATTAACGAACTTGTTATATTCCTTAGCAAAAGCTAAAGTAACTGTTCCAGTTGGACCATTCCGCTGCTTTGCAATAATTATTTCAATCATGTTTTGATTTTCCGTCTCTTTATCATAATAGTCTTCACGGTAAAGAAACGAAACAATATCAGCATCTTGCTCGATACTCCCTGATTCGCGAAGATCGGACATCATAGGACGCTTATCTTGACGTTGTTCAACGCCACGGGAAAGCTGTGAAAGGGCAATTACAGGTACTTTCAATTCTCTGGCGAGTGCTTTTAACGATCGAGAAATTTCCGATACTTCCTGCTGACGGTTTTCACCAGGCTTAGAACCACTTCCTGCTATCAGCTGCATGTAGTCAATCATAATCATGCCCAGTCCATGTTCTTGTTGCAATCTACGGCATTTTGAACGGATTTCATTTACACGGATACCAGGCGAATCATCAATGAAAATACCTGCATTTGAAAGGCTACCCATTGCCATAGTAAGTTTACGCCAATCCTCAGCTTCAAGTGCACCTGTTCGAAGCACCTGAGCATCGATATTTCCTTCTGCACAAAGCATCCGCATGACAAGCTGTTCCGCCCCCATCTCCAAACTAAAGATGGCAACATTTTCATCGGTTTTAGTTGCAACGTTTTGCGCCACATTTAAAGCAAATGCTGTCTTACCAACAGAAGGCCTTGCAGCAACAATGATTAAGTCATTACGCTGAAAACCGGCTGTGATTTTATCTAAATCACGGAAGCCCGTTGGAATTCCTGTAACGTCGCCTTTTTGCGTATGAAGAAGTTCAATATTATCATACGTTTCAACAAGGACATCTTTAATATGACGAAAGTCGCCGGCGTTCTTCCGGTTGGATACTTCCATCATCTTCTTTTCCGCTTCAGACAAGAGTGCCTCTACTTCATCCTCACGTGCATAACCATCTTCTACGATTGACGTCGCAACACGTATTAGACGTCGCAGAAGTGCTTTCTCTTCCACGATACGCGCATAGTGCACGATGTTTGCTGCGGTTGGAACAGAGCTTGCGATTTCAGACAAATATGAAATGCCGCCGACGTCTTCGAGTTCTTTTTTAGCGGATAACTCTTCCGTAACCGTGACAACGTCAATCGCTTGACCTTTATCACTTAGACTAATCATCGTTTGAAAGATTTTTTGGTGCGCCATCCGGTAAAAATCGTCGGGCATCAGAAGCTCTGCTGCCGTAATGAGTGCCTGCGGTTCAAGAAAAATAGCACCGATGACCGATTGTTCCGCTTCATTATTATGTGGTGGGATGCGATCAATCATCTGGTTCATCTATCCAATCTCTCCTTATCCCTCTTCAATTACATGTACTTTAAGTGTTGCCGTAACTTCAGGGTGAATTTTAATTGGCACATTTGTAAAACCTAGTGCACGAATTGCATCTGGTAAGTCCATTTTACGTCGGTCCACTTTAATGCCTTCTGTTTTATTCAAGGCTTCTGCAATTTGTTTAGTAGTGATTGAACCGAATAGACGGCCACCCTCACCTGATTTTGCTTTCATTTCAACTGTGATTTTATCGATTTGTTCCTTCAAGACGATTGCTTCAGCCAACTCTTCAGCAGCATCTTTTGCAACCCGGTTTTTTTGTCCTTCAAGTCTGCTAATATTACCAGCAGTCGCTTCAACCGCTAGCTTATTTTTCAATAGAAAGTTCTGTGCATACCCCACAGATACCTCTTTCACGTCGCCTTTTGTACCTACGCCTTTAACGTCTTTCAAAAAAATTACTTTCATTATGAATTTCCCCTCTCTATCATTGTATTTAATACATCTTTTAGCATTTGTTCAGCTTCTTCTACCGACCCAACGTCGAGCTGGCATGCCGCGTTTGTCAAATGGCCGCCACCCCCAAGTTCCTCCATAACAAGTTGAACATTCAACTCACCTAGGGAACGGGCGCTTATACCTATTTTACCATCTGAACGAGACGCAATGACAAACGAAGCTGCAACCCCTTGCATCGTCAGTAGAATATCTGCAGTTTGGGCAATCAGAACAGTGCCGTAAACAGTTTGGTCCTTCCCTTTTGCAATTGCAATACCGCCATTGGACAATTCAACAGTCTCAATCAATTTTGCCCTCAAAACATAGGTGTCAATATCCTCTTTCAAGAGACGCTGGACTAGTATGGTATCCGCTCCATTTGTTCGTAAATACGATGCGGCTTCGAACGTTCTAGCCCCTGTACGGAGTGTAAAACTTTTCGTATCAACGATAATACCTGCTAGCAGTGCTGTTGACTCAAGCATTGTTAGTTTTTCATGTTTCGGCTGGTATTCAATTAATTCTGTAACGAGTTCAGCCGTAGATGACGCATATGGCTCCATGTAAACAAGCATCGTATTGTTGATGAACTCTTCCCCGCGACGATGGTGATCTATTACGACAACCTTCTCTGCTTTCTCGATGAGACGTTCATCAATGACCATACTCGGCTTATGTGTGTCAACAACGACAATCAATGACTTTTCTGTAATCATAGCAAGCGATTCTTCAGGACTTATGAATTGATTGAACAGTTCCTCATCGCGCTTAATTTCATCCATGAGCCGTGTTACACTTCCGTCAAGCTCATTAAAATTAACGACGACATATCCTTCAATATTATTCATACGTGCCATTTTTTGAACGCCAATGGCGGCTCCGATGGCATCCATATCCGGAATTTTGTGACCCATAACAAAAACTTTATCACTGCCTTGGATAAGGTCACGCAAAGCATGAGATATAACTCGAGCACGAACCCTTGTCCTTTTTTCGACAGGATTTGTTTTCCCTCCGAAAAACTTCAACTTGCCATCCAATCGCTTAATAGCCACCTGGTCACCACCCCTACCAAGAACCAAATCCAGGCTGGATTGTGCCAGTTCCCCTAATTCGATTAATGAAGTTGATCCCATTCCTACACCAATACTCAACGTTAGTGCAGTACTCTGTTTAGCCGTTGTTTCACGAATATCATCTAGAATCGAAAACTTTGTTTTTTCCAAGGTAACGAGTGTTGCTTCATTGAATACTGCCAGGAAGCGATCCGTTGCAATCCGTTTTACATAGATTCCATTCTCCGTTCCCCACTTATTAATAAGTGAGGTAACAAGGGAATTAAGCTGACTTCTCGTCTGATCATCCATTGCTTGTGAAAGTTCATCATAATTATCTACTAGAATAATACCGAGAACCGTGCGATCTTCATAGTAAAGTGATTCCATCACCAATTGTTCTGTAATATCGAACAAATAAATGAGTTTCTCTTCAGCTTTGAAAAAGACCTTATAGGACTGTTCCCCCACTGTCAGTACACCATTTTCAAGACTTTCACCTTTTACAATCGCGCGAAATTGCTCTGATAGATCAAACAAGTCATTTCCAATCAAAGTCTCCTGTCGTTCGAATACCTTTGCCGCATACGGATTCGCCCAGTCAACAACGTTTTTATCGTTAATGAGAATGATGCCAATTGGCAATGCAAGAAGTGCCTCTTCTCCGACTTTCTTCAACCTATAGGATAACATTTCAATATGTTTTTCCGTTTCTATATAGGTTTGTTCTTCTAATTTCCACGCAATCCCAGCCGCAGTCGTGAATAAAACGGCAAAAATAAGTCCTGACCAAAAATGAGATAAAAGCAGGAGCACTGCCGCCAACAAGCCCAGAATCGACAATACTGTCAATGGATAACGTATTGCTCTTTTTCTAAAAAACGACGTCATTGTCCCATCTCCTTACTTCGACTTGTCTTTTTTGACCCAGGCACGTATATTCACTCCTGCATCTAGTATTCCGATTAACGTTGTGACCGGGGTCAATAGCAATGCAAAAATTGTGGCAACGACAGTCGCTACTTTCGGTAACTTCATTTCATTTACATAGTAATAAATGAATGAAATCCCTTGCAGCAGAAACAAGGTCCTTAGTATAACAGTGGCATTATTGGTAATTAAAAATAGATTCGTACCCGGTTTCATTTCTACAAATAGGGATGTCAGAAGAATGACTCCGTACAAAATTACTGTTATAGCTGGTAATTTCATTTCCCGAAATGGTGGAAACTTTGGAACATCGAATTTCAACCGTTTGGCAACACTCAAATTCAAAGTGAGAATGATAAACGCCAACATAAAGATGCTTAAAATAAAAATGGAAGGGATCGTGTTTTCATACATTGTAAATGTTGAAGCAACAATTTCATCGTAATTGTCTGGTACTCCACCAGCTCGCTTCATAAATGTAGTTACCTGCTCTTGCGTACTCTCCATGACCTTCATTAATTCTTCAATCATATTGATGCCGAATAACAAAACAGCACCCACATACATTACGAGTGATGTAATAATTAGTGTCAGGCCAGAAGCCATAAAGATATAAAGTTTTGTTTTTCCCAATCTCACAGTTTCTCCCATAACAAAGCCTAAGAGCCCGTGGATGAGAGCGAAAGGTACAAGCAAAATGCCTCCAATTAGTAAGGACAGTATGACTCCGGTTGCAAGCACAAGAAGAGACGAGGCGCGGTCATACTTCAGTCTGTAAAGAATAATTGGCAACGGTATGAAAAACATCGTTATATTACCGATTAGCGGTGCATATAGCGATACTGCAAGTAAGATTGCAAACAACGCAATCATCATTGCTCCGTACGTAATTTTTCTTGAGTTGTCTTGCATAATATAAGATTCCTCCGGTCTTTCACTGGATGATGATTTCTATCCACTTGTTTAAGTTCCTAATCCAATATTCTAGATGGACAGTTGCTTCAATTGTATCATGATTATTGTTTTTAGACCAAAAGTGGAACATATGTACTAGATTCGTTTGTATAAAAAAACCGCCCCCATCCCGGTTGTGCCGGTTTGACAAGGCGGTCATCTAAATAAAATTATCTTTCTTCCGAACTGAATGGAAGAAGTGCCATGATACGTGAGCGTTTGATTGCAAGTGTCAGTTTACGCTGATACTTCGCGCTTGTACCTGTTACACGGCGAGGCAAGATCTTTCCACGCTCAGAAATAAATTTCTTAAGCATATCTGTATCTTTATAGTCGATTTTTGTAATGTTATTTGATGTGAAATAACAAACCTTACGGCGTCTTTTTCCTCCACGACGTACTGCCATAATTGTTCCCCTCCTAACGTTAGTCATTTTCAGTTTATCGATGTTTTTTAAAACGGTTTGATCATCAGAATGGCAGGTCGTCGTCTGATACTTCTATCGGACCTCCGCCTGTCGAGAATGGATCATCGTCCGTACGTGTGTAATTTTGCTGATTCGGTTGTTGATATTGTTGGTTTGGCTGTCTATCTTGATAGCTCGGTTGCTCGCTTTGTTGAGAACCTTGGTAAGGTGCTCCGCCAGCTCCCGCTCTATTTTCGCTAGATGCATTGCGCGGTTCAAGAAACTGCGTACTGTCTGCTACAACTTCTGTTGTATAAACACGCTTTCCATCTTGTCCATCAAAGCTACCCGTCTGAATACGGCCATCTACTCCGACAAGACTTCCCTTTTTCAAGAAATTCGCAACGTTTTCAGCCTGTTTTCTCCAAGCTACACAACTGATAAAATCAGCTTCCCTTTCGCCTGAAGCGTTTTGGAAGGCCCGGTTCACTGCTAACGTAAAACGTGTTACAGCGATACCAGTTTGTGTATACTTAAGCTCAGGGTCTTTCGTTAAGCGTCCTACTAAAACAACTCGGTTAATCATTAGAATTCAACCTCCCTCATTATTTTGTAGATTTCAACTTATATATGGATCAGTCTTCAATACGAACGATCATATGACGAATGATATCTTCGTTGATGTTCGCAAGACGTGTAAATTCATCGATTGCTATAGTTTCAGCATTCAACTTAATTAGTTGATAGAAACCTTCACGTAGATCGTCGATTTCGTAAGCAAGACGGCGCTTGCCCCACTCTTTCGACTCGATGTTTTCTGCACCATTGGTAGTAAGGACTTCGTCAAAACGTTCAATCAACGCTTTTTTCGCTTCATCTTCTACTGTTGGGCGGATAATGTACATAATTTCGTACTTTCTCATCTGTAGTCACCTCCTTATGGACTTGGGCCCTGCTGATGTCAGCGGGCAAGGAGTAAGTAATTATATTACTCACATCAGTACATGTTAGCATAACTTCATTCATCTTTCAACTATTTTCTTGTATACTTTTACAAAGAGGTGATATTTTTGATTAAATTTCCTGAACCCGATAAAGTAATCGAGATTGATTTACCTAAGGTGGCAAAAAACAGCTTACTTTTAACCGGTTCCGCTCTCTTACTACTGTGGATTCTTAAAATTGGTATAGAGGGAAGCTTTCCTTCTTCATTCAGCTGGTGGGCGATTGTCTTCTTCATTATCGGATATATCTTACTAATTATTCTGCATGAACTTTTTCATCTTTTAGGTTTTCGGTTATTCGGAGGTGTCCCCTGGAGAAAGATGGTCGTAGGAGTCAATCTGAAATTGGGCATTGCATACGCAACTACCACTCAACTTATGACGAATCGGGCTATCCGCAAAGCACTGCTACTTCCTTTTTGGATGACAGGTATTCTCCCTGCCATTGTCGGCCTTTATATGGGGAGCGGCTTGTTAATCAGTCTCTCTGCTTTATTGATAGGCGGAGCAGCTGGTGACTTTGCCATGTATAAAGAATTGAAGGAGCTACCAGACGACTGGGTTGTCAAGGACGACCCTGAATTGCCAAAGCTCTATGTCTATTCGCCCAACAAGTCGAGCGAATTGGTAAATTAATAAAAGCCACATTGGGATATGAATTATCCCAATGTGGCTTTTCAGTTATTATACGTTAAAACGGAACAGCATGACATCGCCGTCTTTAACAATATACTCTTTACCTTCAAGGCGGACTTTGCCTGCTTCTTTGGCAGCTGTCATAGACCCTGTAGCAACCAGGTCATCATAAGCAACTGTTTCTGCACGGATAAATCCACGTTCAAAGTCAGTATGAATAATACCAGCACATTGTGGTGCTTTCATCCCTTTACGGAATGTCCAAGCGCGAACCTCTTGTACACCCGCCGTAAAGTAGGTAGCAAAGCCAAGTAGCTTATATGATGCTTTAATGAGTTGATCGAGTCCTGATTCCTTGATACCAAGTTCTTCAAGGAACATCGCTTTCTCATCATCTTCAAGTTCAGCCATTTCTTCTTCGATTCTTGCACAGACAACAATTACTTGCGCATTGTCTTTTTCAGCAAATTCACGGACAGCTTTAACATTTTCATTGTTTTCCGCGTCTGCAACTTCGTCTTCCGCAACATTTGCAACATAGAGCATCGGTTTAATAGTGAGAAGGTTCATTCCTTTAGCCAAGACAAATTCATCATCTGTGAAGTCAATTGAACGTGCAGGCTTTTCGTTTTCAAATGCTTCTCTTAGTCTAATCAGGATAGGTTCTTCTGCCATTGCTACCTTGTCTTTTTGTTTCACCATTTTTGTTACACGAGCCAATCGTTTTTCAACGGCTTCCATATCAGCAAGGATCAATTCCAAATTAATGATTTCGATGTCATCGATTGGATCGACTTTACCGGATACATGTGTAATATTCTCGTCAACGAAGCAACGGACAACTTGACAAATTGCATCCACTTCACGGATGTGCATAAGGAATTTATTTCCTAATCCTTCGCCTTTACTAGCCCCTTCAACAATTCCTGCGATATCTGTAAATTCAAAAGCGGTTGGTACTGTTTTCTTCGGTGTCACTAGCTCCGTTAGTTTGTCTAGTCTTTCATCAGGAACTTCTACGATGCCGACATTCGGATCAATTGTACAGAACGGATAGTTCGCCGCCTCTGCTCCTGCTTTTGTAATCGCATTGAATAATGTAGATTTGCCCACGTTTGGTAGACCGACAATTCCAGCTGTTAATGCCATTCATCCCACAACCTTTCATTGAGCTTTTTAAGCGGTACTTTCGCTTAAAGAAGCCTCCATTATATGTTCATTCACTCATTCATATCAATTACGCCACTAATAGAAGTGGGGACTTCTGCTGAATCAAGTTATGCTGTATGCAACTCTTCCATTATAAGGACAGCAGGCTCAGTTGTCCATCTGCCTGAGGAACAAGGTCCTAGTTAAAGGTCAAGACTCCGCTTTGACAAGTACTTTTTTCATTTTCTTTGTAAATTCATTGCGGGGGATCATAACGCTGTGACCGCATCCCTCACACTTAATGCGGATATCCGCCCCCATCCGAATGATTTTCCATGCGTTCGTTCCGCATGGATGCTGCTTTTTCATCTCAACAATATCATTTAGCCCAAAAACTTTTTCCACCATTTATCTACACCTCATTTTTCGGTTGATACATAACCATTTTCGGGTACGGTATTTCAATACCGTTCTGATCCAGGAATATTTTTAAGTCTTTGCGTAATTTCCTTGCAATTTCGTATTGCATCACAGGTTGGGTTTCTGCTGTAATTCTCATGATAATTTCAGACGCTCCCAGATCTTGTACGCCTACGATAATTGGCTGTGATATCAGTGCTTCATATCCAACAGATAAGTTTGCAAGATACTCTTCCAACAGTTTTTCTGTTTTGGCAATATCTGTTTCATATCCCAGTCTAATGTCTACTATAGCCAGTGAATTATTAATTGAGTAGTTCACGACCTCTGAAATATTTCCGTTCGGGATGATATGTATTTCCCCGCCATACGCGCTTATTTTCGTCGTACGTAAACCAATTTCTTCGACCGTTCCAACTGTTAAAGCAATTTGTACATAATCACCCACTGAAAATTGATCTTCAAAGATGATGAAAAATCCACTGATGATATCCTTCACAAGACTTTGGGCACCAAAGCCGACTGCCAGACCCAATACTCCAGCCCCTGCAAGAATTCCTGTAACATTGATTGTAAAAGCAGAAAGAATTGCTAATATTGCTGCGAAATAAACGACATATGACAATGTATTTTGAAGCAACTTAACCAATGTTGTTTCACGGCGCTCTGTATGGCGCAAGGCGCCTTTCAGTCTCACCTTGAATGCGCGGCGAATAACACTTTTACCTATTTTGACTACAATGACGGATAGCAGAATAATGAAGATTACTTTAAGTCCTAGCATGCCAAGATCAAACCAAGTTTTTGAACTAAATATTAGATCACTTACCTCTTCAGCTTCTTCTTTCAACTTTTTAATGTCTTCATTTATTGTTACTGCCACAATCCTCTTCCTTTCGTATAATAAATCACTTGCGAGCGTAGACTGAGTTATAAAAAAAGAAATGGAGTTTTTTCATGCGAGATCCTCTTCCTTTACCATACGACTACAGAATTCATTACAAGGAAACGGGCGCTGTTTGGAAACTTAGTTCTTTGTTCCTCGAACGCATTCCGTTTGATGCTCAAGATCTCATTTTTTTCTGTATCGGAACTGACCGTTCCACAGGAGACGCATTAGGTCCACTGACCGGTTCTTTTCTATCAGAGTCTCCCCTGTTCCCATTCACTGTAATCGGAACGTTAGAAAGTCCGTTACATGCCCTTAATCTACAACAGCATATCGATGAAACCCGAAACTCTAATCCTTCTGCATTTATCGTAGCAATAGATGCTTGCCTTGGACAAGGCGGTTCCATTGGTCAATTACTATTTAATAGTGGACCTATCCATCCTGGAAAAGCTGTAGGAAAAGTTTTACCTCCTGTTGGAGATGTATCCATTAAAGGCATCGTCAATATTGCAGGATTTATGGAACATGCTGTTCTCCAGAGTACACGACTATACCTGCCATTCGAAATGAGTCGCATTATTTCTCGTGCTTTGCAGTTAGCACATGGTCGTCACAGATCATAGATAGTGGATGATTGTAACGATTATGCCTACTACAAGAATACCCGGAATTAGATTTGCAACTCTCACTTTTGTCAGACCAATTAAGTTTAACCCTATTGCAAGAATCATTAATCCACCCGTTGCCGTCATTTCTGAAATGAAGAACGCCAGCAATTGATCAGGAACAAATCGGCTGATTTGAGTGGAAAACAGAGTGATAATTCCTTGGTAGAGAAGTACAGGAATTGCAGCAAAAGCAACACCGATTCCTAGTGTAGAACTTAATATGATAGCAGTGAAACCATCAATAATCCCTTTCATTACTAAGACATCATGATCATTTCTCAGTCCACTGTCAATGGCACCAATAATCGCCATCGATCCGACAACAAAAATAAGCGTAGCAGTGACAAACCCTTGTGCAATACCCGGACCTTTTTTACCAGCGGGTATCTTAGTTTCCATCCATAACCCTAAGTCATTCACTTTCTTTTCTAAATTCATCCATTCACCAATTACAGCCCCGAGGACGATACTTATAATAACAATTAAAACTTGTGTACTTTCAAAAGTCATCTGTATACCTATAACTGCAACTGCCAGTCCGATTCCATACATGACGGTTTCTTTCATTCTTTCTGGTATATTGTGTAAAAACCGTCCAATGAATGCACCTGCAACGATTAAAATGACATTTACAATTGTTCCGAACAAAACCACATTCTCACTTCCGCCCGTTAAAAATAATACCTATTTTGCACAGTTGGCAAAATAGGTACATATTTATTCATTCATTCAATAGTTCAAGAATACGTTCTAGGTCATCCTCTGAGAAAAATTCAATTTCAATTTTCCCTTTGTTCTTTGTTTTCTTGATTGATACATTTGTACCGAAATAATCCCTAAGATTAGATTCACTTTCAGCTAGGAACAAATCTTTGTTTTTTTCCGGTTTTGTTTCACGTGGAACTTCTTCATTCATTCTTTGGACAAGTTTTTCAAGTTGTCGAACATTATGACCTTCTTTTAATACCCGTTCTGCCACAATTGCAATTTGCTCTTTTTTACGTAGACCAAGTAATGTCCGTCCGTGGCCCATTGAAAGTTTTCCTTCAGTAATATAGTTTCGTACTTTTTTTGGAAGTGATAGCAATCGTACATGATTTGCGATATGAGGTCTACTTTTCCCAAGTCTAAATGCGAGCTGCTCCTGTGTTAGGCCCAGATTCTCCATTAGATTATGATAAGCTTCAGCCTCTTCAATTGGAGTTAGGTCCTCTCTTTGTAAGTTTTCAAGAATGGCAAACTCCATTGTTTCTACGTCAGTTAAAGTACGGACAACTGCAGGGATTTCTGACAGACCCGCCATTTGTGCTGCACGAAATCGTCTTTCCCCCACTACGATTTCGTATGTTGTACCGACTTTTCTTAGAATGATTGGTTGAAGGATTCCGTGTTCTTTAATTGATGCACTTAGTTCTTGAATAGCGCTTTCATCGAATATTTTCCTAGGTTGGTATGGATTCGCTTTTATACTTTTTACATGAATATGTTCGACCGACTCTGCCTTTGTCAGTGACTCTCCAGGGAATAATGCATTTAACCCTTTTCCAAGACCCTTAGCCATTGAGTACCACTTCCTTTGCCAGCTCTAAATACACCTCAGCACCTCGTGATCGGGAGTCATAGACAATAATCGGTTCACCATGACTCGGTGCTTCACTTAACCTAACATTTCTTGGGATAATGGTTTTATATACTTTATCTTGAAAGTACTTTTTCACTTCTTCAATCACTTGAATCCCTAGATTTGTCCTTGCATCGAACATTGTCAGTAAAACGCCATCAATCATTAGATTTTCATTTAAATGCTTCTGTACAAGTCGAATCGTACTTAGCAGTTGGCTTAACCCTTCCAGTGCATAATACTCGCATTGAACAGGTATGATAATTGAATCTGATGCAGTTAAGGCATTTATAGTGAGTAATCCAAGGGAAGGCGGGCAATCAATAATAATGTAATCGTATATATCTTTCGCTTCTTGGATGGCATGCTTCATCCTAACTTCTCTTGAAATCGTTGAAACTAGCTCAATTTCTGCTCCCGCCAAAGAGATTGTTGCAGGAACGATATCAAGATTTTCCACTTTAGTAGAGCGAATTACATCTTTTATATTAACATCATCTATTAAAATATCATAAATACATTGCTGGACTTCCCCTTTATTGACACCTACTCCGCTGGTTGCATTTCCTTGCGGATCAGTATCAATCAAAAGAACTTTTTTGCCTATATGAGCAAGGCAAGCACTTAGATTCACGGATGTTGTCGTTTTTCCGACGCCCCCTTTTTGATTTGCAATCGCTATAATTCTGCCCAAATCTGCACCTGCTTCCTGCACTTTTAATATCAATTTATCTACTTCTTCTAGTCTATCAATAAAAGCATTTTTTGTAGAGAATTATGTAATAAAAAGACTCTTGCATGAGTCAAGCAAGAGTCTTCCCTTATTTCTTTTTCGGAATTTTTACAGTAATTGTGTAAAAGTCCTCCGAGTCTTCTTCTTCGGTTTTCACATCAATTCCACTTTTTGTTACCATGACAAGCGATTGCCTAATTGTATTTAGAGCAATTCGTACATCTTTACTGACAGATTTTCTTTTAGGTCCTGCTTTTTTCTCTTTGGTACTATCTTTTGGATGTAGGACTTGTAAGATTCTATTTTCAAGTTGCTTCACATTCAACTGCAGTTCTATCACTTCATTGTACAGCTTTGATTGCAATTCACTATCTTTGACAGGAATTAAAGCTCTTGCATGTCGCTCGGATATTTCTTTTGCCAGTAAGCCATTCTTTATTTCATCCGGCAGTTTCAATAACCGCAATTTATTTGCAACAGTGGATTGGCCTTTTCCTAGTCTTTGTGCCAATGCTTCTTGTGTTAGTGAATGAAGTTCTAGAAGTTTCTCATATGCATACGCTTCTTCAATTGCAGTCAATTCCTCACGCTGCAAGTTTTCAATCAAAGCAATAGATGCAGTTTCTTTATCATCAAGGTTTCGAATAATTGCCGGAACTTCCGACCATCCCAACTTTTGCATGGCTCGATATCTACGTTCCCCCGCAATAATTTCATATTGCTCTTCGTCAATTTTTCTTATGACAATTGGTTGGATGACACCATGCGTGTGGATTGTCCTAGCAAGTTCTTCAATCTTCTCTTCAGAAAAAACTGTACGCGGTTGATATTTGTTGGGTTTAATAGAATCTATTTTCACTTGCTCTATTACTTCATGCTGAATTTCTTCGCTAACGAGTGGTTCTAATTCTTTCTCCCCACTTCCAAAAAATCGTGAAAACGGACTTTTCATTCCCGGCACCACCTTTTCAATACTGCTCCCTACTTCTACTATTTATGCATAGTGATAGTATACCTTTTCTCGCTGTTCCACGTGAAACAATTTACTGAATTGGTGTTTTATTCGGAACACCTGGTTTACGAGGGTATTTTTTAGGAGTAATTTTATCTTTATCGAAAACAAAGATATTCCGTTCACTATTTTCAAATGGCAATGTGAAAGAATGCTCTTCTTTAATGGAAGCACCGAGAACGGAAAGTGCTTTTTTCGCATCTGCTAATTCATCATCTGCAGCTGCACCTTTCATCGCTATAAATACGCCACCCTTTTTAACAAGTGGAACACATAATTCTGCTAAAACAGAAAGACGTGCAACCGCTCGAGCAGTAACAATATCAAATTGTTCGCGATATTTTTGATCCTGTCCAAAATCTTCTGCTCGTGCATGGACAAAGTTTACATTTTCAAGTTGAAGTTCCTCGGCCAAAGCCTTGAGGAAACCAATTCTCTTATTTAACGAATCAACAATTGTTACTTCAAGGTTTGGGAAGCACATTTTCAAAGGAATACTTGGAAATCCAGCACCTGCCCCGACATCACAAATTGTTTTTCTATCATTTAAATCAATATAAAATGCCGCAGAAATGGAATCATAAAAGTGTTTCAGATAAACCGATGGCGCATCAGTAATTGCCGTCAAGTTCATCTTTTCATTCCATTCTACCAGAAGTTTGAAATACTGGCTAAACTGCATTATTTGCATTTCAGTCAACTCAATACCTTTGTCTTTCAAAGCTTGAATAAATTGTTCAACATCCATCAATATTCCCCCCAATAAGAAAAGCGTATGCGCCTGTTAAGAGGCGCAAAAGCAGGAAAACTGGTGGGAACTTGAATTCCGCACCAGTTAAATAGCTTAAACTGATATTTTAGCAATTCTTCCTTGTTCAATATAGACGAGAAGAATTGAAATATCGGCTGGATTAACTCCGGATATACGAGACGCTTGCGCTATGGATAAAGGTCTAACTTCATTCAGTACGCTTTTAGCTTCTGTTGCGATACCAGATATTGCATCATAATCAATGTTGTCAGGTATTCGTTTGTTCTCCAGTTTTTTCATTTTCTCTACTTGTTGCAATGACTTTTCAATATAACCTTCATATTTAATGAAAATTTCAACCTGTTCTTTCACTTCTTCGGAAACCGTTTCCGTAGGAGGAACGATTCTTTCCACTTGACTATACTTTATTTCAGGGCGTTTCAGAAGATCAGCTGCCTTCATTGGTTCTCTTAGTTCAGAACCACCCGTTTCACGTACAATCTCTTGTGCATGACTGTCAGGTTTTATCGATACTTTCCGAAGTCTTTTTATTTCATCTTCAATTTGTTGCTTCTTTAAAACGTGTGCATCATGTCGTTCTTCAGTAATCAGCCCAATTTGATAGCCAATTTCGGTCAAACGCATATCGGCGTTGTCATGACGCAACAAAAGTCGATACTCCGCACGTGATGTAAGAAGTCGATATGGCTCACTTGTCCCTTTTGTAACAAGGTCATCAATGAGGACACCTATATATGCATCAGCACGTCCCAGGACACATTCTTCTTTTCCTAAAGCGCGGGAAGCCGCATTGATACCAGCCATAATCCCTTGCCCTGCAGCTTCTTCGTATCCGGATGTGCCGTTAAGCTGACCAGCAGTATATAAATTTCGAATTCTTTTTGTTTCAAGTGTTGGCCAAAGTTGCGTAGGAACGATTGCATCATACTCAATCGCATAACCCGCACGCATCATCTCCGCGTTTTCAAGTCCCGGTACGCTTGCGATCAATTGCTTCTGAACGTGTTCCGGCAAGCTCGTTGATAACCCTTGGACATACACTTCTTTGGTATTACGGCCTTCCGGTTCAAGGAAGATTTGGTGACGTGACTTATCTGCAAAACGAACGATTTTATCTTCAATGGACGGGCAATAACGTGGTCCTTTCCCTTTGATCATCCCTGAATACATTGGGGACAAGTGGAGGTTTTCATTAATTAGTTCATGTGTTCTCGGTGACGTATATGTCAACCAGCATGGCAATTGGTCCGTGATGAATTCAGTTGTTTCATAACTGAATGCCCATGCTGTATCATCCCCAGGCTGGATCTCAGTTTTACTATAATCAATCGTTCTGCTGTTGACACGCGGTGGCGTACCCGTTTTAAATCTCACCATGTCAAAGCCAAGTTCACGAATATTATCTGCAAGTTTGATTGAAGGCATTTGGTTATTCGGTCCACTGGAGTATTTCAAGTCGCCAATAATAACTTCACCACGCAGGAATGTTCCAGTTGTAATAATAACTGTCTTCGCACGGTAGACGGCACCAACTTGTGTAATTACTCCTTTAATTTCTTCATCTTCCACAATCATTTCTTCCACAACACCTTGATGAAGTGTCAGATTTTCCTGTTCTTCCAGAAGACGTTTCATTTCTGATTGGTAAAGGACTTTATCGGCTTGCGCACGAAGTGCACGTACTGCTGGTCCTTTTCCTGTATTCAACATCCGCATTTGGATATGTGTTTTGTCGATCACTTTCCCCATTGCGCCACCAAGTGCATCAATTTCACGTACGACAATCCCTTTAGCAGGACCACCGAGTGATGGGTTACAAGGCATAAAGGCAATCATATCTAGATTCATTGTAAGTACAAGCGTCGTTGCACCCATTTTAGCAGCGGATAATGCCGCCTCTACTCCGGCATGACCGGCTCCTATAACAATGACATCGAACGTGCCAGCTTCAAATTTGGGCATGTTCTATTCCTTCCTTCTATTTTTTATTTTCCGAGGCAAAACTGAGAGAAAAGTTCATTGATTAAACCATCTTGGACTGTATCCCCGATAATTTCTCCGAGAATTTCCCAAGTTCTAGTGACATCAATTTGAATCATATCGACTGGAACGCCTGCTTCTGCAGCCGCGAGTGCGTCTTCAATTGTGGCACGTGCGTTGTGCAACAGTGCGATATGTCTTGCGTTTGAAACGTATGTGAAATCGCCTGACTCAAGATTTCCTTCGAAAAAGAGTCCAGCAATTGCTTCTTCCAATTCATCCACCCCTTCGTCTTTTAAAAGGGAGGTTGTGACAACTTTGCCTGTTCCGGCATGTTCCATCACTTTTTGCATATCAATTCTTTGCGGAAGATCGGTTTTGTTAATAACAAAAATCGTATCCATTCCTTTTACCGTTTCAAATAGGCGTTCATCTTCTATAGAAAGCTCTTCAGAACTGTTTAGTACAAGCAGAATTAAATCTGCTTCTTTCAACACTTTCCTGGATCTTTCGACACCGATTCGTTCCACGATGTCTTCCGTTTCTCTGATTCCGGCTGTATCAACAAGACGAAGCGGAACACCCCGTACATTAACGTACTCTTCAATAATATCACGCGTTGTCCCCGCTATGTCAGTTACAATCGCTTTATTTTCTTGAATGATGCTATTTAGCAAGGAGGACTTCCCTACGTTTGGCCTCCCAATGATAACCGTAGACAGGCCTTCTCGAAGAATTTTCCCTTGGGATGAAGTAAGTAATAACTTATCAATTTCATTTCTCACCCATGTACTTTTTTCAATCATAAGCGGAATTGTCATTTCTTCGACGTCATCGTATTCAGGGTAATCAATATTTACTTCAACTTGCGCTAACGTTTCGATAAGCGCTTGTCTTAATTCCCCGATCAATCGTGAAAGTTTTCCTTCCATCTGATTGAGCGCAACATCCATTGCCCGGTCTGTCTTCGAACGGATTAAGTCCATGACCGCTTCCGCTTGTGATAGGTCGACCCGACCATTAAGAAATGCCCGTTTTGTAAATTCTCCCGGTTCGGCAAGACGAGCACCTTCTTTTAGAACAAGTCTAAGAACACGAGTAACCGCGACGATTCCGCCGTGGCAATTTATTTCAATTACATCTTCACGGGTAAATGTTTTTGGTGCTTTCATAAGAGAAACCATTACTTCTTCAATCGTTTCATTTGTTCCCGGATCGATTAAATGTCCGTAATGAATTGTATGTGATGATTCTTCTTTCAGCCTCTTGCCGGACGGCGAACGAAAAATTTGATCCGCAATTTGGACAGCTTCATCCCCACTTAACCTGACGATGGCAATTGCGCCTTCCCCCATCGGAGTGGAAATGGCGGCTATTGTATCAAAATGCATGAAATTCACCTTCCTGGCTTGGTTACGCACATGTGGATAACCTATTTCGGACACGACTATCTAACATAATATATTATCACAAATCTGTTCATTCTCATAGCGGTGTAAGTGTTTTTTTGTGGATAAGTGTTTTCGATATTAAAACGAATCCATGAAAAAGTCCCGCAGAGACAGGATCCGTCTTTTGCGGGACTTTATTTTATTATCTAACTGATTCAATGACAAGATACCTGTAAGGATCAACGCCTTCTGAATATGTTTCAATATCCAATCGTCTTGATAAAGCATTATGAATTACTTTTCTCTCATAGGAAGCCATTGGCTCGAGTTGTACTTTTCGACCTGTTCGGACTGCTTTGTCGGCCATGCGATCAGCCAATTGTTCAAGTGATTGTTCACGCCGCTCCCGGTAATCACCTACATCCACCCGGACAACTTTGAATTGACTGGATGACTTATTCGTGACTAATTGCGCTAATTGTTGAATTGCGTTTAAAGTTTGCCCGCGCTTACCTATAAGTAGCGCAGCTTTTGCACTTTCCATATGGAAAGTGACATATTTGCCTTCAATTACATGATTTACTTGAATATCATCTATACCCATTGCAGTCGCAACCTTTGTTAAATAGTGCTTCGTCTCATCGACGGCTATTTCATCAGGAAGTCCTTCAACTTGTACTTTTTCTATTTCAATAGCAGATTTACCAATGGATTCATCGGTAGTAAGTTCCATATCGGTCAGCAGAACATCCTTTATAGGGTTTGCTTCCTCGAACAATGTCACTTTTTCAGGGACGGAAGGTTCTTCAACATTTATAATGGTTACGGCCACTTCAGCCTCTTTTACACCGAAACCAAGAAAACCTTTTTTTCCCTGATTGATCACTTCGACTTCTACTTCATCCCGCGTAACTCCAAGTGCTGTTAATGCCGATGAAATCGCTATTTCAACAGTGGCTCCCCTTCGCGTCATCCTTGTCATTTCCGTTTCCCTCCCACTTTTACAGGTTCCACTTCTTTTTTCTTAAATGGTTTGTAAATGAAGATATTTTGGATGATTGAAATGATATTACCGATTACCCAGTAAAGTGAAAGTGCTGCCGGCAAGAATGCACCAAAGATCATAATCATGAACGGCATAATGTACATCATTACTTTCATCTGGGGGTTGTCCATTGCAGGACCAGTACGCAGAACGATGAACTGCATGGCTCCAGCTAAAATTGAAAGTGTAATACTTGGCGCTGCAAGTTCAAACCACATAAAGTTCCCAATATCATAGGTTACATTCATTCGGCTGATAGCGTGATAGAAGCCGAAAAGAATTGGCATTTGAATGAGAACTGGCAAACAGCCTGCAACAGGATTGATTTTTCGTTCTGACATGAGTTTTTGCGTTTCTTCACGGTACTTTTGTTGAGTGACTGCATCTTTGGATTTGAATTTCTCTTTTAGAGCTTTCAGTTCGGGTTGTATTTCCTGCATCCGTTTTGAACTCTGTGTCTGTTTGATCATTAATGGAAGCAAGACAAGTCGGATGATGATCGTAACCGCAACAATTCCGTAACCGTATGTTCCGAGTAACTCTTTGAATGTCGTTATTAAAGAAACTAACGGCCAAACGACAAATTTATTCCAGAACCCTTCACTGTCCTCGTAAATAGGTTGTTGGAACTCCGAACATCCCGCAAGAAATACCGACAATGCTGTCAGTATGAGGATTAACGCTAATTTCTTTTTCAAATCAGTTCCCCCAAATCTTATCTTATTCAATTAGATAGCCCATTGGCCAATAATTTCAGTTTATCATGTCCATAGGTTTCCTTCTACTTCTTCTTTAACACTTTTGAAATACGTAAGACATGCTGTAAACTTTTCTTCGTTTCATGAAAATCCAATGTGGCAGCCTGATGTCTGGCGATGATGACATAATCCATGTCATTTCGCAGTTCATCTTTCATTTCCAAGAAGGATTGTCTTAAATACCGCTTAATCCTATTTCGGGCTACTGCATTGCCTACCTTTTTACTGACTGACAAGCCAATCCTAAATTCGGACTGGTCTTCCTTCCTATAGGAGTACACAACGAATTGCCGATTGGCAAACGACTTCCCTTTTTTAAATACTTCTTGAAATTCCTCATTTTTCTTTATCCGTTGACGTTTGTTCATCTATTCCACCTGCTCCGTCATCTATGATTATAGTTCTTCATTATAAACAAGAAAAAAGACCACTGAATGTCAGTGGCCTTATGCTGATAGCACTTTTCTTCCTTTACGACGACGAGCTGCAAGAATTCTGCGTCCGCTTTTCGTGCTCATTCTCTCACGGAAACCGTGAACTTTACTACGCTTACGTTTATTTGGTTGGTAAGTACGTTTCATCTTTTAAGACACCTCCTGCATTGATTGTCCTTAATTGCTGTGACAGTCTTGAATAGTATATCGGTTTTCCATCACAAAAGTCAACCTTTTTTTATTCAACAGAGATTCTGCCTAATTATATCTATTGATTTTTGTCCCGGAAGTTATCCACGGTTTCTCTAGGCCATAGAGAAGTTGAGTGTTGATAGTTTTTCAGGGCATATTTTTATGCACACTTCTTATCGACAGCTTTTTCACATATCAATGCCTGTGGATAAAGGTTTCATCCACATCTGTACATGCTGTGGATAAGGTTTAAGATTCCTTGTAATCCATCGTTTTTCCTGTTACAATGAATTGTATTTGTTGTGCACATATTTTTATAACGATTTTGTTATCCACAGTTGTTAATACATTGTGGATACTTTTTTCAACACTTTTGTATGAAAGTTATCCACGTAAGTGGAAACTGTGTATAATACATATCTTCAGGCTTTTTATTTACACTGCAAAGGAGGCACACGTTTGGAACATTTGGAAGAACTATGGATTGAAGTATTATCAAAAGTGGAACAGAAAATTTCAAGGCCCAGTTTCGAAACTTGGTTGAAGTCCACGAAGCTAATGTCCTACGGCGAAGAGAATGTCACCATCGCAGCACCCAATTCATTCGCTAAAGATTGGCTGGAAAACCACTACGTACATCTAATTACTGGAATTCTATCGGAACTGACCGGAGAAGACCGGATCATTCAGTTTGTCGTCCCTAAAAATATGGAAGAAAATGATTTTATGCTTCCCAAACCTACTGTTAAACCAATAGAAAAGGTTCCACTAACCTCAGCTCCAGGTATGCTTAATCTAAAGTATACATTCGATACTTTCGTCATCGGTTCAGGTAACCGTTTTGCCCACGCAGCATCGCTCGCTGTGGCTGAAGCCCCTGCAAAAGCTTATAATCCACTGTTTATCTATGGTGGTGTCGGGCTTGGAAAAACTCACTTAATGCATGCAATCGGTCATTATGTGCTTGAACAAAATCCATCGGCAAAAGTTATGTATTTATCGTCTGAAAAATTCACGAATGAATTCATCAACTCCATTCGCGATAACAAGGCCGTTGAATTCCGAGATCGATACCGGAGTGTGGACGTGCTCTTAATTGATGATATTCAATTCCTAGCCGGAAAAGAACAAACACAAGAAGAATTCTTCCATACGTTCAATACTCTCCACGAAGAGTCAAAACAGATTGTCATTTCAAGTGACCGTCCTCCAAAAGAGATACCAACCCTTGAAGACAGGCTCAGATCCCGCTTTGAATGGGGTCTTATTACAGATATAGCTCCTCCGGATTTGGAAACACGGATTGCAATTTTGCGCAAAAAAGCGAAAGCTGATGGGCTTATTGATATCCCGAATGAGGTTATGCTATACATTGCAAACCAGATAGATTCAAACATACGTGAACTTGAAGGCGCACTTATACGTGTTGTTGCCTATTCATCTTTGGTTAATTCGGATATTAATACGGATCTTGCTGCTGAGGCATTAAAAGATATCATTCCCAATTCCCGACCGCGTGTAGTAACGATTCTCGATATTCAAAAAGCTGTTGGAGAGCATTTCAATATTCGATTAGAGGACTTCACAGCCAAGAAAAGAACACGAGCAATTGCATTTCCAAGACAAGTTGCCATGTTCCTATCCAGAGAACTTACGGACTTTTCCTTGCCTAAAATCGGATCTGAATTCGGAGGTCGTGATCATTCAACTGTTATTCATGCACATGAGAAAATCAGGAAAATGTTGAAAGAAGAACAAGCACTTCAACAGGATGTTCAAGATATTCGTAATGTGCTTGGCAGAGGATGAGTTGTGGATAACGTAGAATAGAGAATACAAAACTTGCACATGTTATACACATGTGCAAAACGTTCGAGCAACTAGGGAAAAGAGACTTATGAACATATCCACAGGCCCTACTACTATTACTACTATCTATTAATAACTAATAATATATATACTAAGCGAGGTTACAGAATGAAATTTGAGATTATGAGAGACAAGCTGCTTGACGGATTAAGCGATGTAATGAAAGCCATAAGTCAAAAAGTAGCGATCCCAATTTTGACAGGTATCAAAATTGAAGTGGACGAAAAAGGAATGACTTTAACAGGTAGCGATTCCGATATAACGATTTGTACATTCATACCTGTTGAAGATAACGGGGAACAAATTATTCAAGTCATGGAGAAAGGCAGTATTGTGCTGCAAGCTAAAGTTTTTAGCGAAATTGTACGAAAACTCCCGACGAATGACGTAACTATCCAAGTTACTAATGGACTTCAAACACATATTCAATCAGGGAAGTCGGAATTCCATCTAATTGGATTAGATCCGGAAGACTATCCGATACTGCCGAATGTAAAAGATGAGTATATGTTTTCATTGCCTGCAGATTTAATGAAATCCATCATTCGTGAAACGGTTTTCGCGGTTTCTCAACAAGAAACAAGACCAATTTTGACAGGGGTTCACTGGGAAGCAAAAGATGGAGGACTTGCTTGTGTCGCTACAGATAGCCACCGATTGGCAAGAAGATTGACAATTCCCGAAGAAATGCCGGAAGTTCCATTCAGTGTAGTTATCCCAGGTAAAAGTCTACAAGAATTAAATAAAATTCTTCCTGACAATGCTGAACTAGTGGAAATCGTTATTGCCGATCAACAAGTTTTATTTAAAACACGTGGTGTATTATTTTATTCACGTTTACTTGAAGGCAATTACCCAGATACTTCACGACTCATCCCTTTGGAATACAAAACATCGGTGACGGTGAATGGGAAACTTCTTCTACAAGCGATTGACCGGGCATCACTGCTCGCACGAGAAGAAAGGAATAACATTGTCCGCTTCTCAGCAGATGAAGGGAAAGTCATCGAAATCTCTTCGAATTCTCCTGAAGTGGGGAAAGTTGAAGAATTGGTAGAAGCAATCGGAGTAATAGGCGAAGGACTGAATATCTCATTTAGTGCCAAATATATGATGGATGCATTGAAAGCAATCGATGGGCAGGATGTAACCATTCAATTTACAGGGGCGATGCGCCCATTCATCTTGAAATCGGTTGACGACGACTCGATTCTGCAATTAATACTCCCTGTAAGGACATACTGATTTTTGAAGGATAGTCACTAATTTGACTATCCTTTTTACTTACGATCGAAAATCAGCTAAAATAGAAGGATAAACTAACTGACGAAGGGTTGAGAAGCATTGGAAAATGTAACAATCGACACAGAATATATAACACTTGGACAATTATTAAAGATGACTGACTTAATCAGTTCCGGCGGCATGTCCAAATGGTTCCTAGAAGAAAACATTGTTTATGTCAACGGTGAGGAGGAACAGCGCCGAGGAAAGAAACTTCGTGACGGAGATATTATCAAAATCCCTGACGTAGGCACATATAAAGTAATTGGACAATTAGACGGTCAAACGGATGCATATTGAACGTCTGGCACTAACTGATTTCCGGAATTATGAATCACTCGAACTTTCATTTTCACCGCAAATTAATGTATTAATCGGCGAAAATGCCCAAGGTAAAACAAACATCATGGAAGCCATCTATGTCCTCTCCATGGCAAAATCGCATAGAACATCCAATGATCGTGAATTGATACGTTGGGAACAAGAATATGGTAAACTAGAAGGGGACATACAGCGTAAGTACGGACGACTACCGTTAGAATTAGTTATTTCTAAAAAGGGCAAGAAAGCGCGAGTTAATCATCTTGAACAGAAACGCCTTAGCTTGTACATCGGTCAATTAAATGTCGTCATGTTCGCTCCGGAAGATTTGAATCTTGTAAAGGGCAGTCCCCAGGTGAGAAGACGGTTTTTAGACATGGAAATCGGACAAATTTCTCCAACTTATTTACACGATCTCTTAACATTTCAAAAGATATTGAAACAACGTAATGCCATTTTAAAAGACAATCGGGGTAAATCGATACTCAATGATGTCATGTTTGATATTTATACAGAACAGTATATTCAATTGGCCGTTCAAATTATTCGCAAACGGTTTTATTTTATGGAACTTTTGCAGAAATGGGCTGAACCAATCCACAAAGGCATTTCCCGTGGTATCGAATTTCTTAAAGTTTCATATGGAACGCTAAAAGAACTCGATTCCGGACAGACTGTGGAACAGATGCAGTCAATAGTGGGCCAGCGCTTGCTTGAAGTGAGACAACGCGAGCTGGATAGAGGTATGACATTAATTGGACCGCACAGAGACGATCTCCACTTTATTGTCAACGGTTATGACATCCAAACGTATGGATCGCAGGGACAGCAGCGGACAACAGCACTGTCCCTTAAACTTGCGGAAATCGAACTCGTCAAGCAAGAAGTTGGAGAAACACCCATTCTTCTTCTTGATGATGTTTTATCCGAACTTGACGATTACCGGCAATCTCATCTTTTAAACACAATTCAAGGAGAAGTGCAGACAATTGTTACTACGACGAACGTAGCGGGAATCGACCATGACACAATTCGCCAAGCAGATATATTTGAAGTAACAGCGGGTGAAGTGGCCAGAAAAGATGATTGACAATTGCAGTAATCCTGTTTTATAAATTCAGGTTATAAAAGTGTTAGACGTTCTGAAAGGAAAGGTGAACAGTTTGGCAATGGAAGAGAAAGATATGCAGATGGCCTATGATGAAAATCAAATCCAAGTCTTAGAAGGATTGGAAGCTGTCCGCAAACGTCCAGGTATGTATATCGGGACAACGAGTTCTAGAGGACTTCACCATTTAGTATGGGAAATTGTTGACAATAGTATTGATGAGGCTCTTGCAGGTTACTGTGACCATATTGAAGTAACGATGGAAAAAGACGATTGGATTTGTGTCGACGACAATGGTCGGGGAATTCCGGTAGGTACTCAGGAGTCAACAGGCAGACCAGCAGTTGAAGTTATTATGACGGTACTTCATGCAGGCGGTAAATTTGGTGGCGGAGGCTACAAAGTTTCGGGCGGTTTGCACGGCGTTGGCGCATCTGTTGTAAATGCATTGTCCGAGACGACAGAGGTATTCGTTAGACGTGATGGTGAAGTTCATTTCATCGAGTTTCAACGTGGTGCAGTAACCAAAGAACTAAGTGTAATCGGTAAAACTGATGAAACTGGATCAAGAATCCGCTTTAAAGCAGACCCTGAAATCTTTACAGAAACAACAACATATGAGTATGAAATTTTAGCGCATCGCCTTCGCGAACTTGCGTATCTCAACCGCAGTCTTCGGATTACGATTACAGATAAGCGCAGCGAAGAAGAGCGAAGCGACGTTTATTACTACGAAGGCGGCATCAAGTCATACGTAGAACATTTGAACAAAAACAAAGAGCCTATTCATGATGAACCGATTTTCGTTGAAGGTGAAAAAGATGGTATTTCAATTGAAATTGCAATGCAATACAATAGCGGCTACGCAGAGAGTCTGTTTTCATTCGCCAATAACATCAACACATACGAGGGCGGTACGCATGAATCAGGTTTTAAGACAGCCTTGACACGTGTCATCAATGACTATGCAAGGAAGAACGGTGTATTGAAAGAAGCCGATCCAAACTTATCAGGCGACGATGTACGTGAAGGATTAACTGCTATTATTTCGATTAAACACCCTGACCCGCAATTTGAAGGACAGACTAAAACGAAACTCGGTAACTCTGAAGTGAGTACAATTACCAACTCACTATTTTCTGAAGGATTCCAAAGGTTCCTGCTTGAAAATCCAACAACATCGCGTCAAATTATCGATAAAAGTCTCATGGCAGCACGTGCCCGTCTTGCAGCGAAAAATGCGCGTGAATTTACACGCAGAAAGTCTGCACTTGAAGTATCAAGCCTTCCAGGGAAATTGGCGGACTGCTCTTCACGTGATCCAGCTATAAGTGAACTGTATATCGTTGAAGGTGACTCGGCCGGTGGTTCAGCTAAAATGGGACGCGACCGACACTTCCAAGCAATTCTTCCACTTCGAGGCAAAATCTTGAATGTTGAAAAGGCACGTCTTGATCGGATTTTAGGTAACTTGGAAATTCGTGCAATGATTACAGCTCTAGGCACTGGCATCGGAGAAGAATTTGATCTTGCTAAGGCACGTTATCATAAACTTGTTATTATGACTGATGCAGACGTCGATGGTGCTCACATTCGTACTCTTCTTTTAACCTTTTTCTTCCGCTTTATGCGACCGCTTATTGAGGCGGGGTATGTGTATATTGCCCAGCCACCTCTTTATCGTGTGAAACAAGGGAAAACTCAGGAGTATTGCTACACTGAGGAAGAACTCCAAGAAATTATTGGACGGCTCCCGGCTATGCCTAAACCTGTCATTACACGGTATAAGGGTCTAGGAGAAATGGATGCAACACAATTGTGGGATACAACAATGGATCCTGATCAACGTACATTGCTTCAAGTTCATCTTGAAGACGCATTCGACGCGGATTCGACATTCCAGCAGCTTATGGGAGATGAAGTCGAACCGCGACGTAAATTCATTGAAGAAAATGCAATGTATGTGAAAAATATAGATACCTGATAAGTTAGCTAAACCAAAAGTCAAATGGAACTCGTTTTGTATAAATATAGCGTAAGCGCCTTACAAGGGTTAGCTAAAACTGCTTGGCTTACAGCGGGAGGCATCCCCTTGCGCCGCAGTGGATTCATTAGGTAATTTAATTTTATCGTTACGGATTTATGAGTTGAAAGGAGTCTAATAACATGGCAGATATGCCTCAACGTGGTGTAAAGGGGATTAACATTAGTACAGAAATGAAGACCTCATTTCTCGATTATGCAATGAGTGTCATTGTTTCACGTGCGCTCCCCGATGTGAGGGATGGTTTAAAGCCGGTCCATCGTCGTATTCTGTATGCAATGCAGGATCTTGGAAATACCGCAGATAAACCGCATAAGAAATCTGCACGTATCGTCGGAGACGTTATCGGTAAGTATCACCCCCATGGTGATAGTGCTGTGTACGACACGATGGTTCGGATGGCCCAGGATTTCAACTACCGTTATATGCTCGTCGACGGTCACGGGAATTTTGGTTCAGTAGATGGTGACGGTGCAGCTGCGATGCGTTACACAGAATCACGAATGTCACGTATTGCTATGGAACTTCTTCGCGATATCAATAAAGATACAGTGGATTACCAAGATAACTACGATGGGCAGGAAAGAGAACCGATAGTTCTCCCAAGCCGTTATCCAAATCTGCTTGTCAATGGAACAACCGGTATTGCCGTTGGTATGGCAACAAACATTCCGCCACATCATCTTGGAGAAACGATTGATGCTGTCCTGGCGCTGGCTGACAACTCCGCTATTACGACTGAAGAATTGATGGAAATAATACCTGGTCCGGATTTTCCGACAGGCGGGATCATTCTTGGGCGTAGTGGAATCCGAAAAGCTTATGAAACGGGACGGGGTTCAGTCATTATTCGCGGAAGAGTTGAAATTGAACAGCAGTCCAACGGCAAGGAAACAATCCTTGTACATGAATTGCCATTCCAAGTGAATAAGGCACGCCTTATTGAAAAGATTGCTGAACTAGTACGAGATAAGAAAATAGATGGTATTACTGATTTACGGGATGAATCAGATCGAACAGGAATGCGCATTGTTATGGAAGTCAGACGTGATGCAAATGCCAATGTGCTATTGAATAACTTGTACAAACAGACAGCACTTCAGTCAAGCTTTGGTGTCAATATGCTTGCACTGGTCGATGGTCAACCAAAAGTACTTGCACTAAAGGAAATTCTATATCATTATCTTGAACACCAAAAAGTTGTTATCCGAAGACGTACTATGTACGACTTGAAAAAAGCAGAAGATCGCGCACATATACTAGAAGGTCTCCGTATTGCACTAGACAATATCGACCGAATCATTACGCTTATTCGTTCATCGAAAACAACAGATGAGGCAAAAACAGGATTGATGGATCAATTCAATTTATCTGATCGTCAAGCCCAAGCCATTCTTGATATGCGTCTTCAACGATTAACGGGACTTGAACGGGATAAAATTGAAAGTGAATATGAAGCTCTCCTAGTCTTTATGGCTGAAATGCGCGCCATTCTTGCAGATGAATCAAAACTGCTTGAGATTATTCGTGAGGAATTACTGGAAGTGAAAACCCGTTTTGAGGACAAACGCAGAACGGAAATTACACTGGGCGGCGCTGAAATGATTGAGGATGAAGATCTGATCCCGGTTGAAAACTCTGTATTGACACTTACTCATAATGGTTATATTAAACGTTTACCTGCTAATACTTATCGAAGCCAACGACGCGGTGGCCGTGGAATACAAGGTATGGGTACCAATGATGACGACTTCGTAGAACACCTCTTGAACACGTCAACGCACGATACCATTTTGTTCTTCACGAGCAGAGGACGGGTATTCCGTACGAAAGGCTATCAAGTACCTGAATTCAGCCGGACCGCTAAAGGGTTGCCAATCATTAACCTATTAGGCGTCGACAAAGATGAGAAAGTAACAGCAATGATTCCTGTAGATGTATTCGAGAAAGATGATTACTTATTCTTTGCCACTCGTAATGGAGTCGTTAAACGTACGCCTGTGATTGAATTTGCCAATATCCGTTCAAATGGGTTAATTGCACTCACGCTTCGTGGTGATGATGAACTTATTGAAGTCAAAATGACAAGCGGTAAGGAAAACATTGCTATCGGAACGAAAGATGGAATGTTAATTAAATTCAATGAGACTGATATTCGTTCAATGGGTCGTATAGCAGGCGGGGTCCGCGGTATCCGTTTAAGAACAGGTGATATCGTAGTCGGTATGGATACAGTAGATGAAGGCGATGAAATCTTAGTCGTAACAGAAAAAGGGTTCGGAAAACGGACACCTGAAGATGAATATCGTATCCAGTCACGTGGTGGTTACGGATTGAAAACATTAAATGTAACAGAGCGAAATGGGACACTTGTTTCGATGAAGACAGTAGATGGAACTGAAGATCTCATGCTAATCACAATTCACGGCATTCTGATTCGTATGGATATTGAAGACATTTCTGTTATTGGGCGTAGTACACAAGGAGTCCGTTTAATCCGTTTAGGGGAAGATGAACTTGTTGCGACTGTTGCCAAAGTTGTAAAAGAAGAAGAAGAACTAGAAGAACTAGAAGAACTAGAGAACGACAACAGTAGTATGGAAGAAGACACAGCTCCTTCTGAAATACCAGAAGATGATATATCGTCGCCTATAGAGGATGACGAGTGAAAAAGCTAGAAATAGTAAAAGGTTATTGGAATGGCCAAGTTGGCCGTCTCAATAACCTTTTTATTTTTTATCGTTTGTTTGAAATATTTAAAGTACAATAGAAATAACTATCTGATGAAAGCAGGTAACATCAATGACAGAAACGTATATAAAAACAAGTGACCTACGTCCAGGTATTATCCTAAGTGAAGATATATTTGTAAATACGAGATACCCGATTGTTAGGAAGGGCACAGAACTCTCCTTAGAGCACTTGGAAGTTTTGAATGCATTTGGCGTGAAAAAAGTAAAAATTCAAGAACGCTTAATCGTTAAAAAAGAAGAAATGCTTGAACACGACAGTGAAGGTACAGTGGATCCAGATGAAATTCTTACGATAACATCCTTGAAGCAGACAGATTTACAAACACAGTATAGTGAAGCTGTCCAAAAGTATAAAAAAGAATTTCTTGGATGGCGTGCAGGCATTCGTCCTGATATAGCAAAAGTCCGTTCAATGGTCATACCTTTATTGGAAAGTTGGAGTGAACAGAAAGGTAAATTAGCAGCTTTAAATGAACTTTCAAATCCCGATGACTATATGTATCATCATTCTATAGCCGTTGGGTTACTAGCTTCAGCCATTGGTGCCCAAGTCGGATTCCCCAAAGGAGAGATTTTACAGCTGGGCCTTGCGGGTACGTTAGCCGATTGTGGAATGTCAAAAATTGAAGTGTCAATAACTGAGAAGGCAGTATTCCTTACGAAGGATGAGTTTAATGAAGTGAAAAAACACACAATATACAGCTATCAAATGCTTCAAGATACGCCACTTTTGCGTCATGAAATGAAGTTGGCGATTCTTCAACATCATGAACGTCTGGATGGTAGCGGTTATCCGCGAGGTGATAAGATGAATCAAGTTTCTGTTCATTCACAAATCCTTGCCGTTTCGGACGTCTTTCACGCAATGACATCTGAAAGGATATACAGATCAAAGGAATCACCTTTTAAGGTAATTGAAATGATTAAAGAAGAAGAGTTTGGAAAATTTGATATCAAAGTCGTACAAGCATTACTTGATATAGTAGGGAATCTATCTATTGGAGCAAAAGTACAACTGACAAATGGCGTGGTAGGAGAGGTTATATTTGTCCACCGAGATGCGAGACTGCGGCCAATGCTTAAAATAACTGAAGATAATTCTATTTTAGATTTAACAATCAATCGTCATCTAGCTATAGAAAAAGTACTCTAATAGAAGAGAGTACTAAGTTTTTGGATTAGTAGACTCGAAAAACCCTTTAGATAGCGCATTGCAGTACCATTTAAAAAGAAAGTGTAGTTATTTTAAATCTAGCATTGCAATTAACAAGATAAGATGTTATATTTAATAACGTTGCACATCCGACATATTGAAAACAACTTAAAAGAAGTTAAAGAAAGTTGTTGACACGGACGACGCAACTTGGTATGATATAAGAGTTGCCACTGAAACAAGCGGCAAACAAATAAAGAGGAAAGTAAATTAGTTCCTCGCCAAATGAACCTTGAAAACTGAACAGCAAAACATCAATGAGATATCGCGAGAGTGTGAACGCACTTGAGCAAAACGTTTCGAAGTAAG
>NZ_JBXCJD010000020.1:0-51749 GCF_056786515.1 Sporosarcina sp. Y838 | reverse complement strand
AGATCCCTCAAAGAAGATGAGGTTGATAGGTCTGGGGTGGAAGCACGGCGACGTGTGGAGCTGACGGATACTAATCGATCGAGGACTTAACCATTTTGAAGAAGGTTTGATTACCCTGATTCATGCACACAATGTCTGTTTCATTCAGTTTTGAGCGAACAAAATTAATTATTTTGTAAAAACGCTTGCAATAGCCAACAAGTCTTGATATAATTAATCTTGTCTTGTGGAAAATAGTCTAGTGACGATTGCGAAGAGGTCACACCCGTTCCCATACCGAACACGGAAGTTAAGTTCTTCAGCGCCGATGGTAGTTGGGGGTTTCCCCCTGTGAGAGTAGGACGTCGCTGGTCTGTTATTCCAAAAGAACATACTTACTGTATGATCTTTATATTATTCCGCAGTAGCTCAGTGGTAGAGCAATCGGCTGTTAACCGATCGGTCGTAGGTTCGAGTCCTACCTGCGGAGCCATTTAGGAGAGCTGTCCGAGTGGCTGAAGGAGCACGATTGGAAATCGTGTAAGCGGCTAACGCTGTTTCAAGGGTTCAAATCCCTTGCTCTCCACCAGAATTTACTTTCATAATAATGGCCCCTTGGTCAAGCGGTTAAGACACCGCCCTTTCACGGCGGTATCACGGGTTCGAATCCCGTAGGGGTCACCAATGCTTTTTCAAAACGAAGTTTTGAAAAGAGTAATCCATAAGTACTTTAAACGAAGTTTTAAAAAGAGTTTATCAATATTTTACCCAGGAGGATTAGCTCAGCTGGGAGAGCACCTGCCTTACAAGCAGGGGGTCGGCGGTTCGAGCCCGTCATTCTCCACCATTAAGTTTTTTAAGCAGATCCACCGCTTAAATAAACTTCCATATATTTACTTATATAAATACTATTGTCGCGGGGTGGAGAAGTGGTATCTCGTCGGGCTCATAACCCGAAGGTCGCAGGTTCAAATCCTGCCCCCGCAACCAAATTTTATTGTGAATACAGCCTTTTATACACAATTCTTGTACAATAGAAGGTTCAGGTTCATATACATTTATTGATATTTTATATTGTTGTCGCGGGGTGGAGAAGTGGTATCTCGTCGGGCTCATAACCCGAAGGTCGCAGGTTCAAATCCTGCCCCCGCAACCAAATGGTCCCGTGGTGTAGCGGTTAACATGCCTGCCTGTCACGCAGGAGATCGCCGGTTCGATCCCGGTCGGGACCGCCATTTTTTATATTAAAGGTTTAGAATAAGCAAGCAGATAGTTGAAGCAATCGAATATAGGATAGAACGTATGTAGTTACGTGACTGACCGAATGATTGAATTAGACATAAAGGTGCATAGCTTAACAAAAGCCAAACATGTGGCTCAGTAGCTCAGTCGGTAGAGCAAAGGACTGAAAATCCTTGTGTCGGCGGTTCGATTCCGTCCTGAGCCACCATTTAACTTAATATGCCGGAGTAGCTCAACTGGTAGAGCAACTGACTTGTAATCAGTAGGTTGAGGGTTCAAGTCCTTTCTCCGGCACCATATACACCTATTGTGGTGGGGTAGCGAAGTGGCTAAACGCGGCGGACTGTAAATCCGCTCCCTACGGGTTCGGCGGTTCGAATCCGCCCCCCACCACCAACTTTTTTTAACATGAATTATGTGTTGAAATGAATTTCCATTTAGGGGCATAGTTTAACGGTAGAATAGAGGTCTCCAAAACCTTTGATGTGGGTTCGATTCCTACTGCCCCTGCCATTTTTTTAATTCAACTTATTATTTTGGCGATTGTGGTGAAGTGGTTAACACATCGGATTGTGGTTCCGACATTCGAGGGTTCGATCCCCTTCAGTCGCCCCATTTTTTACACTTTCTCAAATCAAAATAAACATCATGGCGGTTGTGGTGAAGTGGTTAACACATCGGATTGTGGTTCCGACACTCGAGGGTTCGATTCCCTTCAGCCGCCCCATTTTTATATTTTTTCAATTCAAATGAGATATCATGGCGATTGTGGTGAAGTGGTTAACACATCGGATTGTGGTTCCGACACTCGAGGGTTCGATTCCCTTCAGTCGCCCCATTTATCTTTTTGGGGTATAGCCAAGCGGTAAGGCAACGGACTTTGACTCCGTTACTCGTTGGTTCGAATCCAGCTACCCCAGTTTTGCGGAAGTAGTTCAGTGGTAGAATACGACCTTGCCAAGGTCGGGGTCGCGGGTTCGAATCCCGTCTTCCGCTCCAATTTCTACGGCGGCATAGCCAAGCGGTAAGGCATGGGTCTGCAACACCCTTACCACCGGTTCGATTCCGGTTGCCGCCTCCATATTTTATTACTACAGTATGGAAAATGAATATTACTATGCCCGAGTGGTGGAATGGCAGACACGTCGCACTCAAAATGCGATGCCGCGAGGCGTGCCGGTTCAAGTCCGGCCTCGGGTATCATATGGAAAAAACACAACTTCGGTTGTGTTTTTTTATGCTTACTTTTAACTACTGTGGTATGGTTTTTCTAAAGTGATTGAAAGAAAATCGGGTGGAGGAATCAATATGCCTTTAATAGAACATCAGCAGTTTATTCATGCCCCTATTGAACGCTGCTTTGATCTTACACGTGATGTGGATATTCATACTCGTACAACAGAAAGTACGAAAGAGAAAGCCGTGGGTGGCATTACGACAGGTTTATTGTCGGCTGGGGATGTTGTCACATGGGAAGCTGTTCATTTCGGTATAAAGCAAAGGCTGACTGCAAAAATAACAGTAATGAATAGACCCTATCTGTTTGAAGATATATTGGTGAAAGGCGCCTTTCACTCTTTCACACATATTCATGAGTTTATTGAAAAGGATAATGGCACTCTGATGATTGACAGATTTCAATATACATCACCTTTTGGACTGATTGGTGTTATAGCAGATAAGTTGTTCTTGGAAAGCTATATGAAGAATTTTATCATGAGTCGGGCTATAGCTCTGAAGGATATTGCAGAAAGTGAGTAACGGGTGTTTCGTCACGAAAAGGTGACTTGATAAATAAGTATTGAATTTATCTACTATATAAATTGAAATCAAGAATTCCTTCCAACCCGCTTCGACTAGACCTTTTAGGGCACCTACGCTCAGGCTATTAACCGGATTCAATATTTAAACTAATATAGTGAAAAAACTCCTTTTACCAAAACTTTTTTTAAATTGGTAAAGGGAGTTTTTTGGGGGAAGAAATAGGCGAAGTTTCATTCTAACCTTTGAAGTAACATGTCTTCTTATTTATCTGTAATAATTTACATAATAAATCGTCTAATAATTAAAGGGGGGGAGATTGTGTGACGAACCATAAAATCGAGGAGTGGTTTCGACTGTACGAAAGGGATATCACGAGTTTCCTAACTTACTATACAGGTTCACTGGACGTCGAGGACCTTGTACAAGAGACCTTCATGATTGCTATGAAAAAGATGTCTAGCTTCAAAAATCAATCCCATCCGAAAACGTGGTTGATTTCAATCGCAAGGAACAAGGTCGTCGATGAATATCGCAGAAGGAAAGTATGGGGGAAAATCAAATACTTATTTTTCCGTGAGCAAAGACATTCAAATGAATTGGAAGACCAAACAATTCAGAACCAGGAGATTATCCAATTATACAAAGCAATTCATCAACTTTCTCCGCGATATAAAGAAGTGGTAATACTTAGGGGCATATTAGAGCTAACGCCTAAAGAAGTGAGTGAAATACTGAAAAGTAATGTGAATCAAGTGAATGTCACGTTTCATCGAGCGTTAAAGAGACTAAGGGAAATACTTGTGGAGGAGGGCTATGCTAATGAAGAGGGTGGAGAACTTACAAGAAAATCTGAAAAACCTTCCTAAATACACATTGAATGTAGAACAGAAAGAAAGAGTCAGCCTGGCTTTGAAAAGGAGGACGAAATCTAGAAAGAGAGCACAATTTGTTAACCCTATCATTGTATTCACTTTACTATGTGCGACTGTATTTGTTCTTGCCCTATCAAATAATTGGTTTTATGAACTGAGACAGTCGTTTCAGCCTCAAGTCGAATTTACATCGGGAGAAGCGGAAACCTTCAACTTAGCAGATAGTAATTATCAAGTGACTGGAATTGAAGGTAAGGTGGGAATGTTATTTAACGAGAAATTTGTTGCAGAAGATGCTAGAAGAGGAGCAAAGATGATGCTCTACTTTTGGGGGGATGCGTCAGAACTCGCAGGTGAAAATTACACAGTTGAAGCTAGAAATACTTACAATAAAAAGATTACAATGTCTGAAGGGATTTTTGATGGGTTTTTATTTGCTGAAGATATTCAACAGATATTGACTAGTTTTCCACCATTTCCGACAGAGGGTGAATGGCAACTTTCCTTCCTTGTGAATGATCAATTACTAGAGGAATTCACAATTGAAGTCCTTCCACCATTTCCAAAGACCGAACATTATACTTTGATTAATCAACCAATGGAACTTAAAGTAGGTGAGGAGACTGAAATCACAATTGAAAGTTCAGTGGATAGTGGGAAGGAAATAGAAGTGAAGTTACTGAATAAGAAAGGAAGTATAGTGTCTGAACATGTTTTTGCCCAAGGCGGCAGCTATATTGGAGCGGGTTCATTTATTTATCACTATCAAGGGAATTTAAAATTACCAGAGCATGGCACCTGGACATTACTCATCGATGGTGAGAAAACAAAGCCATTCAAAAATTGAAGCTAAAAAAATCGCTCCTTTCCGTCGATGCGGAAGGGGCGATTTCCATTATGGGAGATCAGATTATACTACATTGGGGTTGACCATTGCAGTTAGCTTGGTAGCTTTTCGGTTCATTCCCCTCAATTATAAACACTATCAGCCTACTTCAATAGATGTCTGTTCCTTATGTAAAACATAAGAACGAACGTCTCCGCCGCTAAGGCTTGTGAACATATTTCCACATGCTCTCGTCAGTTCAAAAGCTTTAGCCGCATCCATGGATGGGCGTAGAAAGTAGATATGCATTGCTTCAGTCGTTTCTTCAGTTACTGCTGTTCGGATTGAATCGACATAGGGACTTCCAAATGAGCTATAATCATCTTTCAAGAGTATAATGTCTTTTAACGAATTGAAACGGCCATTTAGCCCATCATATCCATCATCGTTGGTACCTGTCGTAACCAATACATCACCGACGATTTTTTGGAAATCATAGATGCCCATTGGAATTGAATGCTGCAAGGATAAGAAGTTGTTTAAGTCGACGGCATTATGGAATGGGTTAATGAAGTTTTCCTGTTTGATCCGACGCATAAGTGCTTCTGAAGAATTGCGGTAGCGATTTGGATCCGCGCCAAGTGTTTTCCATATCGTACGCCATTCCTTAATAGCGGGTAAATCAGTAATAGATTTATCCTCAAATTCAAAGAAAAGTTGCTCTTGGAATAATTGCAATTTTCCTTTTAACATTTGAGGCGATTCTGACACTGTAATTTTGGTATAATGGTTAATGCCCAATTTTAAATCGGGCACGGCTTCTAATAGGTCTTTCGCTAATTTAATATTCAATAAATTCACCCTTTATATAGTTTAATTCAATAGTAGCATAGTGGAGGTGATACAGTGTGAATGCTGTTCTAGTGCAACAGTTGGTGAGGGCTTATGCGGAGTCGATTGGGATTGATAAAGTCGGTTTTACAACAGCTGCACCATTTCGTGAATTGAAAAACCGCTTGAAGCGCCAGCAAGATCTTGGCTTTCAGTCGGGTTTTGAGGAAAAAGATTTAGACAAACGGACTGAACCTGGACTTCTGCTAGATCAAGCAGAGAGTATCATTTCAATAGCTATTGCGTATCCATCCAAAATGGCTGATTCACCGAAAGGGAAAAAAGGGGAAAGAAGAGGAATCTTTTGCCGTGCATCCTGGGGTACAGATTATCATACGGTTTTACGGGAGAAGTTGGGACTTCTTGAGAAATTTATATTGGAACAAGTACCCACCGCTAGAGTAAAGTCTATGGTCGATACGGGGGAACTTTCTGATCGTGCTGTTGCAGAACGAGCAGGCATCGGTTGGTCTGCAAAAAACTGTTCAATTATTACACCGGAGTTTGGTTCATATGTATACCTAGGTGAAATGATCACGAATATCCCATTTGCGCCAGACGTTCCGATGGAAGATGAATGCGGGGAATGTAGACTCTGTCTTGACGTATGTCCAACGGGTGCTTTGATTCAAGGAGGGCAGTTAAATGCGCAGCGTTGCATTGCTTTCCTAACACAGTCGAAACTCCCAATCCCGGAAGAATTTCGGATGGAGTTTGGTAATCGAGTGTACGGGTGTGATACATGTCAAACGGTATGTCCGAAAAATAAAGGTAAGCATAATTTACATCAGCACGCTTTCCAACCGGACCCTGAACTGGCTAAGCCGCTTCTTCAGCCGATTCTTAAGTTGTCGAATCGTGAATTTAAAGAGAAGTTTGGCCATGTATCAGGATCTTGGCGCGGAAAAAACCCGATTCAACGAAATGCAATCATTGCACTCGCGCATTTCAAGGAGGAGTCTGCGGTACCTGAATTAATCAGTATGCTAGAGAATGATCCGAGGCCCGTCATTCGTGGTACGATTGCTTGGGCACTTGGTCGAATTGGTTTGGAAGAAGGACATGTAGCTATTAAGGAAGCATTATTGAAAGAGGAAGATCCGGAAGTGCGCGCTGAATTAGAAAAGGCGGCAAATAGCTGGAAAGAAAGAGTTTAAGTGGAGGAAGTGTTGAAATGGCAATACATGTAGCATTATTTGAACCGCTCATTCCTGCAAACACAGGGAATATTGCACGGACATGCGCGGGAACAGGAACAAAATTGCATCTTATCAAGCCACTCGGTTTTTCGACAGATGATAAAATGTTGAAACGGGCGGGGCTTGATTACTGGGAACATGTAGATATTACGTATCATGAAGGAATTCGTGAATTATTTGCAGATAATCCCGATGCCCTGTTTTATTTTTTGACGAAGCATGGAGATAAACCTCATACTGCTTTTGATTATTCAAATGTTTCACAAGATATATTTTTCGTCTTTGGAAAAGAGACGAGCGGACTACCTGATGACGTTTTACGTGAAAACGAAGATAGATGTCTTAGGATTCCAATGAATGATAATATACGGTCACTCAATTTATCGAATGCTGCTGCTATTCTTATTTATGAAGCACTTAGACAGCAAAATTATCCAGGACTGGCATGAAAAAACGGGACAGCCAGAAGGCATGTCCCGTGTATTAATCATTATTTTCTTTGACCAGGTATCTTAACTTTACCAGGCTTATCATCGTATCCACCTGTAAAAATTGCAGATAGGAATGCGAAGCAAACACCTATAATTAGAATTACTGTCATGATAGGTACCTCCTGTAAATTCATTAGTAGCTTTATTAAGTATACCCTATTTTTATTGGAATTGAAACGACCGTCTGGAAAAATTGTGACAGAGCAGAGAATAGTGAAACTTTTTGTTCGCTTGTCCGTATATAACATAACGACTAAAACGATATGGAGGTAAGATATATATGAATTGTTCTACAGGAATGAAATGGGTAACAGCAATTGCTGAAGGGTTTCTCGCAATTCCACTCATTGGGGGAGCTTTTGTCATAGGTACTGGCTATTCGGCACTTGTCGTCATGTTTGTACTACACGCAATTACGTTAATTCTTTCAATCCGTGAGATGCAAGGCAAGTCTGCATCGATCCTAGGTCTTGTAACAAGCGTAGTGAGTGCCATCCCACTTATAGGCTGGTTCATGCACCTACTGACTGCAGGAGCGCTCTTACTATCGGCAATCACTTCTAGCCGCAGAGTAAAGATATAAGAAAATGCGCTTCCGCCTAAAAACGGAAGCGCATTTTTTAATGTGGTAAAAAGAACAGTTGATAGGTGAACAGTACTGCGAAAATATACAACAGCACAGGAACTTGTTTCCCTTTCCCCTTAACCACTTTTAAAAGCGGGTAGGTGATGAAGCCTAGTGCAATACCTGTCGCAATGCTTGAAGTAAGCGGCATCGTCAGAATAACTAAAAATGCCGGGAATGCTTCATCGAAAGAATCCCAGTCTACATCTTTGACAGCGCCAATCATCAGACTTCCGACAATGATTAAAGCAGGAGCGGTTATCGCTGAGACACTCGATAACGAACTTACGAGCGGACCAAAAAATGCCGCGACAAGGAATAGAATTGACACTGTCAGTGTTGTCAAACCTGTCCGGCCACCTACTGCTACGCCAGAGGAAGATTCAATGTAAGCTGATGTAGGGCTCGTTCCAAACATGGAGCCAAATGTCGTTGCAATAGAATCTGCAAGTAATGCATGACGTGCACGTGGTAGCTTGTTTCCTTTCATCAGGCCAGCCTGTTTTGCAACGCCAATCATCGTACCAGTTGTATCAAACAAGGTCACGATAAGGAAGGCAAAGACGACACCATACAAACCGTGTGAGATAACATCCCCGACTGCCGTAATGGGATTCCAGACTAAAATACCCTCAGGTAAATGAGGCATTTTCCATAAAGCGCCTTCAAATTTAAGCTGACCTGTAAATGCTGCGACAATTCCCGTCAAAATCATTCCGATGAAAATCGAGCCATAGATATTCAGCGTCATAAGAATTATCGTAATTAGAAGGCCGAATAAAGCAAGTAGAACCGGTGGTGAGGTGAGGTCGCCAAGCTTAACAAGATTCGCTTCATGTGGAGCAACGAGTCCGGAGAGCCGTAAACCAATAAAGGCAATGAATAATCCTATCCCGGCCGTAATTCCCAGTTTCAAGCTCTCGGGAATGGATTCGATTAATTTTTCGCGGAAAGATGTCAATGATAAGAGAACAAATAATAGTCCAGCAACGAAAACTGCGGAAAAAGCGGTCATATAATCGAGTTGTCCATCAGAGGCAAGAATAATAGATGTGAAATAAGCGTTCAATCCCATCCCAGGAGCAATCGCAATTGGATAGTTGGCGAAAAGGGCCATCCAGAGTGTACCAACAACAGCCGCGATAATCGTCGCAATGAATACTTGTTCGAACGGTACACCTGCGTCAGCAAGTATAATGGGGTTAACAATGACGATATAAGCCATTGTTAAAAAAGTAGTCATACCGGCTAATAGTTCAGTTTTTACTGTGGTATTATTCTTTTTTAAATGGAACAACGTAATTCTCCTTTCAAAATACGAACGAAATGAGGTTCAATTACAATAATATTCGTTTTTACAATTAAATTCAACTCTGACTTTTAATCAGGGAATTCGTACTATTCGAATGACGCTTGTACAATTAGTAGTATAAAGGTTAGAAAGGGGAAATACACAATGTCAAAACGATTTACTGGAACAATTGAGCTTGGAAATGGTGTGGAAATGCCACAATTAGGTCTTGGTGTTTATAAAATGACAGAACACGAGCAGACGGTCGAAGCAATTTCCTATGCAATCGAAACTGGATACCGTGCAATCGATACAGCGGCCATCTATGACAATGAAAGAGAAACAGGAGAAGCTGTTCGACATTCCGGAGTTCCAAGGGAAGAGCTGTTCATTACATCAAAAGTTTGGAATACGGATCAAGGATATGATGATACATTGCGTGCGTTTGAGACTTCCTTAAAGAAATTGAACTTAGATTATTTGGATCTCTATTTAACACATTGGCCAATCACTGGAAAATACACGGATACATATAAAGCAATCGAACGACTATATGATGAGAAGCTCATTCGTGCAACGGGTGTTTCCAATCATCACATACATCATCTTGAAAAAATACTTGTTAAAGCGAATGTTGCACCAATGGTAAATCAGATTGAACTTCATCCACATCTGACGCAGGAACCGCTACGTATGTTTTGTAAAGAGAACGACATTGCTGTCACTTCTTGGTCTCCGCTAGCACGTGGGAAATTGCTTATGGAACCAACACTTCTTCAAATTGGTGAACAATATGATAAAACCGCTGCACAAGTAATTATTCGTTGGCATCTGCAGAATAATCTTATCGTCATACCCAAATCAGTGACGCCTGAACGAATTCGGGAGAATAGTGAAGTTGCCGATTTTGAACTAAGGCCTGAAGAGATGGATTCGATTAATGCACTAAATCTCGACGAACGAACGGGAACTGATCCGGATACTTATTAAGTTGAAAATGGACGAGCGTTTTGAGATTGGCATCTGTCAATTGACCTTATAATACAAAAAAAATGCCATGGAGAAACACCCTCCATGGCATTTTTTACATATCTTTCATTTCAACTAGTGTCTGTTGCTCTGTAAATGGATGGATGAACGATACTGCAGCTGCAGTTAATCGATAATTGCCATCTTCCGTTTCACTGCCATCGTATAATGTATCGCCTTTAACGGGATGTCCAAGATGAGACAAGTGCACACGAATCTGATGTGTGCGTCCTGTTTCCAGTTCAGCTTCAACAATGGACGTATCTTCTTTGCGCTCAATGAGTCGAAAGTTTGTAACAGCAGATTGTCCTGACGTTGAGACCAAACGTTTCGCTGGATGATGTCGATCGCGTCCGATAGGCAGTCTGATTGAACCTTTAGGCCTTTTCAGGTATCCGTCTACTTCTGCAATGTATTTTCTGCTGATGTCGTTATTCTCAATCATCCGGTCGAAAAGTGCTTTCGCAATTGGATGCTTCGCAATAAGGACGACACCGGAAGTACCTTTATCGAGACGATGGATATGCTCAGCATATGTACCGCCATTGCTTTTTATATACGCCATGACAGCGTTCATCAGTGTACCGGTTTCACGCGGTCCATCGGGATGGGTTGAAATGCCGGCGGGCTTTACGACTGCGAGGATATGTTCGTCTTCGAATAACACAGTTACGTCGACTTCTTCGTCAGGAACGTATGTTGATGCTGCGTCGGGAAAAGTGAAAACCAACTCTGTACCAGAAACGAGGGGTTCCCGCCAATCATCGACAGGCTCGCCAGTTGAGTCTAGTACACTTTTCCCCATTCGCATTAAATGGACTGTCTTTTTCCCACCCTGCCATTTATCCTTGAGCAAATGCTCGACCGTCATATTGTCTTCTGTTGTCTTATAATGAAATAACGTCATCCAAATCAACCTTCCTACACGTATTCATTATTTTCCTTCGAATTCATTGAAAAACGCACGAATATTTTCCTCTGGTTGTCCACCAAGCATTCGTCCAACTTCTTTTCCATTCTCATAATGGACAAGTGCTGGCCAAGATTCGATTTTGTAGTCTGTATTCATTCCTACTTTATCTCCATATTCTAGCATGTTAAATTGCTGTACATTGACATTCATTTCCTTGGCGATTGGCATCATTACGGGCGTCATTGCTATGCAATATTGACATTCAGGATGGAAATAGTAAGCAGTAACTGATTCACCAGCTTCGATTTTTTTGAAAAGTTCATCTGGTTGTACGATATTGCTATAGTTTTCATTGCCAATCAAATCAATGGTTGATTTCTCGAGATTGTCCGTATCATAAGGATTGTCTTTCAATTTTGTTTCGTTTGCTTTGTTCGCTAAGACGACAATTAGAATAAAAATAGCAATAATAACTCCGCCGATAATCAATAGTTTTTTCAAATTACTTCGACTCCTTCTGCCATTTTAACATGAAAAGGCTTGTGATAAAGATGATTAAAAATGCTGTTAACGCCAAAAAAGGAATAGTGATGAATCCTAGGTAGTTTATGTATTGCCCGGTGCAAGAAACATTTCCACATGTCGGCGCACTGTCGCCCAAGAAACTAATTTTTTGGAGTCCATAATGATATAGAGAAATGCTGCCTCCAATAATAGAAAAAACTGCTGTGGTTAAAGCAATCTTCGCATTTTTTTGGAAAAGGGCAATACCTGAAATGAGTACGATAGGGTACATCAGGATCCGCTGGTACCAACATAAGGTACATGGTTCATACCCTTTTACTACCGAAAAGTATAACGAACCGAGTGTTGCCACCAGCGAAACTGTCCAAATAAGAATTAGACTGTTTTCCATTCGTTTTTGCATAGTTTCAACTCCCGCTTTAGTAACTTCATACATGTTTGATTATAGAGCGTGAAGTGAATCAAGTAAAATATTATTAACTAACGGGACACTGCGATATAATGAATACAAACAAGTTTGGAAGAGGTGTTTCAGGTGAGTGAGGAATTTGATTTGTCCAATTTTGAAATTAGTATGATTATCCGTCAGATGAAATTTGAGGATATAAAGAAGCTTTTAGGTATGCAGGAATTGTGTTTTCCGGGTATGGATCCATGGGAAGAAGGTCATCTGAAAAGTCATTTGGAGAAGTTCCCAGAAGGACAGCTAATTGCTGAGTTAGATGGAGAAATCATAGGTTCTTGTTCAAGTCTGATTATCAACTTCGACGAGTATGACGACCGGCACACATGGGATGATGTAACAGATGAAGGGTATATAACCAATCATAATCCCGACGGTTATAATATGTACGGTATTGAAGTGATGGTTCATCCGGACTATCGACGTATGAAAGTCGGTCAGCGTTTGTATGAAGCGCGTAAGGAGCTTGCAAGAGAGCTCAACTTGAAGTCGATTATCCTCGGAGGGCGTATTCCGAACTATCATAAATTTGCGGATGAAATGTCCCCACGAGAATATGTGGATTCTGTGTCACGCCATAAAATCTATGACCCTGTACTAACTTTTCAGTTGATGAACGACTTTACATTGATGCGGGTTAATCCGAATTATTTACCGGATGATAAAGCATCTAAGAAATATGCAACACTTATGGAATGGAATAATGTTGATTATAAACCACTGACAAAACGACATTTTAAAACGAGTTATCCCGTCCGTATTTGTGTTGTTCAATATTTAATGCGTAAAATCAATTCGTTTGAAGAGATGGCTCATCAGTGTGAATACTTCGTGGATGTCGCTTCGGATGCCAATTCTGATTTCGTGGTTTTTCCGGAAATATTTACGACCCAGCTCATGTCCTTTATGGATGAAGTATCACCGAGCCAAGCGGTTCGTAAAATGACAGAGTATACGCCACAATACATTGAGATGTTTATGAACTTAGCGGTGCGTTACAACGTGAATATTATCGGTGGATCCCACTTTGTAGAAGAAGAGAATGAAGAAATCTATAACATCTCCTACTTGTTCCGTCGAGACGGTTCAATTGAAAAACAATATAAGATTCACATTACGCCAAATGAACGGAAATGGTGGGGGATTAGTGCAGGTGATGCGGTGCGCGTGTTTGATACGGACTGTGGGAAAATCGCGATTCAGATTTGCTATGATATCGAATTCCCGGAACTCGCACGTATTGCGACCGATATGGGTGCTAATATTATTTTCACACCATTCTGTACTGAAGACCGCCAAGGTTATTTACGCGTCCGTTATTGTGCACAAGCCCGTGCCATTGAAAATCAAATTTATACCGTGATATCAGGGACAGTCGGCAACTTGCCACAAACGGAAAATATGGACATCCAATATGCGCAATCAGCCATATTCGCACCATCCGATTTCGAATTTGCCCGTGATGGCATCGTCGGTGAAACGAATGCTAACTTGGAAATGGTTCTTATCGGTGATGTCGACCTTGAGATATTACGCCGTCAGCGTCAAGATGGAACTGTTAAGCAATTGAAAGATAGAAGGCATGACGTGTATCATATTGAGTATAAGAAGGATTAATAGTTGAAAAGCGCCACGCATTCCGAGAAATCCGGTGTGCGTGGCGCTTTTTTTGTTGAATTAATTCTTCTTGGAAGGATGATTCCGCATGCTTTTTGTAATCTTTTTCCACTTATTTCGTTCTTCAGCTTGAGCGGCGGTGTCCATTTTGCGCTCGAGGAATGCTAATTCTTTTTGAAGCTTTAAATAGCTTGCATAGCGGTCTTCGGGTAAAGCGCCGGTAGCAAGTGCTTCCTGCACAGCGCATCCGGGTTCATTGTTATGTTGGCAATCGTTGAATTTACATGCATCTGCAAATGCTTCCACGTCTTTGAAACCTGAATCCAAGCTCTCGCCATTATCCCAGAGCTGGAACTCTCTCATTCCTGGCGTATCGATAAGTACACCACCGCCAGGAATTTTAACAAGTTCACGATGTGTCGTTGTATGCCGCCCTTTGTCGTCATCATCGCGAATATCTTGTACAACCATTGTTTGACCGCCACAAATGGCATTTGTTAGTGAGGATTTACCAACGCCAGAGGAGCCTAACAGCGCAGCAGTTTTACCGCCTACTAATAGTGTCGTTAGTTCTTTAATACCCTCACCCGTGACGTTACTCACTGCAAAAACATCGGCACCCAGTGCAATATTACGTGCTTCTTCTATATAATGTGATGGGTTATCGCAAACGTCTTTTTTTGTTAAAACAACAACAGGGCTTGCACCTGAGTCATAGGTAGCAACCAAATACCGTTCTAATCGTCGTGGATTGAAATCTTTATTCATCGACATAACCAGAAAAACAACATCAATATTGACTGCTATAATCTGTTCGATAATTGTTGAACCCGCCGCTTTTCTGGAGAACAGTGACGTGCGAGGTAAAATGGCATGAATGATGCCCCGTTCCTCACCTGGCATCTTTTCAACCGCAACCCAATCACCGACAGCAGGGAAGTCCCGTCGATCATCAGCAACATATTGCATCGTACCTGAACAAACAGAAAGCCATTCACCTTCAGTTGTAACAACGCGATACATCCTCTTATGTTCAAGTGTGACACGCCCAGGGACGTATTTATTCATTTTTGCGTTTTCATTTAATTTTGCCCAATTAGCTTCGTGGGATATATTCCAACCGTACTCGTTTAAGTTAATCAATTTGTTTTCCTCCTATTATGTGCATGCTAGAAAAGCGCAGAGCGCTAAACAATAAAAAAGCCGTAGGTCCTGATCGGACACCACGGCTTTCACGCGCATAACAGAAGAAGCATGCTTACTAAAAAAGCACGGCAGGTGAAAGTATGGGTCCGATCAAATTGACATTAGGTACATTTAAATTAGCCATAAAACTTCACCTGCTTTCTGTAAGATGAATTAATATTAACAAAATGAAAGAGGTAAGTCAATGCAGACTTTTCACTCTACTTATAGAAGAAAAAACTTTCCCTGAATTTAACAACACATTCCAAACAGGTCACACTAAATTCTGCTCTTAGCGAAGATATTTTGGGATTAATTTTGATAGAAAACCAAAAGGCTGTCCAACAAGTCAGTGTACTGACTTTCTGGACAGCCTCATTTAACTTACTAGTCTCTTTTAAATAAATCTCATAATTAGTTTAGTCAGTTCTTGCACACCAAGGTATCCAAACATGATAAGACAACCAATTAAGACTGTGTTTGGCACCCATTTGTTTCTTGATTCTTTTTCTACATCTTTCGAATTCAATAGGAATAGCAATGAAGCTGCCAAAAACGGCATGAACAGAGCTCCTAATGCGCCGTATAGAATAATGAGTTCAACAGGCTTTCCGAAATACATTAAAATCAATGGAGGGAATGTCAGCCAAATCAAATAAAATCGGTAAGCAGGATCTTTTGCGGACACTTCTTGTTTCCCAGGTTGTTTCTTTTTACGTACAGTTTTCACAAAATCAGCAAAAAGATAAGGCACGCCATTCCATACGCCTAGAAGTGATGAATAGGCTGCGGACCAGAATGCGACTAGGAACATCCATTTCATTGGAGTTCCGAACTCAGCTCCAAGCATACCCGCTAATTTAACCAATCCTTCATCATCTCGAATGCTGACGCCAGTTCCAGCTAAAAACTGTGCACCTATGATAAGTCCAGCTAATGTGAAAAGACCAGTCAGGATATAAGCAATTTTTGCATCCGTTCGCATTGCGGGAATCCACTGTTTACCGCTCCAACCTTTTTCTCTTAGCCAATACCCATAGGATGCCATCGTAATCGTTCCACCCACACCACCTATTAAACCGAGCATGAGAATAAAGGAACCTTGCGGAGCACGAGGTACTAAGCCGAATGCAAATTCACCGAAACTCGGTAAGAAAAGGGCTGCTGTTCCGATTATCGTAACGAACATGACGCCAATTAAGACAGTCATAACTTTTTCAAAGAGGAGATAGCGACCAAACCAAATTAAGATAAAACCGACGACCGCGTGTATGATAGCCCATGCCCAAATTGGCATGATAGGGAACATAGCATGCATCGCCATTCCGGATGTTGAAGATGCGGCAGCGCCGTAGACGAAGCCCCAAATAATCGAATACCCCCCGAAATAACCAGTAGCCCAACTTCCTAGCTGCTGCCATCCGTCTAAGATGGTTCTGCCAGTTGCCAAGGTGAATCTACCAACGCCTTCGTTCAAAAAATACTTCAAAATAGAACCGACGATTACGGCCCAAACAAATGTCATTCCAAATTGAGTCCCGATTACAAGCGAAGTGATTAAATCCGCTGTTCCTGCCCCAGTAGCTGCAACAACAATCCCTGGACCGATATTTCTCAATTTTTCCCCAATCGTTTTTGGTGGAAGAAGTTGTTGATCAAGCTGCGTTGTCATAAAAATACCTCCTAAGTTTGTAGTGAAAGAACCGATCATGACTGAAGGGATTCTAACTGACTTTCCTTGACCTCCACCAACACAAAGTGTCGCGATGCCAAATTGTTCGTTTTAATCATGCAAAATCAGTAATAAGTGTAGAACTGACATTTTTCGCAGTGATTGGCCACCGGTGACATGATAAATGGCTCTTTGGGTGTAACTAGTAATCTGTGCAAGTTATCCTTGCTCTTTATAAAGAAATAGTCAGTCATGTAACCCCTTACATTTCTTTTCAAAGATTAGTGGAAATTTGCAATTCTGAAATGTTATAAATAGAGAATAATGGCTGTACGTTATACGTACAATTGTACGAATGGTGTAACTAGGGTAATTATAACTTGATAGTTTCATTTTAGCAATCAAAATTTTGCATAGTTTTTAGAAAAGGGACTAAAATTATTGCAGTGGAAATGTAAATTGTAGTTTTGTTCCAAAAAAGGAAAAAATGAGCCGTTTCGAATTGCGTCGTTTTGTAGCGTTTTGTGAAGTTATGAAAGGTATAAGGAAGTAACGGACTGAAGATTGGTTTGCTTACACTCAAATACATAACAAAAAAGCGGCCTCCAAAAAGGAGACCACCTAAAGTTAGGATTACATCGATAATTCCGTAGTGTCGTCGGTTTCTTCCTCTTCAAATTTCATAACTTCCAAGTAAAGAATGTGATGACCTTCCACATCTTTAACAGTGAATTCAAATCCTTGTTCGATAATTTTTTCACCTTGTATAGCTTCGAAACGTTGTGTCATGAACCAACCGCCGATTGTATCGATATCTTCTTCATCAATCGAAATGCCTAGAATTTCATTTACATGTTCAATCCGAATCTTTGCATCTAAAATATAATGGTTTTCTCCGAGGTTTTGAATTTCGGGTACTTCGTTCATATCAAATTCATCTTGAATATCACCGACAATTTCTTCGAGAATGTCTTCGATTGTTACAAGACCGGATGTACCACCATACTCATCCATCAAAATTGCCATATGAATCCGTTCTCGCTGGATTTTAAGAAGCAAGTCTCCGATTGGCATTGTCTCAATCACATGTATAACCGGTAGCATATAGCTTGTCACCGCTTGATTACCCGCAGTGTCGGGATCTTTAATGAATGCGGTTAAAAGGTTCTTCATATTGACGAGACCGATGATATGGTCCTTATCGCCGTCTGTCACTGGGTAGCGCGTATATTGCTCAACACCCATTACTTCGAACACTTCACGTAATGTCATGTCTTTTTCTATTGTAATCATTTCTGTCCGAGGAGCCATGATTTCTTTGGCAATTCGATCGTCGAATTCAAAGATCTTATTTACATATTTATATTCAGCCTGATTGATTTCACCGCTTTTTAAACTATCGGACAAAATCATCCGAAGTTCTTCTTCTGTATGGGCGACTTCTGATTCGGACATTGACTTATATCCGAAAAGTTTAATAAGAAATTGAGCAGAACCGTTCATTCCTCTGATGATTGGGTAGGCGATGCGATAAAAGATAATAAGCGGTTTTGAAAAGCTTAAAGTAATCTCTTCCGCTCTTTGTATTGCAATCGATTTTGGAGCCAACTCACCAACGACCACATGCAAAAATGTGACGATTGAAAAAGCAATAATATACGAAATAATACTTGAAGTGCTAGCTGAAATGTTTAAGCTTTCCCAAAGGGGAGCTAGCATAAGTTTGACCGTAGGTTCCCCAAGCATCCCAAGCCCTAGAGCGGTAATGGTAATACCCAATTGGCAAGCGGATAAGTATTCGTCCAGGTTACCGACCACTTTTCTCGCAACTACCGCACGTGGATTTCCTTCCGCAATCAGTTGGTCTATCCGTGTAGTTCTAATCTTTACAATTGCAAATTCACTCGCAACAAAAAATGCGGTGAGAGCGATCAAGACAGCAAATGCTGTCAATCGTATGGCAATTTCCAAGTAAATCCTTTGTTCCAAACCCAGATGAGGGGGAGAACAAAGTGTACACCTCCTATAGTAGTAAAATCGTTAGTTAAGTCTATGATAATTTATTTACAAGAAAAAAACAATTAGTTACGCTTTTCTAGCGTATAATTGTAGGAAACCAAGGAACTTCTATTAGTATTTACGTGTAGAAAAGGTTGACGAGAAGGACTTAAAAGCCAATGTTTTCACGGACTATTTCCGGCTCGCTTTCGGCGAATTAATCCCGACATCTTAACCAAGGGGCAAGTGTGGACAGAAGTGACTCCGTCACTTCTGTCCACACCCTTTACGGTTATCTTGTTGTGAATAACTGCCTGCAGCGTACCTACACTATTCAAGTGAAAAATGCTGTTGCTTTTAAAGAAACGAATAGATACCTTTCTTTAAAGAGTGTAAGTGCCCGAAGATGCAATTTCGGGCACTATTGCACGCTGGATAATGTATTCTCTACTTTACTATACTCTGTTAGTAAGTGATGACATCCCTAAATTAAGAGTAGAGACACTATTAGAGAAGGCACGAGCGGCCAAAATTGTATCTTTGGCCGCTTCTCTCGATGTGAGAAGCGATCTATTCTTTCGTCCCAAAAAGCTTAGACAATACTTGTATTAGTATCTTTGGAGTGCGACGGATGAACAATCACCATACGATTACCGAAAAAGTAAATAGGGATGCGACAACGTCGCATCCCTATTTACTAAGACACCTCGATAATTCTATAGAAGTTGTTCAATCCAAAGCAATCCAAAACCAACTCTACACGTAGTGCCCGGTGTTTAATCAAGTTACTTTTGGATAATCGGTAGTGTGCCACTATTAGGAACTATCCTCATTTTCAAAAGGTATTGACAACTAGGAAATGGAAATGCTAATCTGGAATAGTTAGATACTCGAAATAGAAAGGGAGGTACGGAAAATGAAAAAAGGTATGATGACTAAAAACAATTGCATAGAAAAGCCGTGCCTACTCATACACTAGTAATCTGTCACTAATATCAGATGGAGCGGTGCAATACCGTTCCTTTCTATGAGCACACGCTTATTTTAAAAGGCGTGTGCTCTTTTTTAATTTTAAGTTTAAAGAAAATTCGGTGTTATCACGCTTTGCGTGTTTCATAAAAAAATAGAAAAGGAGTGTTGACGATGTTAATCATCAAACAGCAAAGGAAACTATTGAAAAAGGAATCTCTTGAAAGCGGATAGCTGTAAGAGAATATGGAAGAAGGTAGATTGAATTATGTTCTCAGTGTTATTTAAATTGAAATGGTTTTTCAAAGAAAATAGAAAAAGGTACGTTGTAGCACTACTCCTACTGATGGTGACGAATATTCTAGTCGTTATCCCCCCGTGGCTGATTGGTCAAGCGATTGACTCGATTTATACGCAATCATTGACTGCAAGATTACTTATTATATTTATAGCTTCTATGATTTTTATCATGATTTTCAATTATGCTTGTAACTTCGTCTGGCAATACCAGTTGTTTGGTGGGGCTTATGTAATTGAACGGCAACTACGCGGGAAACTCATGCAACAATTTTTGAGGATGACCCCAACGTTTTATGAAAAAAATAAGACAGGCGATTTGATGGCAAGATCGACCAATGATTTAAGGGCGATTTCTGAGACAGCGGGTTTCGGCATTATGACACTTGTCGATTCGACACTCTACCTGATGACGCTCATTCTGACAATGGGTTTTCTCGTTTCTTGGAAATTAACACTTGCTGCAATTTTACCGCTTCCACTACTCGCTTTTATCATGCAAGTGTTAGGAAAGAAAATCCACGAAAGATACATGGTAGCTCAGCAAGCATTCGGTGATTTAAATGATAACGTCCTGGAAGCAGTTGCTGGAGTCCGAGTTGTTCGTGCCTACGTTCAGGAGCGTGCATCTGAAAAAGGATTTGCAGAAATGACGGAAGACGTATATCAGAAAAATATGCATGTCGAGAAGATTGATGCGCTATTCATGCCAATTTCGAAAGTATTGACAGGTCTAACGTATATGATTGGGCTCGGTTATGGTGCTTATCTCGTATCGATAGGTGATATGACGCTCGGAAAACTCGTTACCTTCAATGTCTATCTCGGAATGATCGTTTGGCCGATGTTTGCGATTGGTGAACTGATCAACGTCCTTCAACGCGGCAATGCATCACTTGACCGTGTGACAGAGACGCTAGATAGCGCGGAAGATGTGAAAGACCCCGAACATCCAATAAAAGTGGAGCATCCTGATAGTGTTGGTTTCCGGGACGTTACGTTCACGTACCCAACCTCACATTCGATTAATTTAGAAGCGATAAAACTTCATTTGAACCGTGGTGACACGCTTGGTATTGTTGGGAAAACAGGTAGCGGAAAGACAACGTTCGTCAAACAACTATTACGTGAATATCCTCCAGGTGAAGGAGAAATTGCCTTCTCAGGTGTACCTTTGCAATCCATGACAAAAAACCAAGTGAGGGATTGGATTGGTTATGTTCCTCAAGATCATGTTCTGTTTTCACGATCGGTCAGGGAGAATATTTTATTCGGCCGGCCTGATGCAACGGAAGCAGAAATTGTAGAAACAATTAGATTGTCTTATTTTGAAAAAGACCTTGAAATGCTTCCTAAAGGACTTGAAACGCTTGTTGGAGAGAAGGGTGTCGCACTTTCGGGGGGACAGAAACAACGAATTTCCATCGCTCGGGCACTTGTGAAAAATCCTGAAATACTCATTTTAGATGACTCGCTTTCTGCAGTTGATGCAAAAACGGAAGCAAAAATTATAGAAAATATCCAAGCAGAACGAGCTGGGAAAACAACAATTATTACCACGCACCGTCTGTCTGCCATACAGCATGCGGACTGGATTATCGTTCTCGATGATGGTCGAATGATTGAAGAAGGAACACATGAGGACTTACTTCGGATGAACGGCTGGTACAAAGAACAATTCGACCGCCAACAGACTGGGGAGGTTGAATAATATGAGTACTGGCAAACGATTAGTAAAATATGCACTGGTCTATAAAAAAATAATTATTACAGGTCTTCTCCTTCTTGGGATCGCAGTCGCGGCGGATTTGATGGGACCGATGATTGCTAAGAAAATCATTGATGAACATATTGCCGGAGCTCCTGGTGGTGGAATTGATTTTAATCCGATTTTTAAACTGCTAGCGGTCTTTTTCGGGCTAGCTGTTGTTACTGCAATTATGAGGTATTTTCAATATCTTTTGATGCAAAAAGCGGCTAACCGTATAATTCAAAAAATGCGGAATGACTTATATGAACATATTCAGACATTGCCGATCCGTTACTTTGATAATTTGCCTGCCGGTAAAGTTGTGGCACGAATTACAAATGACACGGAGGCAATCCGTAATCTATATGTAACAGTTGTTTCGCAGTTTGCGATTAGTGGGATGTACATTTTAGGTATTTTCATTGCGATGTTTATCTTAGAACCTAAAATGGGTGCCATCACTTTATTTGTCCTACCCATTTTGTATATTTGGATGAAAACGTATAGGAAGTTTGCTTCGAAAGTGAACCATATCATTCGTGGAAAAGTAAGTGATATGAATGCAATGATCAATGAATCAATTAATGGCATGACAATCATTCAGGCATTCCGTCGTGAAAAGCAGATGGAAGATGAATTCCAGGAGTTGAATGATGAGCATTTCCGTTACCAGAACAAGTTATTGAAAGTGGAGGCGGCTACATCACATAATCTTGTCGACGTTATCCGATCATTAACGTTTGTATTCTTTATCTGGTATTTTGGCGGCGCATCGATGTCTGTCACAAGCGTCATCTCAGTGGGGATGCTTTATGCATTCGTGGATTACATTACAAGGCTGTTCAATCCTGTCACGGGTATCGTTAACCAATTCGCGAACCTGGAGCATTCACTAGTAGCTGCGGAGCGGGTATTTAAATTGTTGGATCGTATTGGTGAGCCCGTAAGCGACGATAAAATAGCTCGCTACAGTGGAAATGTCCGTTTTGAGAATGTTTGGTTCGCCTATAACGAAGATGAATATGTCTTGAAAAATCTTGCGTTCGGAGCGAAGCAGGGAGAAACGGTAGCGCTAGTCGGCCATACTGGATCCGGAAAAAGTTCGATTATGAACTTGCTGTTTCGTTTCTATGATGCATCAAAAGGGAAAATAACGATTGATGACATGGATATCAGCGAAATGCCGCGCCAAACGGTCCGTGATCATATGGGCATCGTTTTGCAGGATCCGTATCTATTTAGCGGAACTGTAGAATCTAACATAAGCCTAGGAGACTCACGTATCAGTCGTGAAAAAGTGCAGCAGTCTCTTGATGCAGTCGGAGGGGAACGCGTATTGAAGCATATGCCAAGTGGAATTGACGAGGAAGTTGTCGAGAAAGGGAGCACGCTCTCTTCTGGACAACGCCAATTAATTTCATTCGCAAGGGCACTAGCTTTCGACCCAGCCATTCTTATACTGGATGAAGCAACTTCCAACATTGACACGGAAACAGAAGAAATTATCCAACACGCAATGGACGTTCTAAAAAAAGGGCGTACAACTTTCATTATTGCCCATCGACTCTCCACCATTAAAAACGCAGATCGTATTTTAGTGTTAGATCGCGGAGAGATTGTCGAAGAAGGATCACATGATGAATTGCTCGCTCTAGGCGGGCAGTATGCACAAATGTATAAATTGCAGGCAGGTACTTCCACTCAAATTGAAACTTAATTGAGTGGGGGACTCCCTGCTTTTTTTGCAAAAAAAAACGAGAATTGTGAAATGAAAACAAAACTCCCTGCAACGAATATGCAGGGAGTTTTGTACTTATTCGCCTCTTTTATATTGCGTTTCTTTCCAAGCGTTTTGCTCATTGGGAACGCGACTCTTATCTTCAAATACATTTTCGGTTTTCTGATCTTGTACTTTTAACTGTTCCTTTTCTTTGAGCAACTCTTCAGGGGATTTTTCTTTGTTCATACTGCGCCTCCTTATTCGTCATCAAGCGTAGTATTCCCGACATTACCATGATTCAGTCGTAGACGTGAAAAATCATTAATTCATGAATCATCTTTTTTAGATTTTCTTCTTCAGAGGGTGTGTTTCCGCTCCAAGTAATTGCGCCATCAGGCATATATTCACCCGTATACCTTGAATTACGGTAGAAAAATGAAAATGTCCATCCTGGCAATTGTGTATTCTCAAACATTGGTTTGTAACTGAAATGCTGTAGCATATAATACTCCTCTCATAAGACGTCGCCCAACCGCATAAAATCAAGAAAAGAAAGCGAAAGGGTGCTGACTTGTTTGTTGATAAATTAAAGCAGGCCATCGAAGACGAGTACAAAGATTATTATTTTTATAAATCCATGCACGGCATGACAAATGATCCGCTCTGGCAAGACTTCCTCACACATATGTACGAAGATGAAAAAAGCCACTATGAAATGTTCCAACAACTCTATTATATGATGACGGGGACATTTGTACAAAACCCTAAGAAACCTTTGCCTTGTTATAACCTGAAGGTATGTGTCCAACGAGCGCTTGTAGATGAGTTGGAAGCAGTTGAAACCTATAAAGAAATGTTACTGACCATTCCTATTCAGCATGCCTACAATCCGTTATTCATTGCTATGCATGATGAGATGGAGCATGCCATTCGTATGTCAACAATGTACAATGCACTTTAACAAGGCTTGTCATTTTTCCGTTGGGTTGAGTTCTGCTATAATTAGGACTTAATGAAACGGGAAAAGGTGAAGAAATTGGGCTTTTTATGGACATTGTTATTTATGGCCTTCATTGGTGCATTAATCGGTGGACTTACAAATCATTTGGCGATTAAAATGTTATTCAGGCCGCATGAAGCGAAATATATTGGGAAATGGCGCTTGCCATTCACACCGGGCTTGATACCAAAACGGCGTGGCGAACTGGCAACGCAACTTGGCAAGACAGTAACGAATTATTTATTGACACCGGAAACGTTTCGAAAAAAATTGTTGACACCTGACATGGAGAAAAAAACGGAAGACTTTCTACAGGCAAAACTGGAGCAACATATTCTCCTCTCCGATAGAACGTTGAATGATTGGCTCGATACTGCCGGAGCGACAAACGTAGCCGTTAAAGCAGAGCGGAAAGTGTTGGAAGTACTCGATACCCAGCTTAACGCCGTTCGTGCAAAACTGACGACGGGATCGGTAGAAGAGGTGCTACCGCAAAAGTGGCGGGTTGAAGCAGCAGGGCGCATTCCGGATGTGACAGCATATATTTTAGGCAGGTCGGAACAATATTTCGAATCGGATGAAGGAAAAGCAATGTTCCGTAAAATGATTGATGAGTTCCTAGCATCCAAAGGTAAACTTGGAAGCATGGTAAACATGTTTTTTGGAGAATCGGAATCACTGGTTGGAAAAGTGCAAGGGGAAGCATTGAAGTTTGTCGCAGCTCCAGGTACTTACGAGCTTGTAAACACGATTATACTAAATGAGTGGGAAAAGCTTCAAACACGTCCAGTCGAAGAACTTCTTTCAGGATTTGATTGGAATGGATTGTTCGATTCGATTCGAACTTATGCGAAAGAAGAACTTGTATTGGAAGACCGGCTGAATAAGACGATCCGAGATTATTGGCCGGAAGGGTCTGAATGGACAGCTGTCAATGTGACACCAGCGTTGACGAGTTTTGCATTCAAACAAGCAGAAGAACAAATAGAAATATCGCTCCGCAAATTGAAAATAGATGATATGGTTAAGGAGCAAGTCGATACGTTTCCGGTTGCTGTTCTTGAGGATCTCATGCTAGGTATTTCGAAACGGGAATTTAAGATGATTACCGTACTCGGGGCATTACTTGGCGGTGTGATTGGAATTGTTCAAGGCCTTATCGTCTATGCAACAAATTTAGCTTAGGGGGACTTTAAATGACAGTAAATATTTACGATGATTTAAACAAGTTAGAAGGAACGCTTAGACAAACAGCGGAGTTTAAAGAAGTAGCACAAGCGGTTGAAGAAGTGAAAGCCGATAAAGACGCACTTGAATTGTTCAAGAGTTTCCGTAAAATCCAATTGAGTCTGCAGGAAAAACAAATGGCTGGTGAAGAACCGCTAGCTGAAGAACTAGAGTATGCGCAAAAAACGGCACAGCTTGCACAGCAAAATCCTAAGATAATGAAAATGCTTGAGTCAGAAATGGGTTTGAGCGGTCTAATTGAAGAAGTTAACCGCGTACTTATGAAACCAGTTCAACAATTATACGAATCCATCTAAAAACCGGCCTCGGCCGGTTTTTCTTCATTCATCCCGTAAATTTGCTATAATGAATGGTATATTCCTCTACAAAAGGGCAAGTCTGTTGATTGACCATTTACTAGCATAAAACGCTGGTGAGTAGGGCTTGAAAGCCGCAATATTCACTGGACTATTTTCGGCCCGCTATTGGCGAATTAATCACGACGGTTTTACCGAGAAGCAAGTGTGGCTAGAAGTGACTCCGTCACTTCTAGCCACACTCATCTCGGTTTTACTATTGTGATTATTAGCCTGTCGCGTTCCTACATATAAAGTCATCTCGATAATGGTATAGAAGTTGTTCAATTCAAAGCGATTCTAAGCAACTCTACACGTAGTGCCCAGGTCGATCAAATTATTTACTGGATATTCTTAGTTAATCAAAAGGCGTAATAAAAGGGTTCACTTTATCAATAGAAAGTTGGGTTTACACAATGCAAAAAATAGTCATGAAAGAAAAATATGAACAGGGTTGGATTAGGATGTTCACACATCTTGCAAACCTATTCTTTGAACAATCAAAAATAGTCGATGAAGACGAAGAGGGTGCAATTCTGGCAGAGCTCACATTGGAGCGGACGCTTGATGGGCACCTTTCGGGGAAGGCAATTCTTACGTGGGAAGGCGAAGAATATTCTGCCGTGTTTTCTGAAATGGAAGAAACTGACGATGAAAAAGTGATAACCCGCCAGTTGAAACGAATCTATTCACACGTCTTTCTTGAAACGCTTGAACAGGCAACAGGAATGCAACAATCGTGGGGAATTCTTACCGGAATCCGTCCCATGAAGCTGTATCATAAATATCGCCTTGAAGGACATAGCAGTGAAGAAGCCCAGCAATTGCTGATGAGGCGGCATCGCCTTTCAAGTGAAAAAAGTGCACTTCTCGCAAAAATTGCCAATGTGCAGTTACGAACAGTACCTGATCTGCATGACCTAAGAAATGAAGTAAGTATTTACATCGGAATCCCATTTTGTCCAACGAAATGTGCCTATTGCACATTCCCGGCCTATGCAATTAATCGGAAAAATGGACGAGTTGAAACTTTCCTAGACGGATTACATGATGAAATCCGAGAAATGGGAAAATGGATGACAGAGCATGATACGAAGATTACTACGATTTACTTCGGTGGGGGCACACCTACTTCTATAGAAGCGGAAGAAATGGATGCGCTATATGAAACCATGTATGCTTCATTCCCGAATATGGATAAAGTACGGGAAATCACAGTAGAAGCGGGTCGTCCTGACACGATTACACCTGCTAAAATTGATGTGCTGAAAAAATGGGGTATTGACCGAATTAGTGTCAATCCACAATCGTATACTGATGAAACATTGAAAGCAATCGGACGTCATCACTCTGTCCAAGAAACAATTGATAAGTTTTGGTTATCCCGTAACATGGGCATGAAAAATATCAATATGGATCTTATTATTGGTTTACCAAATGAAGGAATGGATGAGTTCAGGCATTCACTAGCAGAGACTGAAAAGATGCAACCAGAATCACTGACTGTTCATACATTATCATTTAAACGGGCATCTGAAATGACGCGCAATAAAGATAAATACAAAGTAGCGGATCGTGAAACGGTTGAACAGATGATGCATCTCGGAGAAGAGTGGAACGCGGCGAATGGTTATGAACCTTATTATTTATATCGCCAAAAAAATATTTTAGGCAACTTGGAAAATGTCGGATACGCAAAACCAAATGAAGAAAGCATCTATAATATCATTATTATGGAAGAAGTACAGACGATCATTGGTGTTGGATGCGGGGCTTCAAGTAAGTTCATCGATCCAATCTCAGGGAAAATCACACAATTCTACAATCCGAAAGATCCTGCGGCTTATATTCTGACGTATGAAGAGTCAATCGAAAAAAAGCTCGCTCATCTAGATTCAATTTTTCCGAAGATTGTCACTAAATAAAGGATTTACAGAAAAAACATCGAATGTAAGAAGTGAATGGTAATTCATTTCATACAGGGGGCGTTTTTTTGTATACAACAATTGAATTGAAAAAAGAAGGGCGTCTTGCGCGTCTTACGTTGAATAGACCGACATCGATGAATGCTATGAACATGTTAATGATGAAAGAGATTGCTGATGCATTTGAAGACTTGAAAAAGGATATGACGGTACAAGTACTGATAATTCATGGGGCGGGTCGCGCATTTTCGGCAGGCGGAGATATTAAGGCGATGGTGGATCCGGACAGTCCATTTGAAATCAGTGAAGTAATGGTGGATGTGAGCCGCCTTGCAAAAGCGCTTTACACGTTACCACAGATTACAATTGCAGTCGTCCACGGTGCAGCAGCGGGACTTGGGTTTAGCTTGGTACTTGGTTGTGATCACATTATTGTTGAAGAAGAGACTAAACTTGCAATGAATTTTATTGGTATTGGCCTAATTCCGGACGGAGCCGGTCATTTCTTCTTAAAAGAACGTGTAGGAGTTCCTCAAGCGAAAAACCTTATTTGGTCAGGAAAAGTGATGAATGGACAAGAGGCACTTGAAAAAGGGTTAATTGATGAAGTGACTGCAGAGGGAAAAAGCATTGAAACCGGAGAGAAATTTGCCCATAAACTACTTGCATCACCGATTGCTGCTATGATTGCAACGAAGAATATACTTCATGAACAAAAAACGAAAGAACTTGAAAGTGTGTTGGAAATGGAAAGTGAAGCACAAGTAGCAATGAGGAAAACGGAAGATCACCTAGAAGGCGTGCAAGCATTTATAGGGAAGCGCAAACCTGATTTTACAGGAAAGTAATTTTGTGCAGTACGTCTGTTGATTAACTATGTATTTGCGTAAAACACTAGAGAGTAGGACTTGGAAGTCGACATTTTCACTGGATTATTTTCGGCCCGCTTTCGGCTAATTAATCATGACACCTTAACCAAGGAGCAAGTGTGGCTAGAAGTGACTCCGTCACTTCTAGCCACACATTTTTCGGTTATCTTGTTGTGATCAATCGCCTGTCGCGGTCCTACAATATACAAGTGAAAAATGCAGGTTCTTTGGAAGAAGTGAATAGATGGCTTTCTATATAGGGTGTAAGTGCCCGAAGATGTAATTTCGGGCACTCTTGCGCCTTGCGCATTTTATTGTCTACTTACTTTTAGCAAAAACTATGGGATGCTCTAATAGAAAGTGACACTTCCTTATAATAAAAATAGAGAAACTATAGTAGAATACTCGAGCGTCCAAAATTGTATCTTTGGACGCTTCTCTCCATTTGAGAAGCGAGCTATTATTTCGTCCCAAAAAGCTTTAGTACTTCTTGTAGCCGTGTCTTTGGAGAGCGACGGATGAACAAATACCATACGATTATTGGAAAAATAAGTAGGGATGCGACGAAGTCGCATCCCTACTTATTAAAACATCTCGATAAAGGTATAGAAGTTGTTCAATCCAAAGCGATCCAAAGACAACTATACACGTAGTACCCAGTGTTTGATCAAATTACTTTATTCTCAAACACAGAGATTTGTTTATACTCTACAACTTACTTGTATTTATCAGTCACTTCACGCCATGAAAAATAGCCTTCTTCAACAGAGCGAATCAGAAGCTCAGCTGTTGCGATATTTGTAGCGAGTGGAATTCCGTAAACGTCGCACAGACGCAACAATGCACTGACGTCTGGTTCATGAGGCTGTGCAAACAGGGGGTCGCGGAAAAATAAGATTAGATCCAGCTCGCCTGTCGCAACCATTGCGCCGATTTGCTGGTCTCCTCCTAAAGGTCCTGAGTTTAATCGTGTGACAACTAAATCGGTCTCTTCCATAATTCTTTTTCCAGTTGTCCCAGTTGCGAATAAAGTATGTTTCGAAAAGATATGTTCATAAGCAATCGTAAAATTCACCATTTCATTTTTCTTTTCATCATGTGCTATTAATGCGATTTCCATTTTACGCACCTCACTTTTATAGGTTTGAGCAATAAATATTTACTTCTATTATAGAATGACTTCGGCTTAAACCAAATATGATTGCTTCAATCATACGCACATCTATGAAGTTAAAACTACTTAGAAGTGCTATTTGTCATGAATGGAATAATAGTAACTTACCTGCAGGAGATGCGAGGCGGTGTGTTTTTTCTAAAAGGCTTTTCTCTTCTAGTATTACTTGTCCTTTTTCTTTAGCTTCATCGTCTGTATCAGACATGAATGTTTCTTCAATAATTAATTCCCCTGTTGGTTCGAAAGCTGTCAATTTATATGTCCTCACCTAATTCATCCTTTCCATTCTAATTACCTTCATTATACTACTAAAAAATCGGAAAAGAAATTTGAATTGAACACTTCGTATAGTGAAACTGATTTTTAACAAAAGTAATTAAATTGAAACTTCGGCGTACTAGATACGTATAGTTAACAATAGGGAAGATGAAAGGAGCAATAAGATGTCATTATTACTTGAAAATGTAACAAAACGGTTTGGGGATTTCACTGCAGTAGATGATTTAACACTCTCCGTCGGCAAAGGAACGATGTACGGGTTTCTAGGGGCGAATGGAGCGGGCAAGACGACAACATTTCGGATGATTCTTGGTTTATTGAACGCCAATGAAGGACGGATAACCTGGAACGGGAAACCGATTTCCTATGCAACAAGTCCTGAGATCGGTTATTTGCCTGAAGAACGTGGGCTTTATCCTAAAATGAAAGTGGAAGAACAACTCATTTTTCTAGCCCAATTGCGCGGGATGAAAAAGTCGGATGCCAAAGCAGCAATGAATAAATGGCTGGAGCGAATGGAAATTACGCATTATACCAATAAAAAAGTTGAAGAGTTATCCAAGGGAAATCAGCAAAAGATACAAGTAGTGGCTTCTCTCATGCATAATCCTCAGCTGTTAATCCTTGATGAACCATTTTCAGGTTTGGATCCCGTTAACGTTGAAATGCTGAAAAAAGCAATAATAGAATTTAGAAACGAAGGCGCGACGATTGTTTTCTCGAGTCACCGAATGGATCACGTTGAAGAATTATGTGAGCAACTAAGTATTATTGATAAAGGGAAACAAATTGTAAGTGGCACTCTGCGTGATGTAAAACGATCATTTGGAAAGCAGAATGTACGTATAAATTCAGACAATGACTTATCGCTTTTGGACTCAATTGCAGGTGTAACATCCGTACATAAATCCATAGAAGGCGCGCTTTACCAAGTGGAATCCGAAATGGTTGCGGACAATCTCCTGACAGAGGCTTTGAAATCCGGACCAATTCGCCACTTTGCAATTGAAGAGCCGTCGCTGCAGGACATTTTCATCGAAAAGGTGGGAAAACAACATGCGTGAATTTATGATCATCTTTAAGCAGGCTTTCATGACGAAAGCGAAAACAAAATCATTCGTTATCACAACGACCATCATGATTGCTGCAGTATTTCTTTTTGCAAATATGGGAAAAATCATCGATAAGGTTAATAGCATGACTGGTGGAGACAGTGAATCAACGGAAGTGTTGCAAGTTGTCGATAACAGTGGGGTACTTGCGGATCGACTGAAACTGCAGTTCGATGCGAATGACTCAGATATTAAGATGGAAGTCTCCACAAAGTCGGAAGAGAGTCTGACAGCTCAGGTAAAAGAAGGGGAAATTGATTCTTTTTTGACGCTTGACCTGAACGATAGTAATACGATTCAAGCAAGTTATTCATCGATGAGTGCCATGGAATTTGACCTTCCGATGATGTTGCAAGATGCACTCCAATCAATTCAGACGGAGATGAAAGCGCAAGAGCTCTCATTGTCCGGTGAACAAGTTCAAACGTTGTTTGCCCCTATACAGTTTGAACAGCAATCGGTATCTCCTTCAGCGAAGTCTGAAGAAGAGCTAAGCCAGGCACGCGGTCTCGTCTATGTATTAATGTTTTTAATTTATTTTGCGGTCATTGTCTATGCGAGCATGATTGCTACTGAAGTGGCAACAGAAAAATCGTCACGTGTTATGGAAATACTAATCTCTAGTGTTTCACCGGTTAAACATATGTTTGCAAAAGTTGCAGGGATAGGGTCACTCGGTCTTTTGCAAATGGTGCTGCTTGGATTAGCAGGATTCATTGCTTTGAAAACAACAACTTCTGAAATGGCAGATGGGTTATTTTCTGTTTTCGGCTTTTCAAATATGAATATCGGTACGCTTGTTTATGCAGTAATCTTCTTCCTGTTAGGATACTTCCTCTATGCGACGTTAGCGGCTCTTCTAGGGTCTTTGGTAAGTCGTACGGAAGATGTCCAGCAAATCATCATGCCCATGACACTGTTAATTGTGGCAGGGTTCATGATTGCAGCAACGGGACTTGGGAATCCTGAGATGGCGTATATAAAATATGCTTCCTTCTTCCCATTCTTTGCTCCACTTGTTATGTTCTTACGCGTCGGTATGCTTGAATTACCAGTATGGGAACCGCTATTAGCAATTGGAATTATGCTTGTGACGATTTTCCTTCTTGGCTTCTTCGGCGCACGCGTTTACCGAGGCGGTGTTCTGATGTACGGTCCGTCACGTTCATTGAAGGATATTAAAAAAGCAATCCAACTCGGTAAGGAATAATAGGTTCAATGTAAGTTGTGGGTCATATTGATTTGACCTGCAACTTTTTTGTTAATGAGAGATTTAAGTAGACATGTAGACTTTCATTCACGGATTCTTTTTATATATGGTAAAATTAGAACAAGTATTCGTTGAATTAAGGAGGTGTTTCATTTGTCAACAATTCGATTTATCCACACGGCTGATTTGCATCTCGATAGCCCTTTTAAAGGTATGACAGGACTTGCGGAAAATCATTTGACTCAAGTACGCGAGAGTACTTTTTCCGCATTCAAAAAATTGATTGATCATGCGGTAGAAACGAAACCAGATTTTGTTTTAATCGTGGGTGATATTTATGATGGTGAAAATCGTAGTTTACGAGCACAGATGAAATTTCACGAAGGAATGAAGAAATTGGATGCAGTGGGTATTCCCGTATTTATATCGCACGGGAACCATGATCACCTTGGTGGAAGATGGACTCGATTTGACTTGCCGCCCAATACCCATGTTTTCACTGAGGAGGTTGAATCGGTTCAACTCACCGTGAAAGGACAAGACATTGTAATTCATGGTTTCAGCTATAAAGAAAGGCATATTCGTGATAGGGTGATCGACCGTTATCCCGTTGCTGAAAATCATGAACCATTTCATATCGGTATGCTGCATGGCAGTTTAGCGGGAGATGAAACACATGCAGTCTATGCGCCCTTTACAAAAAGTGATTTACTTGCCAAGCACTATGATTACTGGGCTCTTGGGCATATTCATCTACGGCAACAGTTACATAATGCCCCTCCTATCGTCTACCCTGGTAACTTGCAGGGACGTCATCGCAACGAACAAGGTAAAAAAGGTTTTTATGAAGTCGAACTTTCGAAAACAGAATCCTCACTTCATTTTATCGAGGCGTCAGCGATTGTATTTGGCAGATTAGAAGTGTCGTGTGCGGGAATGAGTCATGCCAATGAATGGCTGTCAGCTTGTTCGAAAGCGCTTGAGTTATTCCGACAACAGAATGGAGCGGGAATTGTAGAGCTATTGATGATTGATATCGATAGTGAGTCCGTAATTCTTTTCGACCAATCGCCTGAAGAAGAATGGCTCGAAGTTTTACGCGATTTTGTCGGGGATAACGAACCGTACGTCTGGATACAGAAGATTTCATTTGCCAGACAGATGAATCTCACAACGGCTTCAAGTGCGCTTGTACAGTCTGTTGTAGGATTAATGGACGACTGGACGGTTGATGACTGGAAGGATGTTTTAAAAGACGTCTATCAGCACGCACGGGGTGTCAAATATCTTGAAATTTTAACTGATGGTGAAATAGAGGAAGTAAAAGCTGGGGCGAATGCATTGCTTGCGGCAGAAATGTCAGAAATGGAATGAGGTGTTTATATGAAAATTGAAAGACTGAACATTTTTGGATTTGGCAAACACGAAAATGTCGTTGTAGATTTTGGTCCAGCCACTACTGTGTTTTATGGGTTGAATGAAGCTGGAAAAACGACGATTCAGCAGTTTATCCTTCATATCTTATTTGGGTTCCCACTGAAAAACAATGTGCTCTTACGCTACGAACCGAAATCGGGCGGTAAGTACGGCGGTCAAGTGCATCTTTTAGATGATATCTATGGAAAATGCATCGTCGAGCGTATCCGCGGGAAATCCGCTGGTGATGTCACTGTTTATTTTGAAGATGGAACGAAGGGCGGAGACGAGGAGTTGAAAATGCTCCTTCGGCAGTACGACCGCGCTTCATTTGAGTCTATCTTTTCGTTCTCTCTCTTACAGTTGCAGGGATTCGAGAAAATGGATGAAGACGAGTTAAGCCGAACTCTTCTTGCGTCGGGGACAACTGGAGTTGACTCCTTATTGCGGCTTGGTGGCCGAATGGACAAAGAGTTGGGGGAGTTATTTAAAAAGACAGGTAGAATTCCACAAATGAACGTTAAAATTGCGGAACTTCGAGACTTGGAAATCGAACTGAAGAAAGAACAGGAAAAAATAGGTGAGTATGCACCTTCGATTGAACGAATCCAGGAAATTGATGAACGTCTAGCTAAGTTACAAAGCCAGGAAAAAGTACTGTCACAAAATGCACAGAGGCTTGCTGTTATGCGTTTACTGCTCCCCCTCCTTCAAAAAAAACGAGCTATTGAAGCGCGACTTTCACAATTTGGAAACGTAACCTTTCCTTCAGAGGGTATAAGACGTTATGAAACACTGGTCGGAAAGCTGACAGAAGTCGAAGCGTCTATAGAACGATTGGAAGAAGAATTGGCAATCGTGGCGGCACGCATGCCTGAAAAACAGGAGTCTGAATCCATCACTGAACTTGAAGTTTTGCTGGCCAAAGAATCTGAGTGGCATAGATGGCAAACTACGGTTGCTGCTGCAGATGACGAAGTGAGTCAGTTAACCAGTTTAAAAAGACGTCTACTCGACAGACTAGGTGTCAGGGAAGTTGAAGCAGAGCAATCTCTATTCCAGGCAGATGTTTCAATTCAAAAGGAAGAACAGATGCACAAAATTATCCACGGTCTAACTGATAGTGATCAGCAAATTGGGTATATAAATCGTCAGCTTGTGCAACTAGAAAATGAGTTGTCGGATAAAGAATCTGAAATCAGTGATAGTGAACGTCATGCGCCTTCTGAGGAGGAATTAGAACGTGTACAAAACTGGCCAAGAATACGCCAGCAACTTGCTGAAGCGAAAGCATACATCTTACTAGGTGGGAGACCTGTTGAACAGAAAGTGTTAGTGGTACCTATACTTCTGTTCTTACTTGCTATCGTTTTCATCATCTTTGGTCTCATCCAAAAAGAATGGATCATTAGTGTAGCTGGGGTTCTTGTTGCGGGACTAGGATTCTTTTTATATCCAAAAAAAGAAACTCAGACTTCAAACGCTTCAAAGCAACAGGAGATGGAAAGCGTAATTGCCGCATATGATGGAAACGAGTGGCAGATGGAAGAACTCACAGAGCGTATCCTTATGCATAAGCGAAAGTCAGTAGAGTTGAAAGAAGCATTAATAGCGCTTAAGAAAAAGCATCATACGCTGAAAAACGAACTAGACAATGCATATACCATTAGACAGCAAATTGAGTTGGAACTAGCAGAGTTTTTACAGCTATACGGTTTCAAGGAAATGCCATCAACCGGAATTGTCCCGGAATTATTCCGGATGATACGGGAAGTTCAAGAGGTTAACCGAGATTTGAATGATGCTGACTTACGCCGACAAATGACACGACAACATATGACGGAAAGAGTAGACGCAGTTGAAAGAGCATTGCAGAAAGCAGTACCCCAAGAAGCGATTTATGAGATTTTGAGAAGAGACCTTATTCAACTGAAGGAACGGGCGGAAACAATGAAGTCATTGAAGTCCAACCAGGAACGCAAAGGAACGGAATTAAAAGATATGTCGGCTCTTGCAGGCTCATTGCAAGGAAAGGTGCAGGATTTGCTGGCTGAAGCAAAAACGGACACGGAAGAAGCGTTTTACAACGCATATGACATGCACCAGGAATCACTTCAGTTACAAGGACAACTAGAAGATGTAAAGGCGCAATTGGCGACCCACGGACCTCTAGAACTACCTAGCGAAGTAACTACTGTAGAGGACCTGACAACAAAAGCGGAGTCTAATACCGCAGCCCAATCATCTATCGATGAGGAGTTGAGTGTTCTTGTTAATGAGAAGGCTACACTTATCAATAAAACGGAACAGCTTTTAACTGACGAAAACTACAGCCATAAACTGCAACTCTTTGAAATGAAAAAATCGGAACTTACGGACCTTTCTCGAAAGTGGTCTGAACGCAAAGCGATTTCGGAAGCCATCAAACGTACGATGTTCGATTTGAAAGAAAAAAAGCTGCCTAAAGTGCTTGAAGTAGCGGAGCAATTGTTCTGCGAGTTAACGGGAGGGAACTATGAATCGCTAACCGTAACGGAGTCTGGGCATTTTGAAGTTTTATCGAAGGATGGGATGCGCTACCCGATTGTGGAGCTTAGCCAAGCGACAAAAGAGCAGGCATACATATCTCTTCGATTAGCCCTGGCGGAATCTATGCTAGTTACTGCTCCTTTTCCAATAATGATGGACGATCCGTTCGTTCACTTTGACGGAGAGCGACTTTCGCGTATGATTAAACTACTGGACAATCTACAAAACAAGCATCAGTTCATTTATTTCACATGCCACGAAGCGATGAAGGATAAATGGCAGAAGGCAACAATATTAAACGTTTCCGATATCGGGAACGCACAGGGAGTGAACGTCTTATGAAGAAAATTGCAGAATATAATGCAGGTGAGCCGCTTGAAATTTTCTTACTAATTAAGCAATCAACAAAAGGAGTTACCACACAAGGTAAACCGTTTATGACTCTTATCTTGCAAGATAAAAGCGGTGATATTGAAGCGAAGCTATGGGATACGACAGATGAGCACGCGCAAACATATGCCGCAGCTTCGATTGTCAAAGTTGGCGGGGAAGTGCATGAATACCGTGGGAAAAATCAGCTGCGCATCAAAAGCATACGCCCGGTAAAGGAGGCTGAGGGAGTAGCAATTGCAGACCTAGTCCCGTCATCAGCAACAAGTAAAGAAGTCCTTTACGAAGAATTGATGCAGTATTTCTTTGAAATGGAAAATCCGCAAATCCAACGAATTACACGTCATTTACTGAAAAAGCATCAGACTGCTTTCATGACATATCCGGCCGCAACTAGAAATCATCATGACTATGTTTCCGGTCTAATTGATCATGTCGTCTCCATGCTGAAACTTGGAAAAGCACTGGCAGATTTATATCCAACGCTTAATAAAGATTTATTGTATGCGGGAATTATATTGCATGACATAGGGAAGGTAATTGAACTTTCTGGGCCGATTGCAACACAATATACAATTGAAGGAAATCTTCTTGGCCATATAACAATCATGGTCACTGAAATTTCAAAAGCGGCGGACGAACTTGAAATAGCTGGGGAAGAAGTCATGTTGCTCCAACATATGGTTCTATCTCATCATGGTAAGGAAGAATGGGGAAGCCCAAAACGGCCAATGCTGAAAGAGGCAGAAATTCTTCATTATATCGATAATATTGACGCGAAGATGAATATGTTGAATCGTGCATTAGGCAAGACGGCTCCAGGTGAATTCACTGAAAGAATATTCCCACTCGACAACCGTTCGTTTTATAAACCAACGATTGACTAATGAGTATAGAAAAAAGCTGTCTCCCACATACGGAGACAGCTTTTTTCGTTGGGTATGAAATTATGAAAAGTCGCGAATGCCTTTATTTGAAAGCCATCCGAGTGACTTTATCTAATGTATTATTTCTTGTCAGTTTTTGCTTCTTCTTCAGCTGGAAGGTAACCCTCAAGCGCATCTTTAAACTCTTCCGATTTAATATCGATTTCCGAGTCTTTTAACAGCTTGACAAGTTTCTCTTCGAATTTAACTTTCTTGAGACCGTCCGTGACTTCTGCCTTGAGTTCTTCATCTGTTTGCTCAAGTTTAGCTTCACGTGTGTCAACTAGTTCAATGATATGGAAACCGAAGCTTGATTTTACAGGCTCACTGATTTCTCCTTTTTTAAGTGCGAATGCGGCTTCTTCAAATTCAGGTACCATTTTACCAGGTCCGAACCAACCTAAATCGCCACCTGTTTCTTGTGCAACTTCTTCAGTGGAGTATTCTTTCGCAAGTTCCGCGAAATCACCACCGTCTTTCAATTTAACAAGAACTTCGTCTGCCGTCTTTTTATCTTTTACTAAAATATGACGTGCATTGACTTCTTTTTTCTTGTTAGCAATACCTTCATTGATTTCTTCATCACTTACTTCAATGGATTCAATCATTTTTTGTTGAATCAATTGGGATTTAACATTTTTATCGAAGAACTCTTCTGTCATGCCATTTTGCAATAGGTACATTTCAAAGCTATCACCATATTGTTCTTTCTGTGATGCAATCGCTTCTTTTACTTCTTCATCTGAAACTTTATATTCACTTTCAATCGCTTGTTGGAGAATTAGGTTTTCAACAACTCGGATTCCAATTGCATCTTTCATTTCATCATATAAATCTGCTTTTGTAATATCGCCATTATTAGAAGTAGCAATGATTTCCTCATCAGTATTCTTGTCACTACATGCTGAAAGTACAAGAACAGATGCAGCCATTGTAAGTGCTAAAACAGTTTTTTTCATTTTGAAATCTCCCCTAACTTTTATGTGCAACAGTAGATACTATATCATAAAACGATTCTAAAACAAAAAGGTTCCCCTCGGATAATCTGCCTACAAAGGCTCAATGATTCCGCATAGGATACATAGAGAGAGAGGGGGTGCTCTTATGAGCGGATATAACCAGGGTTCTTCGGGCTTTGCGTTGATTGTTGTATTGTTCATCTTACTAATCATTGTCGGTGCAGCCTTCGTTTACTAAGATGAGAAAAGCGTTAAATCGCTAGTGTCAGAAGCTTCAAAATGAAAAAAGTCCATTCCCGTACAAAAGGGAGTGGACTTTTTTTATACTTGTAACAGAATTTCTAGGTAAAATGACACAATCAGTATTGTTACAAGAACGTTTACGGTCGTGTATATTTTCGGTTGCTTTTCCTCGGGAATCTCTTTGGACTCGCAAAGCGCATATGTCATTTTATTGATCTGAAACAGATAGAATAATGAGAACAGAATTGTGATAAATAGGATCAAATCTATTCCTCCCCTTTAACGTACCAAGGTAATCATAGCAGAAGTGAGTATAAAATGAAATTAATTTTCCTCTGAGGAAAATACTGGGCTTTTAGATTCTTCGGAATCTTTTGTTTGACTAACTGCAATCATTTCGCCTGTGGAATCATCATAAGCATCTTTAATATTTTCAAAACCGCGTTCAAAGATTTCCATGAAATCCTCACCATAAATATTTTTAACCACAGACATGACCTCCAGGAATTCCGGGAATTTGCCGTAAAGATTTTTTATCGGCAGAGAGCCCTCCAAAATACCATGGTTGGTGTTATAGTAGTTTTCGTTCATTTCGAGTATGAGTCTTTCACCTTCATCTGTCACTGCTACATATGTATTACGTCGGTCATCGTCTTTTTTATAAAAGCGCAAATAACCCCGTGTTTCTAACTTCTTCGAAAAGTTGAATGCGGTCGATACATGCATAACTCCAAATTTAGCTATATCGGAAATTGTAGCTCCTTGAAGATGGTAGGAAATCCATAAAATATGATGTTCATTAATATTCAAGTCATAAGGTTTTATCCACTGTTGCCAATCTTTTTCAACAGCTTTCCAAAGTGCTTTTGACATCTGCGCAACCCTTTGACTGAAAATCATTGCTTCTTTTGGTGAATATCTTTGATCTGCCATTGTAACACCTACTTCCTATTTTTTTACGCTTCTTTTTATTATAGCAGGAAAGCAAAGAAGAAAAAAGTAAGAATTGCAAAAAAACTTTTAATTAGATAATAACTTTAGTGGGAAATAGCAGTAAAAAGAAAAAAACGCAGTCACAATCACACGAAAAAGACCTGCAAAGCGTAGTCTTCAAGTGAGAATCTGACTGCATTATTGGATTTAAATTTATTTTTGTTGTGCCGCGATAGTCTGTTCGAGTTCTTCAAGAGCGGTTTGGATTGCAGCAATTTCTTTCTCCATCCGTTCTCTATTTGGCTCAGTAGACTGTTGCCATTTTTCAACAGAATCATTTATCCCTTCAATTGCAGAGGGAACAGTTTCACGTGATTCTTTCTTCAAATGTGAAATGGATTCTTTTAAATCAGCAACTTTAACTTTTACATCTTTAAACATCTCTTTCATGTCGCTGGAAGCGCTTTTTACAGATGTTCGTAGTTGTCTTCCTGATTGCGGTGTTGAATATAATACCGTAACCGCAGCCGCGACTGAACCTGCTGCTAGTCCGGTGAAAAATGTAGATGCTTTCATTCTAAAATGCACTCCTTCCTGTATATGAATAGTATTCCTTGCTATAGTTTAATTAAAACACTTATAAGGTTTCTGAGCAATCAAAAAAAGCTTTCCTCTTGTAGACAGAAAGCTTGAGTAGTCATTTTAATTGGATAATGCAGTTTTGAACGAAGATCGTTTTACCAAGTTTGTAACGATTGGATAGATCAGGAAAAAGGCAACTGCGTTCATTGCAACAGCTGGAAGTACAACTGTTAGGAATAAAACTGAAAATGGTAGATTTATGTTGAATATGAAAATTGCGACTGAAAGGAAAATAGTTCCTGATAATAATGTACCTAGCCCTGCAACGACAGTAGCAGCTACTAGGTTGCTAGCAATCTTTTTGAAGGCGATAATAACCAGATAGACTACAAATGCAGTTACTAATTTATCGATAACATTCGGGATTAGACTTCCTGGAAGGGATGAAAACATTCCAGATAGGATACCATTTGTCATTCCTAGTAAAAATACACTACGTACTTCCGGAAATAACAATATGCCAATAAACATCATTGTTAGCATGAAATCAGGCTTCATTCCACCGGCAATTGGGGGAATGATTAAATATAATGCAGTACCCACAGCAGTCAATAATGACATCAACACAAGATTTTTTGTTTTCATTTCTAATCTCTCCTCGGCTCATCTAGTATTTTAGTTTTTCTTGACGTATCCTCATGATCGGCAACGAAAAACTTATTACAAATATTACACTGTTTTCAGAAACTTTGCAAGCTTAACTTCTCAACTTTGTGCGGATGCTTTGTGCAATTTCCTGAATGCGTTCTTTGTCTGATTCTGCTTCATTTGTCTCAAATGTCGGTTGGAACCCATCCGTTTCATCGTAACGAGGGATTAGGTGCAAGTGAAAGTGAAACACGGCTTGACCGGCGGGGGCACCATTGTTTTGGAGTAAATTCATTCCTGAAGGTTTGAATTCATCTTTTAGTGCGTTGGCAATTTTCGGAACAACCGAAAACAGCTGGGCCGCTTCTTCCGAAGTTAAATCATAGATGTTTTCGCGATGTGTTTTAGGGATGATTAGGGTATGCCCTTTCGTTACAGGCATAATATCCATGAAAGCGATTACGTGCTCATCTTCATAGATTTTGACGCTAGGGATGGTGCCTTCAATGATTTTACAAAAAATACATGCAGTCATTTCGTCACTCCTTTTCATGAATGGGACAAGTGTAGCATATTTTTAACTAGCAGCTGCATGAAGTAGAAAGCTTTTTGCACAGTATTTTGCTAAAATGAATTGAAGAATGGAGGTTGGGTATGGAAATTCTTGAATTGAAAGACGTATCAGGAGGCTATACACGCAAGCCTGTCCTGCATGATTTATCCTTTAACATCGGACAAGGTGAGCTAGTAGGTCTAATTGGGCTCAATGGGGCGGGTAAAAGTACGACTATTAAACATATTATTGGATTGATGAATCCCCATAGCGGAGAAATCCGAGTGAATGGGGTGACGTTCAGCGAGGATTCCGAGAAGTATAGAAAGGCGTTCACTTATATTCCAGAAACGCCAATTCTTTATGAAGAGTTGACGCTCAAGGAGCATCTGGAGTTAACGGCAATGGCGTACGGTCTTGATAAAGAAGTGTTTGATGCTCGTTCGGGTGAGTTATTGAAAGAATTCCGTATGGAGAAGCGTTTAAACTGGTTTCCTGCACATTTTTCAAAAGGGATGCGCCAAAAAGTAATGATTATGTGTGCATTTCTCGTTAATCCTTCTTTATATATTATTGATGAGCCATTTGTAGGTCTTGATCCGATTGCTATCAAATCTCTGTTGGAACAGATGACGGAAAGAACAGAAAACGGGGCTTCCATCCTCATGTCGACCCATGTTTTGTCGACCGCGGAAAAACATTGCGACAGGATCATTTTGCTGCACGAAGGACGAGTGCGGGCGGAAGGGACGATGGATGACTTGAGAAAAGCATTCGGACGACCAGGAGCATCATTGGATGACTTGTATATTGCGATGACAGAGGATCATGACAATGAACAATTTGCGTGAAATATGGGGTTCTCGGTTCGTCCATTATATAACCGAACTTCAAAAGTATTTGAAGTATGTATTTACGGGACACTTGGCAATTGTTCTTGTTTTTACAATTGGAGCGGGGGGATACACGTATAGTGAGTGGCTAAAAGAAGTGCCAGCAGACTTTCCAGCGGCTCTACTGACGGCTGTCTTACTTGGTGCTGTCCTTGCTATATCGCCACCCGTGACACTCTTGAAACCGGCAGATACAGTATACTTTTTGCCGCTAGAAATTAAACTAGGTTCTTATATAAAACGATCTTTAAGTTGGAGCTTTTTCTCACAATTGCCATTGCCTTTTATTCTTTATATAGTGGCACTCCCGTTACTTTCTGCCACGGGTACTGGAACGAAAACAGAATTCATCGCCATCGCAATCTTCATAGTGCTTATTAAGTGGGCATTCGTTGAGTCGGAATATAATTTTAGACATGTTTTAGAAGGAGATAAGGTCTGGTTGGACAGGGCCGTGCGGTTTTTATTGGCGGGAATACTTATTTATGCTTTCCTTGTGGGAAGTTTCCTTTACATTCCAGTTATTGCAGTCCTTATCGGAATGTACAATTTCTACTGGCGGAAAAAGAGGATGGTAAAGCCTTTCCCATACGATCACTTTATTTCACTTGAACAGAATCGTATGATGCGGTTTTACCGGTTCGCTAACTACTTTACGGACGTTCCGCATCTGAAAGGATCCGTTAGTAGAAGAGGTTGGCTTGGATTTATAACAGGTTCTCCCACTTTCGGCAAGAGTGTTTCACAGACCTACCTGATTAAGCGTACATTTATTCGAACCGATGATATTTTTTGGTTATGGGTGAGGTTGACTGTAATTTCAACACTTGGTGCAATATTCATTCCATTCCCAATCGTTGTATTCATTTTCTCAGGGGCGCTTGCATTTGCCTCGGCAGTTCAGCTTATTTATGCATTGCGGGCGGGGGATGATTTCCGAATGGATATGCTGTTTCCTGAGAAGGAAGACACGCGACCTGGCTCAATTAGGAAAATCGTTCGTTCGGTTCAATGGATTCAAGCAGCAGTTGTTACAGTTGCTTCCCTATATCTTTATGGAGTCTCGACAATACCATTTCTAGTAGGGGCTGTCATTCTCATTACTTCTGAAGCTACTATTAGATTGACTGGGGAAAAGAAGGAAGACGAATAAGGTCAATTCATCCCGTTTGTAAGTAACTGCAGACGGGATTTATCTTTTGCGAAAGATTAAAAATAGAATATTCAAAAAACCCTTGCAACTTCTCTCTGAAATTAGATATACTATATAAAAGGCATCAGGGGTGAGAGCGATGGAGAACAACTATTCATATGCCGAGTTTTTGAAGGCCGTCGGAAAAAACAGTTCTTCGCTTCAAGCGGAAAAGTTGTTGAATGAAATTTATTTGGATCTTTTCTTAAAACATTTACACAGGGAGCAGACGAAGTATCGACTCGCGGTTTTAATTGATGCAGCACTCGATTGTCGGGATGAAAGCGCCTTCTTATTGTATTCAGAAAGACTTGTTAAAATTGAAGAGAATGATTGAAAAGTGAGTTGACGCTACATGTTGAATAGACATGCAGCGTTTTTTTCGCTTTAATTAGAAAATAAATCCATCAAAAAACGTATGTTCGCTTTTTGCTCGTCAAAAGATGGGTAAAGTGATAAGATAGAAGTAGTATATATGGGAGTGACTTCGATGAACCAAAAATTTAATTTGCAAGCCCCTTACACTCCGCAAGGCGATCAGCCGTATGCAATTGCGAAGCTTTTGGAGGGTCATGAACGGGGAGAGAAGCACCAGACTTTACTCGGTGCAACTGGAACCGGAAAAACATTCACAGTCTCGAATGTCTTAACAGAAATTAATAAACCAACACTTGTCATTGCCCACAACAAAACACTTGCTGGTCAATTATATAGTGAATTTAAAGAGTTTTTCCCTGATAACGCTGTTGAGTACTTTGTCAGTTTCTATGATTACTATCAGCCGGAAGCATACATCGCTCATACAGATACCTTCATTGAAAAAGACTCAAGTATAAACGATGAAATTGATAAGTTGCGACACTCAGCTACATCTTCTTTATTCGAACGGAATGATGTACTAATCGTCGCTTCCGTCTCATGTATTTATGGTCTCGGTTCCCCAACAGAATATAATGAACATGTAGTATCGCTGCGACCGGGAATGGAGATTGGACGCAATGAGTTGCTCCGTAAATTTGTAGATATTCAATACGAACGGAATGATGTAAGTTTTACACGCGGTACTTTCAGGGTGCGCGGCGATGTTGTCGAACTTTTGCCAGCTTCACAGGACGAACAATGCCTCCGCATCGAGTTTTTTGGCGATGAAATTGAACGCATTCGTGAAGTGGATTCACTTACTGGTGAAATCCTGGGTGAACGAGAACACGTTGCCATTTTTCCAGCATCCCATTTCGTTACGGGTGATGACAAAATGGTAAAGGCAATTGAAAATATTGAAATAGAACTAGAAGAACGTTTGAAAGAATTCCGTAGTCAAGATAAGCTTTTAGAAGCGCAGCGCCTTGAACAGAGGACGCGATATGACCTTGAAATGATGAGGGAAATGGGCTTCTGTTCTGGTATAGAGAACTATTCCCGCCATTTGACACTTCGTCCGCCGGGGGCAACACCCTACACTCTCCTTGACTATTTCCCAGATGATTTCCTAGTCATTGTAGATGAAAGTCATGTCTCACTTCCTCAAATACGTGGAATGTATAACGGTGACCAGGCAAGGAAGAAAGTACTTGTGGAACATGGTTTTCGTTTACCTTCAGCGCTTGACAACAGGCCGCTGACTTTCCAGGAATTTGAAGGTCATGTACATGAAGCTATTTATGTTTCTGCAACACCCGGTCCTTACGAAATTGAACATACACCCGAAATGATTCAACAAATTATTCGTCCAACAGGTCTACTGGATCCGACGATTGAAGTCCGTCCAATTAATGGACAAATAGATGACTTGATTGGTCAAATTAGAGAACGGACGAAAAATAACGAACGGGTACTAATTACGACATTGACGAAGAAAATGTCAGAGGATTTAACTGACTACCTAAAAGAAATTGGTATAAAAGTACAGTATCTTCATTCTGAGATCAAGACGCTTGAACGAATTGAAATCATTCGGGAACTGAGAATTGGAACATATGACGTGCTAATCGGCATTAACCTTTTGAGAGAAGGAATCGATATTCCGGAAGTATCACTTGTTGTGATTCTAGACGCGGATAAGGAAGGATTCCTTCGTTCCGAGCGTGCACTCATCCAGACGATGGGGCGTGCAGCACGTAATTCGAATGGTCACGTCATCCTGTATGCCGACCGAATGACGGATTCCATGACGAAAGCGATTGATGAAACCCGTCGACGCCGTGATATTCAAAGAGAATATAACGTGAAACATGGCATAACACCGACAACTATCAAGAAAGAAATTCGCGACGTCATCCGTGCAACGCTCGTATCTGAAGAAGCAATTACTTATCTAGAAAAGGTGACACAAGGCAAGAAACTGACGAAGGACGAAAAAATGACACTATTAGTAACTCTGGAGAAAGAGATGAAAGAAGCTGCAAAAGCACTCGACTTCGAACGTGCTGCTGAAATAAGGGATACGATCTTGGAGTTGAAGTCTGAAAGGTAGGATTTTATGAAAAATAAAGAAATTGTCATACAGGGCGCACGTGCGCATAACTTGAAAAATATAGATGTGAAGATTCCTCGTGATCAACTGGTCGTTATGACCGGCCTTTCCGGTTCCGGGAAATCTTCACTTGCTTTCGATACAATTTACGCTGAAGGGCAAAGAAGGTACGTTGAATCCTTGTCCTCTTATGCCAGACAGTTTTTAGGACAAATGGACAAGCCTGACGTTGATGTTATTGAAGGGCTATCGCCCGCGATTTCAATAGATCAGAAAACGACAAGTCGTAATCCTCGTTCTACTGTCGGAACTGCAACTGAAATATATGATTATCTACGACTTCTCTATGCACGTGTAGGGAAACCAATCTGTCCAATTCATGGAACAGAAATCTCATCGCAGACAATTGAGCAAATGGTCGATCATCTGATGAAACTGCCAGATCGTGCACGAATTCAAGTGCTTGCACCGATTGTTTCGGGTCGAAAGGGAACGCATGTCAAACTGATTGAAGATATAAAGAAACAAGGTTACGTGCGTATACGTGTAAATGGTGAAATCATTGACTTGGATGACAATATCGAATTGAACAAAAACAAGAAGCATACAATAGAAGTCGTCATTGACCGGATTGTCATTAAGGAAGACATAGCACCGCGTCTGAGTGACTCTCTTGAATCGGCTCTTCGGCTCGCTGAAGGAACTGTAATGGTTGACGTTATGGATGGAGAAGAAATCCTGTTTAGTGAACACCATGCTTGTCCATTATGCGGGTTTTCAATTGGTGAATTGGAACCGAGAATGTTTTCGTTCAATAGTCCGTTTGGTGCTTGTCAGGAATGTGACGGGCTAGGGACAAAGCAAGAGGTAGATCCGGAGTTAGTGATACCAGATCTAACACTTACCTTAAAAGATAATGCAATTGTTCCATGGGCTCCGACAAGTTCTCAATACTATCCGGAACTTTTAAAAACTGTCGCAGATCATTTTGGTATAGCCATGAATGTGCCGGTTAGTGAATTAGCACAGGACGACCTTGATAAACTATTAAATGGTTCAGACGATGAAAAGATCCGATTCCGTTATACAAACGAATTCGGGGGAACGCGGGATAACAACATTTATTTTGAAGGTGTTTTAGCAAATGTGGAACGCCGTTTTAAGGAAACATCATCTGATTATATACGTGAACAAATGGAGAAGTACATGTCACAGCGACCATGCCCTACGTGTGCAGGTTATCGATTGAAAAAGGAATCACTCGCGGTCAAAGTAAACGATGTCCATATCGGGAAAGTGACGGAACTCTCCATTGTTGAAGCAGACCGGTTTTTCAAAAACCTTGTACTATCTGAAAAAGATACACAAATCGCGAAACTCATTTTACGAGAAATCGAAGAGCGGATTGGATTCCTTATTAATGTAGGACTCGACTACTTGTCGCTTTCAAGAGCAGCGGGAACTCTTTCTGGAGGAGAAGCGCAACGAATTCGATTGGCAACACAAATTGGGTCGAGACTGACAGGTGTCCTCTACATTTTGGATGAACCATCAATAGGACTCCACCAACGTGATAATGATAGGCTGATTAGTACACTTAAAAGTATGCGTGATATTGGCAACACACTAATCGTCGTTGAACATGATGAGGATACTATGATGGCGGCCGATTATTTGATAGATATAGGACCAGGTGCAGGTGTCGCAGGCGGAGAAATCGTTTCTGCGGGTACGCCTGAACACGTGATGAATGATCCGAAATCACTGACAGGTCAGTATCTAAGTGGCAAAAAATTCATACAGCTGCCTTTGGAACGACGTAAACCTGATGGCCGTGAAGTCGTTATTAAGGGCGCTTCTGAAAATAATTTAAAAAATGTAAATGTAGATATTCCGCTAGGGCAATTTATAGCGGTTACAGGCGTCTCAGGTTCAGGGAAAAGTTCACTAGTCAATGAAGTACTCTATAAAGTACTTGCCCAGAAACTGAACAGATCAAAGCAGAAGCCGGGACAATATAAAACTGTAACTGGTCTTGAGGAACTTGAAAAAGTTATTGAAATTGATCAATCGCCAATCGGACGTACGCCTAGGTCCAATCCTGCGACCTACACGGGCATGTTCGATGATGTCCGGGATGTTTTTGCATCGACGAATGAGGCAAAAGTTCGGGGATATAAAAAAGGTCGTTTCAGCTTCAACGTTAAGGGTGGTCGCTGTGAAGCGTGCCGCGGTGATGGGATTATTAAAATAGAAATGCACTTCTTACCAGACGTTTATGTACCATGTGAGGTTTGTCACGGAAAACGATATAATCGTGAAACACTGGAAGTAACATATAAAGGGAAAAACATTGCGGATGTTCTAGCGATGACGGTGGATGACGCATTATTGTACTTTGAAAACATTCCAAAGATAAACCGTAAACTTCAAACAATTGTAGATGTGGGGCTAGGTTATATAAAGCTTGGACAGCCTGCGACAACATTGTCAGGTGGTGAGGCACAACGTGTGAAACTGGCATCTGAATTGCATAAACGCTCAAACGGAAAGTCGTTTTATATCCTTGATGAGCCGACCACCGGTTTGCATGTCCATGATATTGCCAAATTACTAGTTGTGTTACAGAGACTTGTGGATACGGGCAATACTGTGTTGGTAATTGAACACAATCTTGATGTGATAAAAACCGTTGATTACATTATTGATATAGGTCCTGAGGGCGGTGACAAAGGCGGGAAAGTTATTGCGACAGGTACTCCTGAAAAAGTAGCTGAATCTAGCGATTCCTATACAGGATACTATTTAAAACCGATTCTTGAACGGGAAAGAAAAAGGATGGAGATTATGATTGAGGATGCTGAAAAAGTTGTGAAATGAAACTTTTTTTACATCTGTTCGTATATATACTTAGATGTAAATTTACGGAGAAATCCGAATCACCACCATACTAGGAGGAGTAATTATGCAAACTGAACGGAAACGGATTTTAACAATGTTGGAAAACGGTACAATCACGACTGACGAAGCATTGACACTTCTAGAAACATTGGGACAGACGAACCAACCAGCAACTGCACAACCAATTGAAAAGAAAACATATGAGTCTAACGAAGAACCTTTGAGCCAAAAACAGGATAAGGTTGATCCGTTCGAAAAAGTAGAACCAAACGCTGAGAATAAGGAACAGGGACATCCTTCAATGGATGAATTCCTTGAGGATTTACGAAAAGATTTCTCTAATGTTGGGGACAGGTTTATGCAATTCATGCAGACTGCCGTACAAAAAGTGAAAACATTTGAATTCGATTCACCGTTTGGAAATTCTCAAACATTCACCCATACGATGGCCAAGAATGCTAGCGGTATCGATAAAGTAGTGATTGATGTCGACAATGGTAAAGTAACAATTCACACTGGTGAAACGGAAGAAGTTCGCGCAGACTTTACGGTTAAAAGTTATAATAGTGAATCAGAAGAAAAAGCCAAAAAAGATTTTCTTGAAAAATTGTTGTTCGTTAACGATGAAGGGAAAATTAGACTTTCAAGTGATATGAAAATGGCACAAGTGAATGTTGAATTATATATCCCGAAAAAAGACTATGCAAAAATATCGGTCCAATTGATGAACGGTTCGTTTAAGATGAAAGACGCAACAGCGGATAAAGTGCGTGTAAAGACTGCAAATGGGAAAATTGAGATTGCAGAATTGACGTTTAAAAACGGTGAATTTGAAACGGTGAATGGTGCAATTGCATTAAACAGCGTTACGGGTAATACGATTGAAGCGGAAACACTGAATGGCCGTGTGTATATCGACGGGGCTGTTAAAGATGTAGAAGCACAATCGCTAAACGGACATGTCGTTGTTACAACAACGGATCCTGCCGCAGAAAAAATTGAAGCAAAAACAATGAGCGGATCGGTTGAAATTTATATTCCCGCTGGTTCTGCCTTATCAGGTGAAATCGCGTCCAACATGGGTCGCCTTGACCTTCAATTGGATGATGTCAATCGGACTGTTGAGCTAGAACAATTGTTGCAACGGACAATACGCTTTAAGAAAGACGTGGAAGGAAATACATCACCCCTTCATATCTTTGGTGAAGCAAAAACGGGTTCTGTGCTTGTTTGTTATAATGCGAAAAAAGAATAGATCAACCAGAGTGACTAAAAGGAACAGTTGTTGCACCCGTTTATAGGTGCTACAGCTGTTCTTTTTTAAATTAAAAGAATATTAATGAGTGAATTGAATTTATTGAGCGAATTAGAATTGCTGCTAATACCGCTTCGCCGCTTTGGGGATGCCTCCCGCGATAAGCCGGAAAGGAGAGCGCTTTCAGTCTTATCGCTCCGGCTACCACGTAGACGCGCCTGCGCTGGATGTTCTATTTAGAGATCGCATTTCTTTATCGGGGATTAGGCCTGAAACCTATTTAATTCACTACTATTTAGGTTGAAATATCGAATATTGTACATCAACTGAGTGAATGCATTTAACGACAGTGCCAATACATGGATAGAATTAGTAATTCCACTATTACCGCTTCGCCGCTTTGTGGATGCCTCTCGCGATAAGCCGGAAAGAAGAGCACTTTCCGTCTTATCGCTTCGGCTACCACGAAGATGCGCCTGCGCTGGTTGGTCTATTTAGGCAAGCGTATTTCGCATTTCAATTACTTTCATTAAAAGGATAACTAGAAGTGCGGTTTGTTTTATTAACTCTGTTAAAGGAAAAGGTTGATTAATCGTTAATGAATATGGAAAATGGATTTACCTATATAATAACGGCACTGGTTATTTATGTTAAAATCAATATAAGATTGTGAAAGTGTTCACTTAAACTAACGGTGCAGGTTAGTGATAAAATTATTGAATATTCACTCCGTATTCTCGTGGAGATTATAAAGGGGGTTAAAAGATGGACTTTTTAATAAACTTCGTAATAATTGGCTTATTTATTTTTCCTTTTATTGCACTAATTCACGAGTCTGGTCACGCTTTTTTTATCAAATTATTTGGAGGGAAAATAAAAGAATTTGCCATAGGTAATGGAGAGACATTATGGAAAGTCAAGGCGTTTTCTATTAAGAAAGCTTATTTCGCAGGAGGAAGGGTTGTTTCCGAAAATGAGGAGGTATTTAGTAAGAAACAAAAATTATTTTTTTTCTTGGGTGGAGTAATTTTTAATTTTTTGTCTGCGTTGATCTTAGATTTGTTTACAGGATATGAATTTTGGGTTTTTCGTAACTATTTAGATAGTTTCATTTTTGTATCTTATTTTAACGTGGTTATCAACCTCGTTCCCCTAACTACTATTATTGGAAAAACCGATGGGAAAAGAATAGTTGAATTGTATAACAATAATTAAGGATGGTGCGAACTTCCTTATTCAACTCCCATGAAAATAAAACTCCAAACTTCGCAAAAATGGCAACACTAAAAAAGACGCAACTCATGTTTTTTTAAAAAAATGCAGCGCCTGGTTTTGGATCGAGTTATTTGTTGGATTAGGAGACTTGCGGTTCAGTAATTGTAACGT
>NZ_JBXCJD010000019.1:0-52534 GCF_056786515.1 Sporosarcina sp. Y838 | reverse complement strand
ACAGTATTCGTTCCATCAACATCGGTTACGCCTCTTTCCGTGAACAATGATTCTTCTTATGCCAGTTCTGCTCCACCATCTTGAAGTCCCACATGGAATTCACCACTTCCTCCTTCAAGCATGCCTTATTGGTTATCTGTGTTCTTCGCAGTTTACTGAATGCCAAGATGTTGTTCTCTCTAAATTGTTCAGCCCTCCCATTCTTCTCGAGTTCAAATGGTACTATGGCTTCTGCTGACTTCTGATTGTTCAGCTATCCATCACTGGATAGGTTACCAAGTGTACTTGGCATACCAATCAGACCTCCCCAGGTAAGAACGTAGTCTTTCCCTCCACCTATCTGCTTCATTTACTACGTGCAACCTTCGGCAGAAAGGGCTTTGTTTTGCTTTGCAAACTCACCCAATCGTACATAGCCTTATATGAAGTTCGTGTTCCTCAGACCGGAGGTTTGCCGCTCGCTTCCTTCAGATTCCACGTCGCCATGGACACCCTTGCGTTAAGCTAACTGCTACTTCTGCCTTCACAGTTCGGGACTTGCACCCTATAGACTACGCCCATGCTGGGCGCACAAAAGAGACGATTTCATCTATTGGATAGATGAAATCGTCTCTTTAGGTATCTGCATGCGGCACAAACTTGGTAATTCACTGCTATTGTATAATATCACAATGAAAGTCAGAAGAATTGGAAGATCATTGTTTTTCGTATGTTTAGTTAGATCTGTGAATTTCTTGTCTTTGTTTGATGCACAGGTCCAACCTATTTAGTAGTTGTAAAATAGAATTCGCCTAGAATTTCCTGCGTTAGATAACGATCTGATGTAAGCTCTTTATCAATAAAAGAGTTAATCTCTGATTGTTCAAGATCGTACATGACTTCAATTTCTTTGGAAAATAGAAGTTTTTCTTTTTCAAGCAAGCTAGAAAGGGATGGTTGTTGTTTTGGTTGAAGCTCTTCCGTGTTTAGCACTTGTTTTAATCCGTCAACATAGTATTCAAACGGACGTCCACCAACAATTTTCACACCTTTATTGTCCTCATTCATCATGATAATTGTAGGGAATCCTCTGGCACCTAGGCTTCTAACTAGTTCAAAATCTTTGTTTAATAATTGTTGTCCAATTGGTTGTTCGGCTTCATTTACAACGGCTTCTCCATCAAGACCAAGTTTATTTACGATGTCAATCATAACCGATGGATCTGAAATATTTTGATTAAATGCGAAAAGTGCTTCTCTGGCACGGCGTAAATACTCAAATGCTGTAGCATCATTATGATTTTTTTGGATTATTTTAAACACACGAGAAGCCGGGTAAGAAGATTGAACTGGATTATCAATCATTAAAGTACCGTCAATTGGCATTCTTGAATGTTCTCCAACTTCTCTCCAATGACCAGCAACGTCAGCTGGTTTATATATTCCGTTAGCAGGATCGATGGGTCCATCATGCCATTTTTCCAGCAAACCGCCCATAACCGTATGAAAATTAAAATAATCACCATATTGCTCTACAAAACGACGAAGTGTCGGTTCAATTGCCCAACAATGTGAACAAATGGGATCTGTCACATAATAAAGATTAATCTTTTTTTCTGGCTGATTAAAATCGATCATTTCAATTTCCTCTTCTCCAGCTACTCCGCATACACCAGTTTCTAAATCACAAATCATATTATTATTGTTCTTCAATTGATCATCCCTCATTTCTATAATATTACGATTACATACATACAAAACAACATTCCACTCAACATTTAGATATTTTAACTCGGACGTAACGGCTATGTTATATTCCGGGTGACGAAAATAAACCGTTCACGGTTTTTTCATACTAACTCCATTCCGCAATTTTCAAATTCACTCTTGCATCTCTTGTGCTTCCAGTAACAATACCGATTTTAACCAAACAACTCCCTCCTATTATGGATTACAATGCATGGTTATTAAACATCGCTTTGAAAGTTGATTATTTGCTTACAATTGAATCTTATAACATAATGAAAATTATCAACACCAATAGTTCGTTGGAAATGTCGTTTATGCAACACATTGAAGAATTTGTTTAAAAAGTAGGAGGGAGATCAATATTACTCAACCAAAAACGGATCCTCGAATTCAACGTACCCGAAAATTAATCATGGATTCCTTTATGGAACTATCAAGTAAAAATGAATTTAAGGATATTACCGTTAAGGATATTACTGCTGAAGCTATGATCAATCGTGCCACATTCTATTATCATTTTGAAGATATATATGATTTGTTGGAAAAGGTATTATCGGAAGTATTATTAGTTAATTTGGATTTTGACTACTATCAAAAAAACGAACTAAATGAAGAGACGCTGGTTAACATTTTCATAGCAATTACAAATTTTCAAAAGTCATTATCCAGTCGTTGTCATAGAGGATACGAAGATACAATTGCCCGTATCATTAGGGAGCAGCTTGAAATCATTTTTTATAAAATGCTGTTAAATCAAAATAAAACTGAAGAGGATAAAGCTCTAAAAATTACTGCTGTCATATTAAGCTGGGGAATTTATGGAGCTTCTGTAGAGTGGAAAAGATATAGTAAGGAGATACCGCCAGAGGAATTTTTCAAATCAGCCATTCCTTATATAATTTCTGGGATTGACTTAGGAGTTACGAACAAACAGATTTAAATGTTGTTTGTTTCTGTTTATTAGTATCGGAAGTGTTTTTGTCTCGTGGAATAACAGAACTCAATATGCATAGGAGTTCTACTCTGTTTATATATATATATATATATAATAAAGAGCGTAACCGTGGCGGGAGTACGCTCCATTGTTGAAGTCGGCAATGATTCAATTATTTATCTAACGCATCCTTGTTGCTACCAATAACTAGGATTTTTTTATTGCGATATAAAAACACTGGATGAAAAGTTTCTTGTTACTCAATAGAACCCATGATTTTTTCTATATTTCCACTTTCCAGATGTTGCATGTCTGTTTAAATCGATATAATGTTCATTAATATGTTGGTTCGGTTTTTTTTCTAATAATACTTCATCTATTCCATATAGAATAAAACCATTAAACTCTAAACCATTTGAGAGTGTAAAATATCTTGTGTAAATGAATAAATACAAAAAGGAAGACCTTTTCTTGGTAGAATTAAGTCACCACAACCAATCCTAGAAAAGAGGTCTTCCCTTTGACTCAGTTTACAATTGTTCAAGCACTAGTACAAAAACAAGATATTACCGAGGTTTTTCGTTCGCATTTAGAAACAGCGGTCAATACTTTACTGACTACTGAACTGACAGCCTTGCAAATCTTCCTTAAGGATTGACACCTACTGAAAACGGACGAGCTCCGACTGGAATCGTAGCAATCACTGTATTGGTTACTCCGTTAATGACGGAAACAGTATTATCATCCTGATTTGTTACATAAATTAAATTGGTTATGGGATTGACTCCTACTCCATTTGGATTAGTCCCGACTGGAATAGTAGCGATCACAGTGTTCGTTAATCCGCTAATCACTGAAACATTATTACTGTCTCGATTTGGTACGTAAATAGTATTCGTAGAAGTATTAACCCCCACTTCACCTGGAGTAATCCCAACAGGAACAGTAGCAATCACCAAATTGGTTACTCCATCAATCACGGAAACTGTATTACTGGTGAAATTTGATACATAAATACGATTAGTGTCTGGATTGATCCCTAATCTGAATGGATTAACTTGAACTGGAATATTAGTAATCAATGTATTGGTTGCTCCATCTATTACAGAAACGGTATCAAAATTGAAATTGGCAACATATATACGGTTAGTTAATGGATTGGCACCTATCCCAGTTGCTAAATTGAGACCTGGGATTATAATGGTATCAATCACCGTGTTGGTCAATCCGCTAATCACGGTAACATCTTCAGTTAAGTCTAATGAATTGAAATTTGCCGTATAAATGACATTAGTAGCTATATTGACCCCAGCGTCCCCAGATTCATCCCCAACAGGAACGGTAGCAATTACCGTATTGGTTACTCCATCAATTACGGAAACATTATCACTAAGCCTATTTGCTACATAAATTCGGTCGGTTAACGGATTGACATCTACCCCTGCTGGATTGATTCCAACTGGAATGGTAGCAATTACTGCATTGGTTACACCATCAATTACAGAAACAGTATTATCATTAAAATTTGCTACATAAATACGATTTACTGATAATGGAACCGTGGGTACCGTAGCTCTGAATGGTCCTATGTGTACTCTAGGTAGTCTGCAAACTTTACTGCAAGAGCATGATTTAATACATATACAATTAGAACAGTAGTTACAAAAATCCATTTTCTCACCTCCCTATGTATTATTCTATTCGAATAATTGTTGGTGGGACGGGCTATCACCTATTTGACTTATATAATAATTAAGCATGGATTATATAATTAAGCGAGACGCAAAAAAAATTAGACATGGCATGATACACTCAATTTATTACTCAACTTTCGCACCCAATAAAACAGCGTGGATGGGCTACACTAAGTTAGACAATATAAATGAGGTCTTGTAGACTACTACTACTACTACTACTACTACTACTACTACTACTACTACTACCGTTTTTGTCTCGTGGAATAACAGAACTCAATATGCATAGGAGTTCTACTCTTTATTATATATATATAATAAAGAGCGTAACCGTGGCGGGAGTACGCTCCATTGTTGAATTACCGTCGCGATGATTAAATTATTTATCTAACGCATCCTTGTTGCTACCAACAACTAGGAATTTTTTTATTGCGTTTATATCATGCAAATTACCGCTTACCGTAACCTTACCCGCAACGTCACCAATGCTATCACTTTTCTTCTCTACAACATCATCAGCTTTTGTAATATTGGTGCCAGAGCACTCTTCTATAAAAAAACCTAGATTAGCATTAGCTAATCTAGGTAATAATTTTCTTTTTTAATGCTCTAATCATCATTGTGTTAGTTGTTTTCTCACTTTATGTGTTTCTAAATCTGCTAATCTAACAGGAATAGGTAAACGACTCTCTTTATTGATACAGTTCATAACCATTTCGGTGCAGTTTCCACAAGAAACAAAGATGGGTTTAACACTTTTTGTCGTCCTTAAGTGTTCTAAGCTGTATAACCTATAACCCTTGCTCTTCCTCTTCTTCCTCAAGTTGTGCATTAAAATAATCAGCATAGGTCTCCCATTCATCTGGTTTTGAGGTAAAAGATTTTTTTTCTAATTCAGAAATTTCCACTGCATCAAACCAAATAACTGAAGGAGTATTCTTTGTATCCATGACTATAAGACTTTCTGATGGCTCAGCTAGAACGACAAATCTGGTTGGCAAATTTACAGACTCTCTCAATCTAATCGTTTCATCGATGATATTTAAGCTGTTACCTACCCTGGAAAAAGAATAATTACTTATACTACCCAAATATCCCCCACTAAAAAATGTTGATATTTCGCAAAAGTTTTCTGGCAATTCTATTTCTAACATTTTTTCTATTTCTATTAACTCTTCATTGTTAATTCCATCATCAGAATAAAGAGCTTCGTATCTTTTTTTCATTTCTAAATTTTTTTTATTCATAATACAATCCCTCTCTACAATTTATTTGTTTTCTACTCTCAATTTCCAATATTCTCTTGTATCTGCATTGAATTTTTTTCGCTCTATAGGAAAACTAGGATTAGGTTTACTTTTACCAAACTGGCTGTGTAAAATATCTTGACCATATTTTCCAACTCCATGATATCTTGTACTTGCTTCAGCTAACGGACCTCTTGAATCTTGTCCAATATGATGTAAAGTAGCAAATTCTCCATCAGGTAATTGTGGCGCTAGCCCACTACCAGATGCTTCTGCATTTGTTTTACCAATAAATCTCTTGTCTCCAGAAGTTCTTACATGATTCCAGTCTATATCATTTCTCTTAAAAACTTCATATGTTTGTTGAGTTCCTTTCGGCCGAGTAGCCGTCCATTTCGATTTCGAATCAAATACTTTGCTTACATCATCAGCTACACTAGCTCCCTTAGCATCTTTACCCGTACCCTTTGTCTCAATATCCACATTCTTTACTTCAACCTTAACATCGACATCTCCACTTTTTATACTCGTAGGAATATCTGTTTTTGCGAATGGCATATTGAATGTAAGGGCATTTGGCGTACCCAATTGGTTATGAGTGTTAGATAAAAGATCTAGTTGATTTTGAGTTTTGCCTAGTGAACTGTTGACGACATCTTGGTAAATTGGCGAATAGATGGACTCCATCTTCTCTGTACTTACCACTTTACTTACTTGATTTAAATCGTTACCTTTTAAGGCTAATTTTCCACCCGTACTTGCCCATCCAGCAACGGGAAACATCGCTCCAAAAGAAAGAGTTGCATTTAATGCATCCCCTCTCGCCGCATAGATAACACCATTTACGCCATCTGCTGCTTCACCAATAACAGGTACAAGCCCTACAATATCTAATCCAACCTGAAAAAAGTCTAGTAATTTGTTTTCTCTCGGTTTGTCGACTTTAACGGTCTCTTCTTCCTTATATTCAACTTTGGAAACAACTTCATAGAAAACTGTTTGGCCTACAACATACTCTTTAATGAGTAAACCATTTTCATACTCATGATATTTTATATTTTCCTCTACGTTTTCTTCAATAGTAGTTAATTTCTTACCTTCAAGGGTTTGAAAAGTCGCTGCATTAATCATCGTATCGATCAGCTGTTCTTGTTCCTTTACCCACAAGTCAGTGGGATATAAGTACAAAAAGCCCCACACAGGAGATAAATCCTGATGCGAAGCTATTATACACTTAACTCCTGGACCTACATTTAAATTACCAGAGTAGCGAATTGTTTGAGTACCTGGTACCCGACACTTATATAAGCCTTGTAATTCATACAGCTAGTCAGAATTTTAGATATATGGATTTTATCTCTTCCCATTTTTATTATTTACATAATTTCGCACAAACTGTCTGTTTATCTCACTTTGAGGTAACAACCCTAAATGTTGATATTCAAAAACCATTTGTCGCTGCGTTGGAGATATAACCGAATTTATTACGTCTTCATAATCATAATTAATTTTTATCTTTCCAGGATACTTCAATATTAGTGTTAAATTCGTCCAAGGCTCTTGATCATTATCAATAAATATTTGTCTTAAATCATGAAATTTATTTTGTAATTCTAATAACAAGCTATCATAGGTTTTTTCACTTACATTATATTTTGCAGGAATATCATGAGAATATATAAAATCTTCATTCTCGTAAGTATTGAAATAAAAGAACACTTCTCTAGAACCATCCAATATTTCAGCATATAAGTAAATCTCATACCAATTACCATCAGGTATCATACCAAGGATATCCTCTGCTATCACGGGGTACATCTGATTCATCTGTTGTTCCATAAGTTTACTAACCCCCATTCTGATTTTGGACTGTTACCTTTTTTACCCTACCACCATCGATTGAATACTCGACTATAAAATTATCTGGTCGGAACTACCAGTGTATTGAGGTTTTATTTTTACTTTCGCGCTACCTCCTTCTCTACCTAGGGCTGATGCCCACTCTTGTTCCATCTGATGCCATTTCCCACCTGCTTCATTTATTTGGGAATTCATAGGCACCAAATTATCAATATCTCCGGTACCTTTAAATTGACTACCAATTAAATGACCACCATCATCTCTCTCTGGATAATTACCTCGGATTCGGTCTGTTTCCCCCACATTACTTTGAGAGGATACACTTATGAAACAAATGAATTTGGTAGTATTGATGGTGTCGATGCTGAATTACGACTTGGTAAAGGAACGGGAAATCGTTAGTTGTTTTGTACTTTACATTCGTTTCTAATACCTTTCTATTACCAACTTTACCAATGTGCGCTCCATAAGGAACCTCACTTCTACTACCTTTAGCCGCACCTATACTAGAGATCTCTGTTTTTTCTGGTGGCATGTTGAATGTAAGTGCATTTGGCGTACGCAATTGGGAATGAGCGTTATATAGGTTATCTAGTTGATTTTGAGTTTTGCCTAATGGACTGTTGACGCATACCGGCCTGAGTTACTTTTTCTTCCGTCACATAGTCATCTGAAAATGGATGATGTCCCATCCATTCTTCCAGATAAGAATAATTAATGTTGACAGAGTGAAACAGCATTTCCTTCTGATTGGTAAACTCATCGAAAGCACTATTTCAGCTTCGTCTATACCAGGGAAGTTAGATTCAGAACGAAGAGAACCATTTCACTGGTTTGGGTAAAAAGGAATATGGATTAGGTTTCCGTGTCGTTTCCCAGTCATCTCTGCAACATCAATACTACTTACTAATAATTGTTCTTCTTGTTCAATAATCCGAGAGTATAATTCATCATTTACATTAACCACGAATACTGCATCCCATTCTAACCCAAAAAGAACGCATACAGTTGGTAGCTGTACGCGCTCAATAGTTAGTATTAGAAAAATGTCGACATTCATCTAATTTTATTGCATAGGTTTGATACTGTACGCTTCTTTAACGTTCTCACACGATTGGGAAGTTTTTTAATTTGTCTATGTCGTACAGATTGATAAGAAAGCCGAATTCCTCTCATGTATAGCTTAGTAGTGTCGCATGTTGTAATTCATATAATTGGATGGCCACTGCATCTACTTTCTTCTTGCTGTACGCTCCAATTTAGATATCGAAGTCGATTAACTCTGACTTACCTGGTTCCAGTAGCTTTGTAATTTGCATAACTAGCTTGTTCATATGTGTGCCGCCTTTCCTTGCATATAAGTAGCGTCTGCCTGCCGTCTGTTCTGCTATTTGACTGAATGTTAGGAAGCTAAATTACTCGGCTTTATGGTTGTCATAGATTCATTTCTACAATAAATAGCAGTAGATATAAAATCTACTGGCTACTAACAAATATATATCTACTTAAATATTACCTTTTCTCCTGACTCAGTATATACAAAATACTTTGTATTATTTTCATTAAGTAAGGTGATATCTGTCCCTATTGTCATATCAAATATATTCATTATTGCTGGTTCTATCTCAATAATAGTTCCCCAATCACAAATTGACATATTTGATGCATCAGCAAGATATTCGTCTGTATCTATATCCGACAAAAATCTCCACCCATTATCAAGAGCATTTACTGGTTTTTCTTTCATACACCATTTCAATTTTCCTTTATTTTGTAAAATATTATTAGATACAACGCTACCACCTAATCCACTACTCTTTTTCAACTAATCACCTCCATGACTTTTTTCATATCATCAGTTCCACGTTCTTCAATTATATAAACTACGTTTCACTTCTGCCAATAACTCTATTAGCTCAGTTTTCTCTGGATTTTTCTCCACTATTTTTTTACATTTCTGTCCAAATAATTATAAAATGTTTTAAAATCCAAAAAAGCTATTTGTTCAATTTCAACCGCTGGGTAACCTAGTTCTATCAAAACATGTTTTTCATCTAAAGGTCTAGGTAATTGTGCCATATTATATTCATCTAAATCAGACTGGAAAAAGGCAAATACTATCTCTTGTCCATAACCTTCTCTTTCGGCAAAGCTTTTTAATGCTTTTTCTAGATATTTTCCATTTATGAAATTAAAATAAGTTAGCATTAATTTATCAATATCTGCTTTACTTTCCTTTACTTGATATTCTCCACTCATTTTCGTCCTCCAATCACATCATATTTTTAGTTAATCAATAATAGGAATAAGTTTGTTATTTCACCAGCCTCATTCAGATACCCTCTATATTTTAAACCGTTTGAAGCAGTTCCTTCAACAAGTCTCCCATTTACTTTTCCGTTCAGCATTGCTTCTTGTCGCCATTGATAAATTTTGTCATCACTAATCTTAGATGGGTCGTAAACTGTTTTAGGTTCCTTGATATTTTTATATGATACTGGTTCGGGAACATTAGCAGCCATATCTTTTCTAGGTATTTTATACTCTACTTCATAAATTCCTTCAATTGATTGATGTGGTTTTTTAGACACAATTAAATCATCTGGATTGATGAAACCTTGACTTTTCAGTGCTTTATTAAATTCATCAATATTGTGACCACCAACAATACCTTTTTTAGTATTAACATTTTTAGAAGGTTTTTTGCATTTTCAACAAAATTCATTTTATTAGCCCCAACATCCACATTCTTTACTTCAACTTAACATCGACTTCTCCACTTTTTATACTCGTAGGAATATCTGTTTTTGCTGGTGGCATATTGAATGTAAGGGCATTTGGCGTACCAGATTGGTAATTAGTGGCAGATAAAAGATCTAGTTTATTTTGAGTTTTGCCTAGTGAACTGTTGACGACATCTTGGTAAATTGGCGAATAGATGGACGCCATCTTCTCTGTACTTACCACATTTCTTACTTGATTTAAATCGTTTCTTTTGTTGAATTACCGTCGCGATGATTAAATTATTTATCTAAAGTATCCTTGTTGCTACCAACAACTTGGATTCTTTTTATTGAATTTATTTCATGCAAGATAATCCTCCAGCCATAACATTCCTATACCTTCTTAATACTATATTGTTATCTTGGAGTGTTGGTAACTTCATCTACTTCTGTAACGACTTATGTTTAAAAGTTAATAACTACAATATAAAAAAGGGATGAAAGATATAAAAAAACTGGAAGAAAATACATCTTCCAGCTTAGTTTATGAGTTAATCATTGTTCACGTGACTCGTCTTATCTAAAACTGAGTTTCTTGTTATTCAATAGGACCCATGAATTCAGTGGCAATTAATATATGCTCTATTAGTTTCACTGTTTTTAGATTTCCAGCTTTTTCTGTTCCACCTAAACCTAATAAAGGGGTGTATCCAAAACACTCGTCATAGTTAGGGGCACTATATTTACTAGTCGCTTCAGGATAAGGCTGCCACATTAATTCATCGTTCATAAAGTCATCATCTTTCAAATCATCAAAAAAGAATTCAAATCCGGATGAAACAACATTAACATATCCTTTCCTAAAGTTTAATAAATTTACATACTTATCTTTTTCCCATACTATAATATCACCCATTGCGGTTGTAAAAATAGGAATCGCTTGCTCATACCTTAGGTAACTTCTTCTAAAATATCTAAATAATCGTCTGGATTAATAACTTTTAAATAGTCATTTACGAAACTACCAAAACCATATTTTCCCCATGTTTCTATTAACTCTTCAGGAAGTTTATCCTTATACTTCAAAATAACATCTTCATCAACAGTTTCATGGTTAATAAAATCACTAAATATAGTTTCCACTTAAAAAGCCCCTTTATTGTGTTCTTCGCTTAATCATAAAATGTTGCTTTTATTTTCTATTAAATAACTCTTTCCCCTCCCCATAAATTCAGCTTTTTAATATATATCCTTTTCAGAATCTTTATACTCAGTAATAAGAAATCCAACTTTAGATGTTTGATGGTTTCTACCTTTAAAGTCCCTTCCATCAATACCATAGGTTGACCATCCTTCTTTCCCAATGTAAAAAGTCAGTATGTTCTTGTATGCGAACTTTTTAGCTACTTGATCTTCACTGATGAATTTTAACTTGTTTTGAGTTAGAAACTCACAGATTCTCTCTTGTGAATTATCCATTTTTACTCATCCTCTCATTTTTAAATGAAATGTTCTTTTATTGTTTGGCGGGAAAAGAGTAGCGGATTATAGTTTTGTCTGCCTGTTCATCACACAATTCGAATTAATTCTAAATCGTGTCTGAATTGCACAGTGCACGGGCAGCACTCACTATATTAGCCAATTCAACCGCACCTGTATAATTAATATTTGCTGCTAAATAGTGCCATTCATTACATTCATCATTTGAAATTATATTAACCTTTGTATTATTATCCAATATAAGTTATCTATATCAAAATTTCTACTGATTAATGATTTCCCAAGTAAACTAATGCCATTTTATCAATAGAATTTACAACCTCTTCAATACGTTTTCCCTCAATTCTTAGCTTTTCCTAAAATAATTTAATATTTCCAAACTTTATAACAGTCCAGCAATCAGCTTTATTAATATCCATTTATACTATCATCCCCTCATTCTTACTTATGGCTTCGGTTAGTACTAGGTAATTCTCGTCGATAGTTTGCAAGATTTCATTGCCCTAAGACCAGTATATTTCTTACCTTATCACCACGAACTTTTTCATTATCATGTGTAAATGTAAATCGAGTAGTAAATATGATCGTTTTATTTAATTGTCAATGCAACCTTTCTTATACGTCTGCTTATCAAATAGTCTTGATTTTTTAAAAAACCTTGAAAGGCATTTAGCCAATCAAGGTATCACTTTGTCCGTCAGTTAAAAAAAAGGTTTATTAACTTACTTATTCATGTAAAGACTTGAAATGACTAGCAAGTGATACAATTTCATCATCAAGGTTCGGAAACGCAATAATACTATCGAATACATTTATAAAATATTCTTTTCTATCCCCTTGAGAACCATTGATAACTCTATTCAACATCCAAACAGTATGTTGTGTAGGTTGCCTTTTAAGTGACTCAACAAGCTTTTCTTCATATCCATTTTTATAAAAATTTTCAACAAAATGGAGAAGTGGCCCTGGTCTACCAAAATTTATATCTGGATATTTTTCCATCAACTTAAAAATGGGTTGAATAGCTTCAAAAGCATCTTCACTTTCTTCTATTTCTTCAACAATATCGTAAGTAACATCTATAAAATCTTCAGTATTAATTGATTTTTCCAACTTAGTAATTAATTGATTTAATTCATTATGCATAGTATCATTCCTTATTTTAAAGTATTTTTCATATGATTTAACGCTTTATTATTAATATCGTGTAAACGCTAAACTAGAGTTAACAGTTTTCCACAAATAGAAATCAACAGAATTCCACAAATAAGATTAAACAGTTCCCCAAAAAACTAATCATTTTCAATATACTAATAGTAGTCTATTGAAGGTGAGGAATTAGGAGTGAACAGATTTATGAATTATGTGGAAATCCATCGGTTATATAATGAGGGATTCTCAAAAAGTGCTATTGCTAAAAAGTTGAAGGTTTCAAGGAATACTGTTATTCAATACTTGAATATGACAACTGATGAATTTGAAGAATTTCTAAGTTCTTTACGAACTAGGGAGAAAAAATTAGATGTATTTCACGATCAAATACTTGAATGGCTGCGTGAACATCCTGATTTGTCAGGGGCACAAATTTATGATTGGTTGGAGGAGAAATTCAACTTTAAAGAAGTTGCAGAAAATACAGTTCGTAATTACCTGAATGAAATGAGAGATCGTTATCAGATTCCAAAAGTAACAATCCAACGTACATACTCTACTGTCCCAGAGCTTCCAATGGGTAAACAGGCGCAAGTAGACTTTGGTCAAACAATTGTGAAGAACAAAGAAGGTCAAAATAAGCGGCTATACTTCATAGCCTTTATACTTTCAAATTCAAGATTTAAATATGTAGAGTGGTTAGAACGCCCATTTCGGACAGCAGATGTCATACAAATGCATGAGAACGCTTTTCATTATTTTGAGGGAATGCCCGAAGAAATGGTTTATGACCAAGACGCTTTATTAGCGGTAAGTGAGAATGCAGGTGATTTGATTTTGACAGCAGAATTTAATAAGTACCATCAAAAGAGGAAGTTTACTATTTATCTTTGTAGAAAAAGTGACCCAGAATCAAAAGGAAAAATTGAACAGGTTGTTAAATTTGTAAAAAACAACTTCAGTAAAAACCGTGTATTTCATAGCATTGCAGATTGGAATCAATCTTGTATTGCATGGCTAAAAAGAACCGGTAATAATAAAATCCATCATAATACAAAAAAGAGACCTTCAGAAGTGCACGCCCTCGAAAAGCAACACTTAAAGAAAGTCTCTGGTACCTATATTTTCGAGAATATTCTCGTGTCTAGTATAACAAGAAGTATTCAAAAGGACAATGTCATACGTTACAACGGAAATCGTTATAGTGTACCAAAAGGTACATTCAGATCAGACGCACCAAATATAGCATACGTTCAAGAAGAAGAAGGTTGGTTAATCATTCGATTAAAACAAACCGGCTCCGCATTAGCGAAACACAGAATCTCTAGTGAAAGAGGTTTGGTTATCTCTGACCCTGCCCATCGAGAGACAAGTACCTCAAAACGAGAATTATTAATTCAGGAACTTGAGGATGTATTTATGGACAAGGAAAATATTCAGTGGCTAATAGAAGAATTAAAGAAGCGATACCCTCGCCATTTAACTGACCAATTAAAGGTCCTTCTACAAACGATAAAGACTTATCCTAATTATTGTGAACAGGCACTAGAAGAAATGAGAAAGCTTAAAATGACAAGTGCAAATGATTTTCGTGATATTTCACATTCAATATCAATACGAAGTAAAAACGACACCCGGATAGCGATTGAACCAAATCCAAAATACAGGGATATAATCGCTCCAGAACGGTCACAAGATATTTATCTTAAAGTCCTATCTGGAGGGAGAAGTTAATTATGACACAACCATTTGAACTTCTACAAGACAAGTGTCGAGCCTTACGTCTCGCTGAGACGGCCAAAGAATTACCAAGCTTAATGCGGGAAGCAGAAGCTAAGAACTGGACTTACCATGAATTCATACATGAAATATTAAGTTACGAAATGGGTTGTAGAGAGCAGAAGAACAACGAAAGATTGATGAAATGGGCTGAGTTTCCTGAGAAGCTGACATTTGAAGAATATGACTTGAAGGAACAAACTGCAATTGGAGAAAAGCAACTCAATGTTTTGAAAGAATTGAATTGGATCGAGGAATATTTCACATTAATAATGATGGGCCCGACGGGCGCTGGTAAAACGCATCTGTCTATCGCTTTGGGAATGCTTGCGGTAGAAAAAGGATATCAGGTATCCTTCATCTCCATGAGCCAGCTTATGTATATCTTAAAAACGAAAGAGTATATCAGTAAGTCAAAGACAAGATATAAGCGTATCGCCACATCAGATTTAATAATTATAGATGATGTGATGTACATGGCGTATGAGGCGCAAGAAGCAAACTTATTCTTTCAGTTTATCTATGATTTATACGATAAAGCAGCATTTATTTTAACCTCAAATAAGGGGCCAGGAGAGTGGGGAAAGTTTTTGGGAGACCCCACTCTCACAACCGCAATATTAGATCGATTACTGCATCGTAGTGAAATTATCACCTTTGACAAGGAGGCTGATAGTATTCGAATGAAATATAGAAAGGCATTGTTTCAAAATCTAACTGTTGAATCTTAATTGGTGAAAACTGTTGAAACTTATTTGTGGAAAACTGCTTAATTCTACTTGACGGTTACATATCGTTTACAATTTCTTTGGAAATACCAGCATCTCGCAAAATTTTGGAATTACTCATAATATTATCAAATCGTAATTGATTGGCAGCGTCAATACCTCTTTGTGCTTTGTTTATAATCTTGTGTTGTTCACGCATTAATGCTATTACTGGATTGTTCCTTGATGCTTCAGTAGATAGTCTATTAGTGGCAAGATCATTTTCCTTCAAATTTGCATGTTGCCAAACTTCATGGCCTTCTAAATTATCTCCAACAACTGACCTATCAACAAAATTCTTATAGGTAGTTACTTCGTTTTGCTTAATAGCTGCTTTACTCGTCCCTTTAGCCCTAACATCCACATTCTTTACTTCAACCTTAACATCGACATCTCCACTTTTTATACTCGTAGGAATATCTGTTTTGCGGATGGCATCTTGAATGTAAGGGTATTTGGCGTACCCAATTGGTAATGAGTGTTAGATAAAAGATCTAGTTTATTTTGAGTTTTGCCTAGTGAACTGTTGACGACATCTTGGTAAATTGGCGAATAGATGGACTCTATCTTCTCTGTACTCACCACTTTACTTACTTGATTTAAATCGTTACCTTTTAAGGCTAATTTTCCACCCGTACTTGCCCAGCCAGCAAAGGGAATCATCGCTCCAAAAGAAAGAGTCGCATTTAATGTATCCCCTCTCACCGCATAGATAACTCCATTTACGCCATCTGCTGCTTCACCAATAACAGGTACAAGCCCTGCAATATCTAATCCAACCTGAAAAAAATCTAGTAATTTGTTTTCTTTCGGTTTGTCGACTTTAACGATCTCTTCTACTTTATATTCAACTTTGGAAACAACTTCATAGAAAACTGTTTTGCCTACAACATACTCTTTAATGAGTAAACCATTTTCATACTCATGATATTTTATATTTCCCTCTAAGTTTTCTTCGATAGTCGTAACTTTCTTTCCTTCCAGGGTTTGAAAAGTCGCTGCAGTAATCATCATACTGATTAGCTGTTGATGTTCCTTTACCCATACGTCACTTGGATTTAAGTACACTTTTGGGAACAGTTCCGTTCTAATTTCACTTCTAAACGTCAGAACATTCCATTGGCTCGGGACGAAGGTAATGTCCTTTACCCCTGCTTGGAACAGTCCCTCCATATCCGTAAGCCACGTGTTCATCGTCTGCAAATCTTGTTCAATGGGATGTAGTGCGGAAGTCTGCGTTGCATCAAATTCATAAAGTTGTGAGATGGTATCATCACTTTTTCTCTTAGAACGAATGACCCCCTCCTGCACTCCGCTATCACCCAAGTGGGGCAGTCCAACAATATCACTCACCTGATCCATGATACTGTTTGCCTCATCCGTCAAACTAACCTTTCTCATACGTCTAACTTCTATATTAGGCTTGTTTTAAATAAAAAACCTTGAAAGGCATTAAGCCAATCAAGGTTAAGTAACTATTAAGCATTTACTGAAACAAATGCAGTTTCATCACTTGGAAAGTCATCTGGGAAGGCATTGCTTACTAATTCTTTCGTTATAATTTGATATAAAAACTCTACCATTGTAAGTGAATAAATATAATTCTCAGGTGACCTCGACTCATACACTACAATTTTCCACTCGTCAGGCTCTCCATCGGTTAACCAGTATAATTCGTCACCATTATCTGTGTATCCCCAAGGAAGTAAGCCCCCATTTGAAGGATAAACATCATATTTATAATACTGCGGAAAAATTTTCTTAGATTGAATATAAGCATCCGTTATTTCCTTCTGCCTACCAAGATAATTTACATTATCATCATTTACAAATGGAGTTAATATCCACAAAAAATTGTCAATACCACCAGCACTATAAGTATCAATAAATTCCACATAATCTGAAGGCAATTCCGTACCAAGTGTATCAAAAAAATTCCGCCATTGTTCTTTATCTCCAGTTTTTTGTGGAAATTCTGGGGGAGGAAGAATTTTAATTAATTTTTCCAAATGTATAAACTCCTATTTTTTAATTAATATTATTACATCTAAAGAAAAGCCATTTGTTCCCCTTGCTTTTAATGTAACACCTTTTGACATTAAAGTATTGCCTTCATAATTTACATTAATCCTATAAAAAAACTTGAATGAGCTGTAAGCCATTCAAGGTCAATCTTAGCATCAATTACATTTGGTGAGTTATAGTACAATATCTTGATAACCTACTTCTTCTATAATTTAATGATCGTCAAACTTCTTTACCAGTTAAATTATCAACAAATCTAATTTTTCCATTTTCAGAAACTAATTGTAAGTCACTACCCATTGGTAGTTCGTATATTCCCAGAATGGCCGGTTCAATATTTGCTACAGTATTAAAATCACATACTACTAAATTATCAGGATTATTAATGTAATCATCATCATCAATTTCCGAAAAAAATCTCCAACCATTATCCACTGCATCTATAGATTTCTCTCTCAATATCCATTTCAATTTTCCTGTTTCATTTATTATATTTTTTGAAACAATACTGGCCCCAGCTTTTTTAATAAATTCAATAGATTCTTTTTGATTCATACTTTTCCATCCTTTCAATTAAACTTGATCTATATGGGAATTTTCTAGCGTATTCAATAGCTGAAAATCCTGTACTATCTTTAGACGTTAAATCTAAGTTTGGTTGTGAAAACCACAAATTATATAACTTTTCTAATTCTTCATCTGATTTATTCAATCGAATTATATAAATTAATGCAACTTGACTCTTTCCATCTTTCTCATTAATATTAACACCTTTTTCGATAAGTCTTTTACATAATCTATAAGTTTCTTCAATGTCATTTTTTCGTTGCCCTAGTAAAACATGCAACACGGTCTCATCTTCACTATTTTTACATAATACATCAATATTTTTATCTAATAAGAAATTACTGATTTCATAGCGTGAAGGTAAGTCAGTATTTGACAACGAAAAGAAAATCAAACTTTTCCCATCAAATACATTTTTTTCATCACCATCTTTGTATACTTTCATAAATTCACTTGTATTTTTTAATTTTGCAATTAAATCAATTTTTATTGTCAGCACCCTCTTAATTATTCTATTTTATGACTCCTATTAGTACTAGGTAATTCTGGACGATAGTTATCAGGATTATTAAACCAATCACGTAACTCTTTTGGTGTTAACTCTCCATTTAAATATCTCTTATGCATATCAGAATATTTGTGTTCTGGAAGATGCCCCATGTCCCAAACATCTTTTCTAGGTTGACCAGGTTCCCACTCAATTATTTTTTCTGGATAGAGTGGATCTCTCACCAATCCATCTGGACCTTTTGCATTCTCAAAAGTTACTTCTGGTACTCTCTTTCTAAATGATGGTCTATTTTTAGGATCTAAATAAGGTCTATTATCTATAACTTCAGTGATGACTCCTTCACCTTTAATAGTAACAGATCCATCTTTCTTTATGATTTTTTGGGTACCAACTTTATCCGTACCCTTAGCTCCATCTATGACATTATCTGCAGCTTTGCTCGCATTCTGGGCATCCCCTATTGCCTTACTTCCTTTCACGGCAAATTTCCCACCGGTACTAGCCATACCCACAACGGGAATCATCGCAGAAAAAGAAAGGGCCGCATTTAATGTATCCCCTCTCGCCGCATAGATAACACCATTTACGCCATCTGCTGCTTCACCAATAACAGGTACAAGCCCTGCAATATCTAATCCAACCTGAAAATAATCTAGTAATTTGTTTTCTTTCGGTTTGTCGACTTTAACGATTTCTTCTACTTTATATTCAACTTTGGAAACAACTTCATAGAAAACTGTTTGGCCTACAACATACTCTTTAATGAGTAAACCATTTTCATACTCATGATATTTTATATTTTCCTCTAAGTTTTCTTCGATAGTCGTAACTTTCTTTCCTTCCAGGGTTTGAAAAGTCGCTGCAGTAATCATCATACCGATTAGCTGTTGATGTTCCTTTACCCATACGTCACTAGGATTTAAGTACACTTTTGGGAACAGTTCCGTTCTAATTTCACTTCTAAACGTCAGAACATTCCATTGGCTCGGGACGAAGGTAATGTCCTTTACCCCTGCTTGGAACAGTCCCTCCATATCCGTAAGCCACGTGTTCATCGTCTGCAAATCTTGTTCAATGGGATGTAGTGCGGAAGTCTGCGTTGCATCAAATTCATAAAGTTGTGAGATGGTATCATCACTTTTTCTCTTAGAACGAATGACTCCCTCCTGCACTCCGCTATCATCCAAGTGGGGCAGTCCGACAATATCACTCACCTGATCCATGATACTGTTTGCCTCATCCGTCAAACTAGCGGTGAGATGACCAATAAGCGTAAGTCCCTGTTCTAGCTCTCCCTCTAGGAATTGTTCTAATATGTAACCGGTTGAATCAGGTTCGAGTGAATGAAGTGCTGCCTCCATCTGATGAAGCACTTGTTTGAACTGCTCGGTAAACAACTGGAAAAAATGAAGAAATGGTAAATGACACTCCTGGTAAAAGGAACGGATAGCATTACCTCCCGCTCCTTTAAATTGTTCCTCCATCTGAACTAGACCCTTCACTGCATGGTGGATCGCTTCCATTTCACTGCTTAGCCTGTCCAACATAGTAATGTTGCGCTGCAGCCCACCCTGAAATAAATCCACATCTAATATTTTCATAGGCATTGCCTCAGTTTGAAAATAGCCACATCACAATATTTTTTAGTATACAATAATACCCCACAGGTGAACATTCTTCTCCCCCTCTAGTAATCTATGAACAGTTATTATATTCCATTTTTCGCGAGAGTGCAAAGGAAGGAGTTATAATATTACAAAAAAGGAATATGGATTAGTTTTGTCCGCCTGCACACCAGACAATTCTGAATTGTGTCCGTATTGCACCGTACCGCCTCCCCACATATATGAACTTGCTAAAGCCCAATTTATAGGGGTTAAACGGGTGTCACAAAGTGCTATTATCGTTATAAAATGTTGCTTTTATTTTCTATTAAATAACTCTTTCCCCTCCCCATAAATTCATCTTTTTAATATATATCCTTTTCAGAATCTTTATACTCAGTAATAAGAAATCCAACTTTAGATGTTTGATGGTTTCGACCTTTAAAGTCTCTTCCATCAATACCATAGGCTGACCATCCTTCTTTTCCAATGTAAAAAGTCAGTATGTTCTTGTATGCGAACTTTTTAGCTACTTGATCTTCACTGATGAATTTTAACTTATTTTGAGTTAGAAACTTACAGATTCTCTCTTGTGAATTATCCATTTTTACTCATCCTCTCATTTTTAAATGAAATGTTCTTTTATTGTTTGGTGGGAAAAGAGTAGCAGATTATAGTTTTGTCTGCCTGTTCATAACACAATTCGAATTAATTCTGAATCGTGTCTGAATTGCACCGTGCACAGGCAGCACTCACTCACTAGGTACCGCAAAATCCCCTAAACAAAAAACGATCTCATCAAAAGATGAAATCGTCTTCGTTATATTATTGTTGCCATAATGATGCCACACATCGCTTAAACGTTGCTGTGACAACAAATATGGAGACGGTGGGAGTCGAACCCACGTCCAGAGGCTCTAACACTTAAGCATCTACGCGTGTAGATTGTCTATTTGGATTCGCGTGGCATTATGCCGGCAATCAGGGCGTCATGTACGCTATCTTGGAAGTCTCTTCCGGCTGCCTCAAGAGGCAACAGCCGTCGTATCCCACTAAAGGTTGAGCCCTACAAATGCCACATGGGCGATGGAAGTGTAAGGCAGATTCAACAGCTTACGCTGCGAATGCTAGGTTGTTGTTAGTTTTGCCTGTTATTATAAGGTGCCGTTTCTGACGGAGCCGGGCCCTCCGACGCGCAACTCAAGCTCAGACGACCCCTGTCGAATCCGTAACGCCCCCAAAGGGATGTCAGGATGGCCTTTTTCAAGGCTTCTGAACTACTTGAACATTAATCAGTATACCTCATTTTTACATAAACTTCAATACTTTTGTTTATCTCTAAGAGCACGATCTATTTCACGTTTTGCATCTTTTTTCTTGAGATCCTGGCGTTTATCGTAATCTTTCTTCCCTTTACCTACGCCTATTAATACTTTTGCAAAACCGTCTTTTAAATACATCTTAATCGGAACAATTGAAGTTCCCTGTTCTTTCGTTTGTCCAATCAATTTACTAATCTGTTTTTTATGGAGTAACAGTTTCCTCGACCTAACCGGATCATGATTAAACTGGTTCCCGTGGTCGTATGGACTAATATGCATATTGGTAATCCATGCTTCGTTATTGCGGATTCTTACAAAAGCGTCTCTCAGTTGGACTTTACTATTGCGAATTGCTTTGATTTCAGTACCTAGTAGGACAATACCTGCCTCAATCGTTTCTTCTATTGCAAAATCATGATTCGCCTTTTTATTAACAGCGACTACTTTCCCCTGGCCTTTCGCCATTTCTTTCACCCCTTAATCCATTACGCCCCGGCGTAATTGCGTCCCAATTTCGAATTGCGCTTGTGCCTGCAGGACGCAGGTATGTAACCTTTCAAAATTTGTGACATCCCGCCGGAGGCTTAACTTGGGAGCGGCCTAGACCGCCCCAACTTTATTTTTTCTTTCTAGGTTTAGGTTTACTTCCCGCTTTTTTAGCTGCGCCTTCATAAAACTTTTTCTTTTTGCTGTATGTTCCGGTTTTCTTTTTATCTTTTGACTTATCACCGGGTTTACCGTCACCGTCTCTTTTCTTTGCATGGATGACTTTCGGCGATTCCTTACGTGTACGACGGACGTTTTGTTTCATCCCAACGATTTCAAAATCAATTGCCGATTCCTCCGGTTTCACGGAAATCACTTTCACAGTCACTTCATCGCCAAGCCTAAATTGCTTACCAGAGTGTTCCCCGATCATCATCATTTGTCTATCGTCAAATCGGTAATAATCATCCGTCATATGACTGACATGGACAAGTCCTTCGATTGTGTTCTCTAGTTCAACAAACAAACCGAAGTTTGTCACCGACGAGATAACTCCTTCATATTCTTCGCCAATTTTATCGAGCATGAACTGTGCTTTTTTCAATGACTCCGTATCACGTTCTGCTTCGACCGCACGACGTTCCCGTTCAGATGTATGCTCAGCTATATCTGATAATATCGCGCTCCAATGCGCAAGCGTCTGTGCCGAAACATCTTTTTCGATTAGATATGTCCTGATCAAGCGATGAACAATCAAATCTGGGAAGCGACGGATGGGTGCCGTGAAATGGGTATAAAATTCTGTGGATAATCCAAAGTGTCCCAGACTTTGATCTAAATACTTCGCCTGTTGCATTGAACGAAGAAGCATTGTAGAAATAACCGTTTCTTCTGGAAGACCCTCAATCGATTCAACGATTTCCTGCAACGCTTTTGGATGGACCTTATTCCCCGTTCCTTTTACAACAACGCCGAAGTTAGTTAGAAATTCGAAAAAGCGTTGTAATTTCTCAGCCTTTGGATCTTCGTGAATTCGGTAAATGAAAGGTACTTTAAGCCAGTGGAAATGTTCCGCGATCGTTTCGTTCGCAGCAAGCATGAATTCTTCAATAAGGCGTTCTGATACGGTACGCTCCATAATGACAACATCAGTTGGCCATCCTTTTTCATCAACAAGGATTTTCGATTCCTTGAAATTGAAATCAATGGCTCCACGATCTTCTCTTTTCTGTTTCAAAATACCCGCGAGGTCAGCCATATGATTAATCATAGGAACGACATGTGCATACTGAACTGAAAGCTCTTCATCTTTTTCTTCGATGATTTTATAGACTTCTTGATAGGTCATGCGTTCTTTGGAGCGAATCACACTCTCAAATATTTCGTGTTCAACGACTTTCCCATTGCGATCTATCGTCATTGCGCAAGACAAAGTAAGCCTGTCAACGCCCGGGTTCAATGAACAAATTCCGTTCGATAATCTATGCGGCAACATCGGAATAACTCTATCCGTCAAGTAAACGCTTGTTCCACGGTCGTAAGCATCATCGCCCATTGGAGAGTTTTCCGTCACATAATAACTGACATCCGAAATATGAACAGATAATATATAGTTACCATTGTCATTTTTCACAACTGAAATGGCATCATCAAGGTCTTTCGCATCCGCACCATCAATTGTAATCGCGAGTTCTTCACGAAGATCACGACGTTTAAACAAATCTTCTTCCTGAACTTCATCAGGGATTTTATTTGCCTGGTCTAGTACTGCTTGTGGAAAATCAATTTCAATTCCATGCTTATGGATAATGGACAAGATGTCCACGCCAGGATCATTTCTGTGTCCAAGGATTTGTGTCACCATACCTGTTGCTGATTTCCCGTCAACAGGCCAGTCAGTTATTTCAACAACGACTTTGTGGCCGTCAACTGCATCAAGCGAATCGCCTTTACCAATGAAAACGTCCATAGGTAACTTTTTATCATCGGGAACAACGAAACCGAAGCCTTTGTTGTCCTGGTACATGCCTACAACTTTTGTTGTTTTACGTTCCACGACGCGCGTAATTGCCCCTTCACGTCTTCCGTCTGATGTGGCATTAGTGACACGTACGAGAACAGTATCCCCGTTCATAGCGCCATTCACTTCATGTGGCGGGATGAAAACATCGTCCATTCCTTCAGTTTCCGGCGCAAAAAAACCGAAGCCTTTTGCATGTCCGATGAATTTACCACGTAATAGGTTCATGCCTTCTGGCACACCATAACGATTCGATCTCGAGCGAATGATTAGCCCTTTTTGTTCAAGATGCACGAGCATTTTTACAAGTTCTTTGAATTCCACAGCTTGTTCAAATCCCATTACTTCTTGTATTTCCTGCACAGTTAGTGGCTTATAAGTTTCTTCTTTCATTAGAGACAGCAATTTTTCTTGCATGTCTTTTTCTAAACTATCCAATTGCGTCACTCCTTCTAAGTCTATAGCATGGTCATAAGTCTTATTGTTCACACATTCCAGTTTAATGATTCCAGAAATTCAAAAATATCTTCATGTAGTTTCATTTTTTCCGGTCCGAGTGTAATAACATGCCCCGATTTTTCATACCATTTGATTTTTTTTTCATTTGATTCTGTAGTCTTATAAATGACATTTGCGGAATCAGGATCAATCACTTCATCGAGTGTTCCTTGGACGACGAATAGCGGGGAATAGATGTGATCGATATTGTCCCGCACCTCGTAGACAAGCTCGCGAAGATCTTTGAGTGAAGGCATTGTTTCGCCACGTAAGTCCTCAATATCAAGTTCAATTTCTTCTTCGCTTTTTCCTTCATATTTCTTATATTCACGTGCATATTTAATAACACCTTCATACATTACATCCGTCGTTCTCATCGACATTGGCGCGCACATCGTAATAATGCCTTTCACTGGTTTGTTATACCCTAATTTCAGTGAAAATACGCCACCTAGGGATAATCCAGCTACTGCGATTTCATCGTAACCCGCTTCTTGCAATTGACGGTAGCCTGAAAGAACATCTTCCCACCATTCTTCTGGACCAGTATGTATTAACTCTTCTGGCGGTACGCCATGGCCTTTATAATGAGGCGCAAGTGTTGTATATCCTTTTTTTTCAAGAAATCGTCCTAGCATTCGGACATCTGCTGAAGTACCTGTAAATCCGTGAAGAAGTAAGACTGCACGTTTCCCTCTCTCGAAAAAAAATGGTTTAGGTTGTGCAATTCTCATTTCAATCATCCTTTCGAAGAAAAGCCTAAGGTACCGCTTTGGCGCCTGAGGTCTAGACACGACCTCAGTAGCGAAGCTTATACTTTCTTATTTTTTATAAAAAATGCCTGACCAGTCGGAAGGTCAGGCGATAGTGGTCTATTTATAGTTTAACATGCAAAAGATTATACTTTCATAATGACGATTGCCAATACGATAAACAAAACGGCAAGTACAACAGTAACCCTTTGAAGTACAAGGTCAAGTCCACGCGCTTTTTGTTTTCCGAATAGCTGTTCCGCTCCACCAGAGATGGCTCCTGATAGACCTGCGCTTTTCCCAGATTGCAATAATACGACTACGATCAATGATAGTGCTACGATTACGAGCAGTGTCATCAGCAAAGCATGCATTTTGTTCCACCTCCCGATTTGAACTTCACAACAGTTTTATTTTACCAAAGACGGACAGTGGATACAACCTATTGTACTACTTTTAAGTCATAAGTCTATACAACGTAAGGTTTCGTTTGCCACATAATCTTAAATAACTCGTTGCTTTATAGATCCTATTCATTCACATCAACACAAAACCCCGCACGAGGCGGGGCTTTGTGAACACCTATTATTTTTTAAGGTTATAAAACGTCTTCTCACCTAGATAAACAGCAGTGTCATCTAGCTGATCTTCAATACGTAATAACTGGTTGTATTTTGCAACACGGTCCGTACGTGAAGGTGCGCCAGTCTTAATTTGACCTGCGTTTGTCGCAACTGCGATATCAGCGATTGTCGTATCTTCTGATTCACCCGAACGGTGAGAAATGATTGCCGTATAGCCTGCACGCTTCGCCATTTCAATTGCATCGAACGTTTCAGTCAACGTACCGATTTGGTTCACTTTAATAAGGATTGAGTTACCAATACCTTCTTGAATGCCTCGTTCAAGCTTCTCTGTATTCGTTACGAATAAGTCATCTCCGACAAGTTGAACTTCTTTACCTAAGCGTTCAGTCAATAGTTTATGACCCGCCCAGTCGTTTTCATCCAAACCGTCTTCGATAGAGATAATCGGATATTTACTGCAAAGCTCTTCGTACCAGTCCACCATTTCTGCAGACGTTCTAACGACGCCTTCTCCAGCGAGATTATATGTGCCATCGTCTTTGTTGAAGAATTCTGAAGCAGCTACGTCCATCGCAAGAAGTACATCTTCACCCGGCGCGTAGCCAGCTTTTTCGATTGCTTCAAGGATGATTGACAGTGCTTCTTCGTTGGATGATAAGTTCGGAGCAAAGCCGCCTTCATCACCAACAGATGTATTTAACCCTTTATCTTTTAATACAGCTTTCAAGCTATGGAATATTTCAGTACCCATGCGAAGGCCTTCGTGGAATGATTCTGCACCGACTGGCATAACCATGAATTCTTGAATATCGATGTTATTATCGGCATGCTCACCACCGTTAAGAATATTCATCATCGGTACCGGTAATTGTTTAGCATTGATGCCGCCTAGGTACTGGTAAAGTGGAATGTCTAGATAATCTGCAGCTGCATGCGCAACAGCAATGGATACACCTAGAATGGCATTCGCGCCTAACTTCCCTTTATTTTCAGTTCCATCTAGTTCAATAAGTGCATGATCTATCGTTACTTGATCAAGTACCGAGTATGCATCTTCCAATTCCTCTGAAATGACTTCATTCACATGGTCAACTGCTTGCAGGACACCTTTACCTAAGTAACGCCCCTCATCACCATCACGTAATTCCACCGCTTCATACTCGCCTGTAGAAGCGCCAGATGGAACGATGGCACGACCGAATGCACCACTTTGTGTAAATACTTCAACTTCTACTGTTGGATTCCCACGTGAATCAAGTACTTCTCTAGCTTGGATAAGTGTAATGATTGGCATATATTTCTCCCCTTTTAAAATAATGGTGTGCCGGTCATTTCTGCCGGTTGTTCTATTTGTAACAATTTTAGCATTGTTGGAGCCAGGTCTGCGAGTATTCCACCTTCCCGCAAAGAGACTCCTGGTTTTGTAATAATAACTGGAACAGGATTCGTCGTGTGCGCCGTCATCGGTGCTCCGTCCTGCGTAGTCACTTCATCGGCGTTGCCATGGTCAGCCGTGATGATAGCAGAACCACCTTTTGCATGAATTGCGTCGATGACTTTACCTAGGCAGAGGTCAACTGTTTCAATCGCCTTGATGGTAGGTTCCAACATTCCACTATGCCCTACCATATCCGGATTTGCGAAATTAAGAATTATCGCATCGAAACGATCTGCTTCAATTCCTTCAATCAAGGATTCAGTCACTTGAAAAGCACTCATTTCAGGTTGCAAGTCATACGTTGCAACTTTCGGCGAGGCTATCAAAATTCGTTCTTCTCCATCGAACTTATCTTCCCGTCCACCGCTCATGAAAAAGGTAACATGTGGATACTTTTCTGTTTCTGCAATCCGAAGTTGAGTTAAGCTGTTACGAGAAATAACTTCGCCAAGCGTATTTTCTAAGTTTTCACTATTATAGACGACATCTGCTGTGATGTCGTCACTATAATGTGTAAATGTGACAAACTTCAAATTTTTATACATTTTAACTCCTGTTTCAAATTCTCCGAATGTAGGATCCGTTAACGCACGTGATAATTGAATGGCACGATCTGGTCGGAAGTTAAAAAATACAACTGCATCTCCATCTTCTATCGTCGCAACTGGCTGGCCAAGTTCTTCAATAATGAAAGGGACTACGAATTCATCATGAACGCCCCGCTCATATGACGCCAGTACCCCGGCAGTTGGCGTAACTGCTGTCAATGCAGTACCTTCTACAATCGCCTGGTAGACCTTTTCCAACCGCTCCCAGCGCTTATCACGATCCATTGCGTAGTAGCGCCCTGAAATGCTCGCAAATTTACCTATGCCGAGTTCTTGCATAACTGTTTCAGTTTTCTCAATGTAAGAAAGGGCAGATTGTGGACTCACATCTCTGCCGTCAAGGAAAGCATGGACGAAGACTTTTTCAATTCCATTCGTCTTTGCAAGTCGGAGGAGTGCAAACAAATGCTCATAATGGCTATGGACTCCGCCGTCTGATAATAATCCCATCAAGTGAAGTGCAGAGCCATGTTTCTTAGCATGTTCTACAGCCCGTAAAAGTGTCTCATTGTCGAAAAAGTTTGCTTCTCTAATAGATTTATTAATACGTGTTAGATTTTGATAAACAATTCGGCCGGCTCCAATATTTAGATGACCTACTTCAGAATTGCCCATCTGCCCTTCAGGTAGACCTACCGCTTCTCCACTAGCTGTCAGCGTTTCATGTGGGAAGTTGTTCCAGAGAATATCGTAATTCGGCTTATTGGCCAGTGCAACGGCATTGCCTATCTTGTCGTCTCGAAGGCCAAAGCCATCCATTATGATTAAAGCTACCGGACTTTTACGCATTTGCCCCAGCCTCTAAAAGTTTCAAGAATGAATTAGGGTCCAAACTAGCACCGCCGACAAGAGCGCCATCAATATGTTCCATTGCTAAAAGTTCTACAATGTTATCAGGTTTAACACTGCCGCCGTACTGAATACGAATTTGATCTGCAACTTGTTTCGTAAACAAGTTGCAGATTGTCGAGCGAATTACGCCACACACTTCATTCGCATCTAACGCAGTAGCGGTTTTTCCGGTTCCGATAGCCCAGATTGGTTCATAGGCAATAACCGCTGTTGGAGCTAAATCGGAACTGATTCCTTTGAAAGCTTTCTGCACTTGTAAAGCAACGATATCGTTGGTTTTGCCACTTTCACGTTCTTCAAGTGATTCTCCCACGCAGACGATTGGCGTTAGCTTGTACTCGAATGCAGCATGAACTTTTTTGTTTACAGTTTCATTTGTTTCGTTGAAGTACTGACGACGTTCAGAATGGCCAAGGATGGCATAATTTACGCCAATCGCCGAAAGCATCGCAGGGCTTACTTCTCCCGTGTATGCTCCTTCTTTCGTATCGTGCATTGTTTGTGCGCCTATACCGAGCACCGATTCTTTTGTAATCTGTGCAAGTTCAGAAAGATATAAAGCAGGTGGACAGATAACTGCTTCCACTCTTTCTGAAACGGGTATCTTTCCTTTCACTACTTCAACGAAGTCTCTCGCTTCGTCTGCATTCTTATACATTTTCCAGTTCCCTGCAATAATTCGTTTTCGCAAAATGTTTCCCTCCGTTTAGTAATCGTTCAGTGCAGTGACCCCTGGCAAGTCTTTCCCTTCCATAAATTCAAGAGATGCACCCCCGCCAGTGGAAATATGATCCATTTTTTCTGCAACGCCAAACTTTTCGACAGCGGCAGCAGAATCGCCTCCACCAATGACCGTGTAGGCTTTTGTTTCAGCCATCGCTTCAGCAACTTGTTTGGTTCCCCCAGCGAATGGCTCCATTTCAAACACACCCATCGGTCCGTTCCAGATAATTAGACTTGAATCTTTAATAACATCCGAATACAATGCCGCTGTTTCCGATCCGATATCGAGTCCCATCCATCCTTCTGGTATGGCGTCAATTTTCACCGTTTTCGTATTCGCATCTTTCGAAAAAGCATCAGCGATTACAGCGTCAATCGGTAAATATAAGTTAACGCCTTTTTCTTTAGCCTTTTGAATAAATGATTTCGCCAAGTCGACTTTATCTTCTTCAAGCAATGAATTTCCTGTTTCATAGCCTTGTGCTTTCGTAAATGTATACGACAGTCCCCCGCCAATTAACAAGTTATCCACTATATCTAAAAGATGATCGATGACGTCAATTTTGTCCTTCACTTTAGCTCCACCGATAATCGCTGTAAACGGACGCTCAGGCTCCGACAAAGCTTTGCCGAGAATATCCAGTTCTTTTTCAAGTAATAGTCCAGAAACAGCTGGAATATACGCTGCGATTCCGGCCGTAGATGCGTGAGCACGATGTGCAGCACCGAAAGCGTCGTTGACGAAGAAATCAGCTAATCCTGCAAATTCCTTTGCAAGTTTTGCATCATTTTTCTCTTCTCCCGCATGGAACCTGACATTTTCAAGCAGAACGATATCGCCGTTTTTCATTGTTGAAATGGCTTTCTCCACTTCGCTTCCAATGGACGAATCGAGTTTTGTAACCGGCTTACTCATCAGTTCAGCAAGTTTGACCCCTGCAGCGGTAAGCCGCATGTCTTCATTCACTTCGCCTTTTGGACGTCCTAAATGACTTGCAAGAATGACTTTTGCGCCTTGTCCGACCAAATATTCAATCGTTGGGATTGCTGCACGGATTCTCGTATCATCCGTAATCTTCCCATCCTCCATAGGCACATTGAAATCTACCCGGCAAAAAACCCGTTTCCCTTCAAACTGCATATCCTTCATCGTCTTTTTCGACACCATGAAAAACGCCACCTTCAAGTTAAATTTAAAAAGGAGGAACGGGGTAACCCCGTTCCTCTTACCCAACTATATTATAAGCCGTCTACTGATGTATGGCTATATTTAACCTTTTACAAGCCTTTTTGGTACATGTAGAGTGCCAAATCAATACAACGTGCAGAGTAAGCTGTTTCGTTGTCGTACCAAGAAATTACTTTAATCATGTTTTTCTCGAGCACCATTGTTGAGAGACCATCTACAGTCGAAGAGGAAGGATTTCCATTATAGTCTTTTGAAACTAATGGCAGTTCATTGTAGACTAAGAAACCTTTCAATTCATTCTCAGCTGCATGTTTGAATGCAGTGTTCACATCTTCCACCGTCACATCTGTCCCGAGTTCTGCAACGAAATCGACAAGTGAAACGTTCGGCGTCGGTACACGCACAGCCATGCCATCAAGTTTTCCTTTTAATTCAGGAATTACGATTGTCACTGCAGACGCCGCACCAGTTGTCGTTGGAATCATGGATTCGGCAGCTGCACGAGCACGTCTGAAATCCTCATGTGGTAGGTCTAGAATGCGCTGATCATTCGTATAAGAATGAATCGTAGTCATCAAACCGCGTTTTACGCCGAATTGATCATTTAGAACTTTCACGACTGGAGCTAGACAATTTGTCGTACAAGATGCATTTGATACGATATCGTCTAATTCTGGATTGTATGTTTCATGGTTAACACCCATAACGAGTGTTGTTAGTTCACCTTTAGCTGGGGCAGAAAGAATGACTTTTTTCGCTCCTGCTTCTAAGTGTTTGCTCAATTTTTCCTTGTCGCGGAAGACGCCAGTCGAATCAATAACAACATCGACTCCAAGCTCTCCCCACGGCAGTAGTGCTGGGTCTCTCTCTTCGTAGACTCTAACTTTTTTACCGTTTACAACGATCATATTTTCTTCTGAACTGACTTCAGCGTCGAAAACGCCATGCACAGAGTCATATTTCAATAGATGTGCGAGCATTGCCGCGTCAGTCAAATCGTTTACTGCTACAATTTCAATATCTTTTTGTTTCATGGCTTCACGAAATACAATCCGTCCAATTCTTCCAAATCCATTAATTGCAATTTTCAATGTCATAGGATATTCCTCCAGTATATTTAATGTATTCAACTGTTAACTTTAACTACAAAAACCCTGTTTAAACCTGTTCCCTGAATAGAGCCAACTTAGTCATGTACCGGTTTATTTATCAGCAAGTATCTTCAGCATTTCAGTTGCTGCGCCTTCATCTGTAACTAAATTTGTCTGCTTCGGGGCACTGGCCATATAAGCTAGAATGGCTTCTGCTTTACTGCTACCGCCTGCAACCGAAATGAGAAGTGGAACCTTCGTTAGATGTTTAGTCTGAATACCAACAGTCCTTAGTCTATGAACAGCGTTCCCATCCTCGTCGAAATAATAACCGAATGCTTCTCCTTTGGCGCCGAGGTTCAACATTATTTGTTGTTCTTCCTCTGGCGATTTTCGCATGGTTGCCATTGTTTGCGCGTCACCGATTCCATGCATTACACAGTCTGTTGTTTCATAAAGTTCAAGCATTTTCAAAACAGAAGGTTCTTTTCTGAACACTTCATGCGCTTCCTCACTTAACGACTCGGGGTAATAAAACGTACTGTATGTACCCCCAGATGCTGAGGCGAAAGTTGCCGCAATGACATTTGCCTGCATGCCAATGTCATCCCCCACTCCGCCCCGAGCAGCTATAAACAACAAATTAGCGGCATTGTCGAGCTTTTCTATATAAGGAGGGATCGATGCAATCGTACTTCCTCCAGTAACAGCAACTATTTTGCCCTTACCAATCTTTGTGGAAAATTGCTTGGCCGCTTCCATACCGAGTAAATTTTTCGATGAAGTATCTATATCAGAATTACCCGAAACAACTTTGACTGATTGGATGCCCAATGCTTCTACTAGCTTTTTCGCAAGCAAAGCAGATCCCGACCAGTCTTCCATAGACAATTCAAGTGCTTGTAGAATATCTACACCTTCTGTTGTGATTGCCGCGCCGTCTTTCGCAATTACAATTAGATTTTGTCCTCTGAGAATATCCAGCATTGTTCGTATTTCCCGTTCTGATAAACCAACCACTTGTCCGAGAGCTCGTCTGCCAATTGGACCGGCCATCTTCACAAATTTTAATATGCGGTATCTTTCCTGCATTAGCTCCATCATTTCTGGGACGAGCTTTCTTTGCGCTTCCGTAAATAAATCCAATGATCAAACCCCTTCCAACAGCATTGGTCACTATTTGTCCCACGTAGTCATAAAACGTCCCACGATGGGCAAAAAAATACTTCTGTCTGTATTATAGCTTTTTTACTCCGCTACATCAAATATTTCACATTATTTTAGAATAAGTTAATGATATCTACATATCCAATTGAACCGTGTAGAACTGGTACGCCTTCTATTTCGATGACCGGAATCATTAACATATACAATTCATGACTTTCATCGTCTTGTTCAATATCGATGGTCGTCCATGTTAACTGATAATCTTCACTGACAAGCTTCATCATCATTTCAGTTTCATCGCAAAGATGACACCCTGGTTTGGTATAAAACTTCACATGCATCCAAAACACCTCATTACTTCTATATTCAATTCAGTATAAGTGAAAAAGGGCTTCATGCACAAATTGTTGTCTGCGCTTGAAACCCTTCACTCCTATTACCAACTTCGACCTGCTCCTCCGCCACCGCCGGAACCACCGCCGCCGAAGCCTCCAAAACCGCTGCCCGAACCGCCTCCGCCGCCTCCCCCAAATGAACCAGGGAAGAAGATTGGTCCTCCACCTCGACGACCGCCTGAGCCACCTCCACCGCGACCTCCCTTATTCCTCATGATACGAAAAATGATATAAATCATTATGAAAAGCAATATGGGAAAAGGGACACCAAAACCTGAATCACCCGAACCTGCACTTAAAGTTGAAACTTCAGCAACTGCCCCGTCCCATCCATACTCAGCTGCTATTTCATTATAATAGGATTTATAAGCCTCCATGATTGCTAAGTCAGGTTGCTGTTCATTCAAATAGGGAACCGCCACTTCGTCCATGATACGTCCGACTTTCCCATCTGGAAGCGCGCCTTCCAATCCATATCCCACTGATAGGTAAAAATGGCGGTTACCGTCTGAATTTTTTTCAGTTGTAACAACGAGCAAAGCCCCATTATCTTTTTCACTATCGCCTAATTGAAATTCTCTTAGCTTCTCTACTGCATACTCTTCGACAGGTTCATCCCCAATGCTCGGGAGGATTAATACTGCGAGTTCCGCTGTTGTCGCATTATATAATTGGATGCCTAATTGCTCAAGCTCCGCTGCCTGATCAGCAGATAGCACATTCGCTGAATCTTGTATGACCGGAACAGCGGCATCAGCCGATAATGCCGCAAAGTTTAGCGATGTGAATACAATTAGACATGCCGTCGCCAGTAAGCGGACAGCTTTATGAATCATTCCGAGTCATCTCCAAAATCGACTTCAGGTGCTTCATTTGCAGCTGCATCGGCTTTAAAGTATTCTTTTTCATCGTATCCAAAGATGGATGCGACAATTTTTCCGGGGAATCTTTTTACCTGTCTATTGTAATTGGATACTACATCATTGTAATCTTTACGTGCCACGCCAAGTCTGTTTTCAGTTCCCGATAATTCATCCATCAGTTGTCTGAAGTTTTCATTGGCTTTCAAGTCAGGATAGTTTTCCACGACTACCAGAAGACGGCTGATGGCACCGGATAATTCTGTGTCGGCTGCTGCCTGGTCTTCCGGCCCTCGTGCACCTGCAAGTTTTTCACGAGATTCGGCTATATCACTGATAATTTCTTTTTCATGGCTTGCGAATCCTTTAACCGTATTGACCAAGTTCGGAATCAAATCAAGTCTCCGTTGTAATTGGTTATCGACTTGTGCATATGCCGAGTCCACATCTTCTTCAAGATTGACGAATTTGTTGTAACTTGGAACCAGTATCATAGCGAGTATTGCAAGTATAATTCCAATTACCACAATCGGACCTAAAATCTTCTTCATTTTTTCACTCCTATTCGTTATTTACTCTTATTTACCCTGTTCCATAACGTATTGAAACTTTTTCCTACACTCCTATATACTCCATTTCCCTACGAAAGGATTCACATAATATTGAAAAGTCGCAAAAAAAGTATACGTACGCTTTTACTAAGCATACGTATACTTTTTTTGGATATTATAATTGTGTACAGTTTTTATCGACTATGTAAAGGAAACTTCTACATCTCCTCGTTGCATAAAAGAGAGATTAACAAGACCTCTCAATGAGGTTGAAGCCATCTCTCATTTTCAAAAAAAGTTAAATCTACATTACGATTCTGGCCGCGGTTTCGTGGGATCTTCTTTCGGCGGTGGAACACTAGTTAACTCAGCTAATTTCATTAAATAATACGTTTCTTCACGCGCCATATGGTCGGCCATTAAAGGCGTGAGCGTTCCGAGCGTTTCCTTTTTAAGCTCCATCTCTTCTAATTCTTTAAGGAAGTTTTTAAATATCTTCATTTCTAAGTTAACGTCATTATGGAACCTATCTAATGCAGGGAACTTCATCACGTTCGCGCGTAAGAAACCAGCCATTTCAATTGCTTTCAAATAAAAGGCATCCCAGTCTATTTTGAAATTACGACTTTTATTTTTGAGCTGCGCTTCAACCGTGTCCAAATTTGAGTCTAGCGCCCCTGCGTGACCCGCAGCATCCAGTAACCATAAGAGATCGTGATGGAGCGGGTGAACAGCTGGTGGCATCTGTCCTTTTTCAAGACATGTAAACAATCGAATGGCTTCCTCTACTTCATTGACCATATGGTTGATAAAGGATGGAGATAATGAAATTTTTATATTTCCAATTAAATGTTCTTGAATCAAAAACAACTTAAATGTACGAATCTCTTCACTGGCTATCTTTGATTGTATTAAGACTGCTTGTAGTAATCGTACATCTAAAGACTGTCTTGAATTGTTAAGCAGTTCGTCAAATTGTGTAATAAAGTGACTGGCTGTCTTAATTTTCTCGATTTCAGTTGGTGCCAATGAATCGTGAATGAAACGAGCGTGATCTTCCAATATTTGAAGCCAAAAGTGAAGTTCAAACACTGCTTCTTCTTCAATTGTTCTCGGCAAAAAATCCCCTCCATTTATCTCTACTTTCATTTGTATGAGGCAGTAGGTTTTATTATGAAAACCACAAAACTAATTCCAATTCACCATATCGCTCTTGAGATAACCTAAAAGAACCTTATCATTTTGAATAATTTTTCTTTAGTAACACATAATAAAAGTAGGAAATAAAAATAAAGGGAGTGCTTTTGTGGGAATAATGGATGGAAACCCGAAAAATGAGCCGATGCATTATGGAGAAGTAGTTGGAACGTGGGCCTATCTCGGCGCAAATAATGGATTAATTAGTGGTTATGAATTATTTATTAATCACGCAGGTGATAAGGATCTCATTAAGCTTCTACATGAGGCTATTAAAATGATGAAAAATGAAAACGATGATCTGTTAAAGTTATTGAAAGTCAATGGAGTCACCCCACCCCCTTCGTTACCTGAACGTCCTAATGCAAGTGCTGAGGAAATTCCAGTGGGCGCAAAGTTTTCAGATTTAGAAATCAGTGCGGCCGTTTCCATTAATGTTGGACAAGGACTTGTATCATGCAGTGAAGTTATGGGGCAATGCCTTCGAGAAGACATCGCAGTAATGTTTGGCAAATACCATACAGAAAGAGCTTTTTTCGGTGCAAAGATGCTGCGTCTAAATAAGGAAAAGGGTTGGCTTGTCTATCCACCACTTCATAAAAGTAAAGCTGATTAAATGATTTCCATATTCAAAAAGGCGATGGTCATTGGACCATTGCCTTTTTGTTATACATTTACACGTCTGTTGATTAACCATTTTCCTCATAAAACGCTAGTGAAAAGAGTTAGAATTATGCCATTTTCACCAGGCTATCTCCGGCCCGCTTTCGTCGAATTAATCACGACATTTTAACTGAGTGGCTAGCGTGGCTAGAAGTGACTCCGTCACTACTAGCCACGCCCTTTTCAGTCGTCCTGTTGTGATTAATAGCCTGTCGCGTTCTTACAATAGTTAAGTCAAAACTGCAGTTGCTGTGAAAAAGAGAATAGATGAGCTTCTATAAAGAATGTAAGTGCCCGAAGATGCAATTTCGGGCATTCTAGCACGTTGTAAATTGCATTCTCTGCTAACTTTTTTAGAATGTACGATTCCTTATAATGTAAAAAGAGATAAGATAGTAGAAGGTACGAGCGGTCAAAATTGTATCTTTGACCGCCTCTCTCCTATAATAGCGATTTATTCTATCGTCCCGAAATGAGTAAGTAGGGATGCGAAAAAGTCGTATCCCTACTTACTTAGACCTCCCGATAAGCGTATATAAGTTAATTAATGCGATCTAAAAGCAACTATACAAATAGCGCCTAGTGTTTGATCAAATTATTTTCTAGTTATTTGTTTATCAATAGGTAATAAACTTACACGCATTTCTCCGTTTTAAAAAACCTTTTTACGATCGCGTTCATCTTTTAACATTTCAACAGCTTCTCTGAATCGTAATGAGTGAATGTTTTCTCTCTCCCTTAAAAATGCCAATGAATCATTGATGAGTGGATCATCTGAAACGTCAATCAGCCATTGATAGGTTGCTCGAGCTTTTTCTTCCGCTGCAATATCTTCATACAAATCGGCAATCGGATCGCCTTTCGCTTGGATATAGGTCGCAGTAAATGGTACTCCGCCCGCATTTTCGTAGAAGAGATCATGTCCGTGGTTGACAAAATGCGCGCCTAGTCCAGCTTCGACAAGTTGTTCAGGTGTCGCATCTTTCGTTAACTTATAAATCATTGTTGCAAGCATTTCTAGATGTGAAAATTCTTCCGTTGCGATGTCATTCAAAAGCCCTATCACCTTACCCGGAACCGTATAGCGTTGGTTCATATACCGGAGTGCAGCCGCAAGTTCCCCGTCTGCACCTCCGTATTGCTCCATCAAGTATTTCGCAAGGGTAGGATTACATGTACTTACCTCAACCGGATACAACAGTTTTTTCTCATAGACCCACATAGCTAATCTCCCTTCTCATCGTTGCCATGGCCATGGTTCTTGATTCCAGCGCCAGCCGATTTCAATGGCCTGTTTTGATGGTATGGATGTCAGAGATAAGGGTCCGTATTTATTTTCATATTGGCGCCGTACATTAGCAGCTTCTTTAATTGCTTCCCGCCACTGATCTAGCGCTTCAGCGTCATCAGGATGGGTGTCAGTGTACAACGTTAGCTCGACAACTACAAAGTCTGCCTGCTGCACCAACAACATCATACGGCGTTCTTCTTCAAACGCGTTCATGAAATCCCCTCTTCCCGTGAGAACCCATCATCAAACGCAGGCCAAAGCGTTCCGCGACGCAGTGCTTCTGCAGGAGAATACTGAGGAAGCCCAGGCTGTTGAAAATTCGTAAAAATCTGTGGGGGTAAAACAAAAGTCTTTTCCAGTATAGGTGGACATGGATCTAGCGGGGAAACGAACGGTTTAAAACTTCCCCGGAACATCGGACGTTCCAATTTCATCACTCCTCGAAATATTGTATGAAGAGAACGTTATTTTGCTACTATTGCTTTTGTTTAGCTAAAGGTAAAGCCAATGTAAAGATTAGAATAAGTAAGCAGAAAATAACTCCGAACAAAGTGATTATTAGCCAATCCAAATAAACACTCCTTTGTCTCTAGGAAATACGCCCAGTGACACTTAGTATATGTAGGTAAACGAATTTTGTTAAAAAGGAATTGAGGTAACTATGAGAATCTAAAGCTTTGTTCAAAGCAAAAAGTAGTCAAAAATCGCCTTCCTTTTTCTATTTCAAATATGCGCCGCTTGTTCTTTGCTCCAAAAAGATAAGAACTCTATTTGAGATGCATAGTAAGCGCGTTATTGGAGATTCTAAAGTTAATTAATGACTAAATGGTTTCACTTCAAAGCTTGATAACATTTGAAATTACAATAGGAGGTTCTACAATAATGACAAATCAAAACATGAACACGAATGCAAGTGCTGATCAGAAAAAGAAAGATCCAACTACTTTTACAGCCTATGGAGATCCTGTAAAGGCCTCTTCACCTACTATTAATAATGATTTTAAGAAAGCAACTTCCACAATTGCTGAAAGTACTCAGAATGGAAATAGTCGAAAAGATTAAAAACTCCATGACCATCTGTATTTGCAAAATCAGCGATAGCTGATGAATTTGCTTTTATCATAATTTAACTTTTAACGATAAACTTTTCTCGTACGATCTATTTCTTCGTGTTCCAAGTGATCGCACACCGTCTGGGCTTTTAATTTCACAACTGATTACGTTTCCATTATTAGGTACTTTACATTGCAAAGGTGGCAGCAAGTCCTAAAACCTCGAAACACTAGAACGGATTGTAAACGTCATGAAGACGCTCGAACACAACGGTAAGCTGTACGGAATGAACGATATTCTGACGATTGAATAATAAGGATAACCGAAAAGGGCTACGCTTGATGGCGCGGCTCTTTTTATGTCGTGCGATATCCGCATGGCTAAACGAAAAAAGCCTGTACTTGATTGCACTAGGCTTTCCGCTCTTTATATATGAATCCATTTAATGTCGTACCTTATTCTTTCGCTAACTTTTTTGCGTGCGTGTCGTAATACTCTACCACCACATCCACTTCGACTTCCGGCTCTACGTCCGGTGTAAATAGCCATATGACAAATAATACGCCAAACGTGCCACCCCATACCACTACCCAACGCTTGTACCACATTTTCAATAAAATAACCCCCAATGAAATTTTATTTTGGCACTATTCTGATTATACACACTTACAAATATTTCCGCTATAGCGAAAAAACTGTATTTATAGGGGATTTGGGCGGCCGGGTTTTCGACTGCTCGCCCAATCGCTTTATTGACTTCCGCTAATAGCGACGCGTTCACTGTTTTCAGACAACGAAAAAACCCCCATTCAAAATACGTATTTTCTACGTAAATGAAAGGAGGTTAGCGGAGGTCGCGTAGTGCTTGCGACCAATAACGTTGTTGCAACGTCACTTTAAATGCCCTCGGCGAGAATCGAACTCACATCTTAAGCTTCGGAGGCTCACGTGCTATCCGTTGCACCACGAGGGCGTTGCCTTATTATATAATGTTGTGTTGTAATAGACAAGACTAAGTATACTAGTGCGGCAACACGATTGCAATGCTTATTTTAAAGCGTTATATTTGACCTTCGTTGACCATACTATGTATGATAAAGTTACAGTTGAAACGATATCTAGTTTCAATAGACCTACAATCTATCCACCTTGAAGGAGGAAATGGAATGAATCTAATACCTACAGTAATTGAACAGACTAGCCGTGGTGAACGTGCTTACGACATCTATTCCCGTCTATTGAAAGACCGTATTATCATGCTCGGAAGTGGAATCGATGACAACGTTGCGAACTCTATCGTTGCTCAACTTCTATTCCTAGAAGCTGAAGATCCAGATAAGGACATTTCCATTTATATTAACAGTCCTGGAGGAAGCGTTACAGCTGGAATGGCAATCTTTGATACGATGCAATTCATCAAACCTGACATTCAAACAATCTGCATAGGAATGGCTGCATCAATGGGATCGTTCCTACTCGCTGCCGGTACTAAAGGTAAACGCTATGCGCTTCCTAATGCTGAAGTTATGATCCACCAACCACTTGGAGGGGCACAAGGACAAGCAACAGAAATTGAAATTGCTGCTAAGCATATCTTATTCATTCGCGAAAAACTGAACTTGATTCTTTCAGAGCGTACTGGGCAACCGGTCGAAGTTATCGCGAAGGATACGGATCGCGACAACTTCATGACAGCTGAACGTGCAAAAGAATATGGCTTAATTGACCATATTATTACACGCAGTGATATGAAAGACGCACCTAAAACAAAATAATTAGTTAGAAAGCCGATTTTCCATTTTTGGAGAATCGGCTTTTTTATTTACTTAACTGGTGATTTCACGGTGAGACACGAATCTTCTTCCCGATACCAAAGCTTTTTTCTGAAAAGAAAAAAACCGCTTCTACATGTCTTCAGACAGCAGTAACGGCGAGTTATATCAATTTTCGTTTCCAACCAGATTGACAAGTGATTCTAAAGCTTGTTCTTCGTCATTTCCTTCTGCAATTAGTGTTACGCTTGTTCCTCGTGCAATGGCAAGACTCATAATCCCCATTATACTTTTCGCATTCACTTGGCGTTCGTCTTTTTTCAAAAATATATCCGCCATAAAGCGATTTGCCTCTTGAACAAAAAGGGCTGCTTGCCGTGCTTGTAACCCCGTTTTCATCTTCACTTCAACTGTTCTTTCTGCCATGACAGTATCTACTCCTCTCTTGGTCCGACATCGGATTCACCGACTGCCGAGTCCACCACTGCGAAGGTTTTCCGCAATTTCTTCTATTTTTCTTAAACGATGGTTTACACCTGACTTGCTTACCATTCCGCCCGTAACTAATTCTCCGAGCTCTTTTAAAGTGATGTCCTGATTGTCCACCCGAAGTCTTGCGATTTCCTGTAGTCTTTCAGGTAGTTCCGCAAGGCCGATTGTTCTTTCGATGAACTTTATATTTTCAACTTGGCGCTGTGCAGCTCCTATCGTTTTGTTCATATTCGCTGTTTCACAATTCACAAGACGATTCACACTGTTCCGCATATCCCGTATAATCCGTACATCTTCAAACTTCATTAAGGAAACATGCGCACCGACAATACTTAGAAAATCCGATATTTTTTCGGCTTCCTTTAAATAAGCGATATATCCTTTTTTACGTTCAATGGATTTTGCATTCAAATGGTATTTGTTCATCAGATCGACTAGGTCTTCACTGTGTTCTTTATAGATTGAAAAGATTTCAAGATGATAGGAAGACGTTTCCGGATTATTAACGGAACCACCTGCTAGAAAAGCACCTCGTAAATAAGCGCGTTGACAGCATCTCTTTTTCACCAATTCCTTTGCAACCTCATTTTTGAATTGAAACGTACCCGTCAAGATGTAAAGATCTTCAAGAAGATCTTTCGCACCGTTTCGAATTCGACAAATATAAACATTATTCTTTTTCAAACGCATTTTTTTTCGGACGAGCAGTTCCACTTTATATGGATACAACCTTTTCAAATTCGAATAAAGCCGTCTGGCTATAGCGGCATTTTCAGTTTGCACATCTAGACTCAACTGCTTATTGGAAAAGGATAGTGCCCCATTCATCCTGATGAATGCTGCGACTTCTGCTTTTGTACAACAATCATCTGCTTCTATCTGTGTCATTTCTTTCTTTGTTTCTGATGCAAAAGACATGATTCTTCCCCTTTCTCGGCGACAATCAGGTCTGTTCCGTTTTTATCCCATTTTCCATATAATCGATAAGCCATTTAGCAACCTTTTCAGAGTCATGTATTATATTCCCCTCATAGAGTAGGCCGATGTCTTTTACTACAATATTCGGGACAAGTCGTTGCAACGATTCAATGTCATTTTCGACAGGCCAAGGTGGTCCAGTCAATTTCTTGCCTTGTTGCAACGATGGAAGTGCTGTGCCATTTAATAATACTGTATCAATAAATGCTTCGCCTGCATGATCATACAGTGCCTGGACATGCTCTGAGGCTGTATAGCGATAGGTCTCACCTGCTTGCGTTGCCAAGTTACTAATGTATACCTTTTTCGCTTTACACCCCAATACTGCTTTACGTATCGCCTGAACAAGTAATGTCGGTAAGATACTCGTATATAAGCTGCCCGGACCAATAATGATAAGATCAGCCGCTTTAATTGCCTCAATAGTTTCAGGTAACGGTTCAACTTCTTGAGGTGATAGATATACCCTTCGAATTTTCCGTTCGTATACAGGTATTTTCGATTCGCCTGTCACGATTGTACCGTCTTCAAGTTCTGCATGCAATGTGATTCGCTGATTTGCAGCAGGCAATACTTTCCCTTTTATGTTAAGTACCCGACTCATTTGCTCAACAGCACGGGCGAAGTCACCAGTGATATCCGTCATTGCGGCCAACATTAGATTCCCAAGGGAATGGCCTTTTAAATCTTCTGATATTGAGAAGCGATACTCGAACATTTCCTCAATAAGTGGTTCAACATCTGAAAGCGCTGCCATTACTTTCCGGATATCGCCTGGAGGTGGGATATCGTATTCATCCAAAAGCCTGCCCGAACTCCCGCCATCATCAGCGACAGTGACGACCGCCGTTAAATCGACAGGATGATATTTCAATCCGCGTAATAACGTTGACAATCCGGTTCCGCCACCGAAGACCACCACTTTTTTTATATGCTTCGATTTCGGCATAGCGTCAATCCTTTCTTTTTTCAATATCCCTATGCGTAATGAGTGTCCGATACTCCTCTTTGAACCGTGTTCCGAAAAACTCGGCGAGTGTGACAGAACGGTGCTGCCCCCCGGTACAACCGAATGCAATGACAACTTGTGATTTTCCTTCATTTTTATATTGTGGGATCAGAAACTTAAATAAATCTGTCAATTTTTCAATTAGCATCTGTGTATCGTTCCACTTCAGTACATAGTCGTAGACTTCTTTCTCTAGACCGGTTTTCGGTTTTAAGTCCTCGATATAAAAGGGATTTGGTAGGAAACGTACATCAAACACGACATCTGCATCAATCGGCATTCCGTGCTTAAAGCCGAATGACAGGAAATTCAATGTAAAACCTAAATCTTCCTTAGAGGAGAATTCAGACATGATTTTTTCCCGTAATTCTCTAGGCTTTAATCCTGTCGTATTGAATATTGAACGAGCACGTCCTTTCATCTCAGTCAATAGTAGCCGTTCCTTTTTAATACCGGTTAATGGTAATCCACCTTCCGATAGCGGATGCGAGCGTCTTGACTCTTTATAACGTCGGACTAGCGTTTCGTCGTTGGCATCGAGGAATAAGATTCGGGAAGATACGCCTTTCATCTTCAATAAATTATCTAGTGCACCGATGAGCGAATCAAAGAGATCGCCTCCCCGCGTATCCATAACAGCGGCTATCCGTTTCATACGATTCTCCGATTTCATCATCAAATCCAGAAACATAACAAGCAGCTCTGGCGGTAAATTATCGATACAATAGAACCCCAGATCTTCGAAACTCTGCACGGCTACTGTTTTACCGGCACCTGACATTCCCGTTATGATAACTATTTCAACATCGCTGTTTGGCTTCCCAATTTCGGTCATTTCCCATCACCTTCCACAGAATTCTGGATTACTTCTTTTAATAGTTTAAATTCTTCGGTGTAAAAGAACGTCCCGTATTGTATACCCTGCTTGGAAACCGCATATAGCAAATTTGTGCGGTCTCCTTCCGCCATGGGAAGCGTCTGAAGGCTTTCAACAGAATGCCACTCAAGCACGCCTTCAGTGGTTGTTTCAAAAAGTTTACCACTGAAATCAGTTGCAATGAACGTATAAAGCATCCATTCATTTTTCACGTGTTCCCCCGTATCATCAGTAATCACCATCGTATAAACGCCTTTTAAGTATGGGTTAACCGGCTTTGCACCCGTCTCCTCGGTAAATTCCCTGACTGCCGTTTCGTAAATCGACTCACCGGGATCCATCTTTCCTCCTGGGGCCACGTACCAGCCACGGCGCGGTTTTTTCAACAATAATACACGATTGTCTTTAATGACAAGTAAGTTTACTATTCTCTGCATTTGACTATCCCCACTTTTTTAATCTGCATAATACTATTATACAACGTACCATTGGAAAACGACAAAAAAAGAAGGCTAACTACCGGATTGAACCGGCAGACAGCCTAATTTAAGCTTGCTATATCAAAAGGGGGTCAATTGATACTTTTACTATACCCCTTTGATGTTGCATTACTGTTACAGTCAGGTTAAGGTTTCATTAAAAAGTTATGCTTCTGCGCCTAACTTTTCCATTAATTCCTCGACATATTTCTGTACAGCCTGTGCAGCGATACTGCCGTCTCCTGTAGCCGTTACAACCTGCCTCAATAACTTCTCACGCACATCACCTGCAGCATAAATACCTGGTACAGATGTCTCCATGATTTCGTTCGTAGCGATATAACCATTTTCGTCTAGAATTCCAAGTTTAGCAAAAGGAGCTGTTAACGGATCCATTCCGATATAGACAAACATGCCATCCGTTTCAAATTCTCTTTCAGAATTATCGATTGTTGAAACAAGTGTCACGGAACCGACTTTTCCTCCATTACTGTTAACTTCTTTGACAGAAGAATTCCAGATAAATTCAATCTTATCATTTGCAAATGCACGATCTTGAAGGATTTTTTGTGCTCGTAATTCACCGCGTCGGTGAACAATCGTCACTTTATCCGCAAACCGTGTCAAATAGGCTCCTTCTTCCACAGCAGAGTCTCCGCCGCCTACAACAACTAGCTCTTTTTTACGGAAGAAAGCACCGTCACAAACCGCACAATAGCTTACGCCTCGTCCAGTGAGTTCTGTTTCGCCTGGAATTCCCATCTTTTTGTATTCGGCTCCAGTCGTAATTATAATTGCACGCGCTTTATATTCTTTGTCCCCAACGACAATCGTCTTATAACTGTGTCCGTCAATAACATCTGTAACATCACCATAAGCATATTCCGCGCCAAACTTTTTGGCATGTTCAAACATTTTTGTAGAAAGATCGGGACCGAGTATATGTTCGAATCCAGGATAATTCTCAATTTCTTCCGTGTTTGCCATTTGACCACCTGGTATTCCACGTTCAAGCATTAGCGTTGAAAGGTTCCCCCGTGATGTATAAACAGCAGCCGTCATCCCCGCAGGGCCGGCACCAATAATGATGACATCATAAATCTTCTCAGTTGTCATGTGAACTTCCTCCTCCACAACATTTACAACATAAATCGTATAGGATTTTGGCCTTCTATTCAACTTTACTGCTTATGAATGACAGTGTATGGGAAGCGGCGTCACAACATTAAACATCGAATTGCGGAAGATATTCTATCAACTCACCAACGTATTTCGTCAAGGTGGGCACTGAGATACCAAATCCCTTAGCAATTGCTGTCTTGGTCACACCCGGATAACGGGATGATTGAAACATATAATCTGCCGCTGCTGCAAGCGCTCTTGGATTTCGGAAAGAATACGATTGGCTAAGCCCCGTTTCACACAAAGTAAACCACATTTGGAAAAGATGTGTCGCTTGTTTATCCAACGGACAGTATTTGGCATAGAGCAAGTCCGTCGTTTCTAGCGCCCTCATAAATGACTTATCGAACTTACTTTCCGGCATGAACTCATAGTCGAGCCCACTTGCCAGGAAAAGCCGTTCAAAATTACTTAGTTTTTCAATTTCGATATATGACGGATGTGAGATAATTTCCTGCTTATGTCCTGACTTTCCAAGAAGATAAAACCCAAACATCCTTTCACTTCTATAGGGATTTGTAATTTTACTTAAAAGAAATCCCCTATCCTGTTCAAGTGAATCGGATTTTATGATCTCTTGGACATCTTTCCAAGGCTCATATCCAACCTTCGTTGGATCTAAGTCGACTAACTTTGCATATGCATCTCTTGCAACTGTTTCGTGTCCAGAAAAATAAGCAGAATGGGAAAGCCAGAAATAGTAGCCCGTATCTCCTTCAAACCCTCTTATCTGTAAACTTCTGAGCCAGTTATATGCTTCTTTATGTCGGCCAATCAGCGCAAACGTAGCACCTAGTTTATAGCGATTTTCAATTTGATACGGTTTTATCTTCACGAGTAAAGCAAGTAAAGACTCTAAGTCCTCTTCCTTTTTTTCATAATAATAAAAGACCGCAAGATTACAGAGTGCATGGATATTTCCTTTATTGCCCTCTAAAACGACATGGAGTAATTCGCTGGCTCGCTCATTTTGCCCAATGTAAAAGTAGGCAAGTGCTAAATTGTTATACGCCGCCCAAAACTCGGGATAGTCGACTATAATTTGCTCAAGCAATTCTACAGCTGCCGTAAAATCACCTGATTCCATCAATCGACGAGCTTTTTCCTGGAGAAAATATACTTCACCATCCGGCATTTCATCATCATTAAATGATTCTTCTTGTTCTGCAAAATCAATAATCTCCATTGAATCATCAGCAAAAGTACCATCCGGATTAAGTGAAATATACTTTTCGGCATACATTTTTGCATCACGTAACATACCCAGATGTGCATGTACTTCTGCCAAGTAGAAGATAATTTCCTCTTCAGACGGGTCAAGAGTATTCGCCGTCATAAGCAGCTCGTGAGCTTCTTCAAAACGTCCCTCTTCCATAACAAGCACACCGTATTCCATAAGAATCTTTGGATCTTCAGGACTGAGTTCAGTCGCTCTCTTTAAATATCTTTGTGCATCATCAAAACGATCGCGCTGCATTGCTTGAACTGCTTTATTATAATAAAATTCACCGTCCGGATTGAACGAAATGACATTTTTTTCATGCTTCTTACTAAGTTTATCCAATCATATTCCCCCACAAAAATAAGAAGGAACGCAAAGTACGTTCCTTCCCGTATTGTCCCCCATTATATCATAATTAACGCGGACACTAGCTACTTTCAACTATTTTCCTCTACGATTGAGTTTTGTTGTCGAACTTTCATCTGCTCTTCAGTGAAGATAATTTTTACCGGATTTCCACCTGCGAACACGCCTGCCGGAATATCACGGTTAACAAGGGATGCCGCAGATATAACCGCTCCGTCGCCGATTTCGATTCCAGGTAGGATCAATGTATTCGCTCCGATTAAGACATTCTTTCCGATGACAACGTCACCAATACGATACTCGTCTATTAAGTATTCATGGGCAAGAATCGTCGTATTAAAACCGATAATTGAATTATCACCGACCTTTATCCGTTCAGGGAACATAACATCTGGCATCACCATGAGTGCAAATGACGTCTTATGTCCAACTTCCATTTTTAAAAAATTGCGATACAGAAAGTTTTTCATGGGCATGAACGGTGTATACCTTGAAATTTGAATGACAATAAAATTTTTTGCCACTTTGAAAAATGGAACTGTCTTATATATATGCCAGAGCGAATTTGCGCCATCTTTTGCGGGGTACCTTTCAGTACGTCTCACGCCTCTATACCTTTAACCATGTGCAACAGGTCTGAAATATGTTGCAGCATAAAGTCCGGGTTAAATGACTGTAGAAATTCTTCGCCTTTTGCAGACCACGCAACTCCAGCGGTACGTACTCCAGCATTTTGCCCACCCACTATATCGTGATAGTTATCCCCTATCATCAGCGCTTCATCCGCTTTGGCACCCAAGCGATTGAGAGCCAACAGAATGGGTTCTGGATCAGGTTTAGTTTTCACGACATCATCCATTGCGATGACTTCGTCAAATACACCTTCCACGTCAAGAAGTCCCAAACCTCTGATAACCATATCTTTTTTCTTAGTGGAGACAATCGCCATTTTCATGCCCGCCGTTTTCAATAACCTCAATGTTTCTGAAACACCGTCAAATTCACTTGACAGCTCATCATGCATTGATCTATTCCACGCTCTATACTCTTCTATCAGTAATTCTGTTTTTTCAGGGTCAACCGAGTCAAATGTTTCAATCAAAGTTGGCCCAAGAAACGGCAGTATGTCAATTCGCTCATACTTCCCAGGATAATGATTACCTAGGACGTACTGGAATGTTTGGATAATCAATTCATTTGTATCAAGTAACGTTCCGTCAAAGTCGAATAAAAGTGTTGTAATTGGTTTAGCCATCTGAAATCGGAACTCCCTTCTCTTTCTTTTGTTCAGCACGCCTCCAGACAAATGCGACAATAATTGTCAGCACAAAGGCTGTTATAACCCTAATTATCAGTAATGGCAGAATAGGAATGCCTAGCGGAATAAAGATCAAGGTGTCTTCGACGATCGCATGACAAGCTACAAGAAATATGAATGCCAGTGTCGCATCTTTTTTGCTCACGCCATCCTCTTGTACTGCTTGAATCATTATGCCTGCACCATAAGCTAGACCGATGACTAGACCTGCAACAAGTGTCATTGAAGCATTTGGTTGTACACCGATCACTCTTGTGAAGGGTGCCAGTTTCTCTGAAAACTTTTGTAAGTAATTACGGTCTTTCAAAAACTGTACGAGAATCATGAGAGGAATAACAATCAGAGCAAGCTGCAGTACGCCGAATGATGCTTTTTGCACACCTAGCAAAATAATCTCAGGCCACCCACTCGGCAATTCCGAAACTTTCGGAGCCATCCCGTACTGTGCTGTCTCTCCTCCGCCTTTCCACATCAGGTTTATGATAATACCTGACATAAAGGCAAGTCCAAATCGCACTAAGAGCACGATCCATACTTTTACCCCAACCTTTACCGCCACGCCTGTTTCAATGAATATATTATGTGAAAAAGACAACATCACGGCAATGATGAATACTTCCTTCACTGTCAATTCTAACGATAAAACACCTGCGATTCCCGCATATAAATTGAGTGCATTACCAAGAACTAACGGAATTGCAGCTTCACCACTCAAGCCAAATATCCCCATAAACGGTGCGATTAACTTAATTAGCCATGGCAACAAAGGAGTATGCTGTAAAATGACAACAAGCACTGTTATTGGAAAAATGATTTTCCCAAGTGACCATGTTGTACGTAGCCCCGCCTTTAGTCCATTTTGAAGTGTCCCCATTCCCCATTCCCCTTTTTCTAATCTTTATAATTTACATTTACTTTTTGAATATACCTTCTTACGATGAAAACAATGAGTGCTAAGATGATAGTAACAACAGATACAAGCTGTGCGGCCCGTAGTTCACCGATAACATATAAGCTATCCGTTCGCATTCCTTCTATGAAGAAACGTCCTGCTGAATACCATACTAGATAAAAGAGGAACGTTTCACCACGCTTCAAGTTCACTTTGCGCAATAAAAGAATGATGATTAGCCCTACGATATTCCACATGGATTCATATAAAAATGTCGGATGGTACGTAACGCCTTCAATGGTCATCTGATTCATGATCCAATCCGGAATAATCGTCGTTTCGAGGAACTTTTCCGAAACAGGACCTCCGTGCGCTTCCTGATTCATGAAATTACCCCAGCGTCCGATAATTTGACCGATTAAAAGGCCGGCTGCTGCAATATCAACCGTTTTCCAAAATGAAATACCTCTTTTTTTCGTATAAAAATAGGTCGTGATGAAGGCACCAATCAATGCACCATGGATTGCAATGCCTCCCTCCCAGATTTGAATAATTTGGCCGGGATGGTCTTTATAGTAATCCCACGAGAATAGTACATAATAGATTCTTGCGCTTATAATCGCAATTGGAACTGCCCAAATTAACAAATCAGTTAAAAAATCTGGGTGCATCCCACGTTTCACCATTTCTTTTTGAACAACAAAAAATGCGAGAATAATGCCCAGTGCAATTAGAATGCCATACCATCTAACTTCCAATGGTCCAAGCGAGAATGCAATCGGGTTTATTGCCAGTAATTCAAACATCCATCAACCATTCCTTTCTCTCACGAAGCATTAGTTTAGATTTCCATCGATTTGAGCATCCAGTTTTCTCGAAAACTCCTCTGCCGCATTGATGCCAAGCTTTTTCATCCGGTAATCCATCGCTGCAACTTCGATAATAACGGATAAGTTACGTCCAGGACGTACCGGTACAGTAAGTTTCGTCAATTCCGAATCTACAATTTTCATCTTCTCGTCATCGAGACCCAGACGTTCGTATACCTTCTCCGGATCCCAAATCTCAAGATCGATTACAATTAAAATCCGTTTATCACTTTTAACAGCACTTGCCCCAAACAACGTCATCATATCTACAATTCCAACTCCGCGGATTTCCAGCATATGTTCTAGAAGTTTTGGCGCATTTCCAATCAAAACATTTTTGGCGACTTGCCTAATTTCAACGAGATCGTCCGCCACAAGACGATGTCCCCTTTTAACGAGTTCAAGAGCTGTCTCACTTTTACCCACACCACTTTTACCGGTAATGAGGATACCAATTCCATATACATCTACCAACACTCCATGAACTGCAGTCATTGGTGCCAATCTGCCACTAAGATAGTTCGTCAGCATACCAGAAAATCGTGTAGTCGGAATGTCTGTACTCAAAATAGGAATTCCCCTGTTGTTCGCTGCCACTATTAATTCAGTCGGCACATCCATATCATGTGCCACTATGATGGCTGGAGTTTTTTTTGTACAGAGTCTTTTCATTCGATCTATTCGTTCGGACTTCGTCAAATTCGCGAAAAACGATAGTTCCGTTTTACCAAGAAGTTGAACGCGATCTGCCAGATAGTAATTGAAATAGCCAGCCATTTCAAGACCTGGTCTTGAAATATCACTTGTATGTATTTCCCGCTCGATTCCCTGTTCGCCTGCTCTCAGTTCTAGAAAGAGCCTTTCTTGAACATCTTTCACTGTTACATAAGCCATTGATGCGCCCCCCTTTTTATCATATATCCCAAACGTCTAAGCCTCATTTTACCATGCCCACTTTCAAATGAAATGATTATGTGTCAAAAGTGTCCACAAGTAAATACTTTTTCTATATAGAAGGTGAGAAGGGATGTGAAGTGTAGACCACTTGGCGCTTTGGGGGTGCCTTTCGCCATGAGCCTGCGCCTGGGGTGTACATTATCGAGAGTGAATTGTGATTCGAAGTGTGAGTTGTAGATCGCTTGGCGCTCTTGGGATGCCTCTCGCTATGAGCCAGGATTTACGCTTCGCATCCAGTCTCAGGGCTTCGGCTACCCCTTTGCCGCGCCTGCGCTGGTGATTTCATTATCGAGGGAGGAGTTGATTCAGAGTGTGTATCGTAGACCGCTCGGCGCTTTCGGGATACCTCTCGCCCTAAGGCTGGATTAGCGCTACGCATCGAGTTTTACCCCTTCGCTAGAGTGTTCATTATCGAAAGGCTTGCACTTCGGAGTGTGGATTAGATATCGCTTTGGCGCTCTGCTTATACCTATCACTAAATTTTTAAAAAGCTATGTTATAGTTAATGATTAATTTTTTCTACCTTTTTTACTAAAGCACCCGTTAGTGCAACATATTAAATACTAAAGCAATTAGATAAAGTGGGACTCCGACAATTAACATTCCAACAAAAAGATAACAAATACTCGTGAAAATAAACTTAAAGAAATCATAGATAGCTCCTGCTAAATCGTCAGTAAATCTTGCCATTTCTATCCCTCCATAAACTGCCCTGTTAGTTTAATAAGAATAACATTACTGTTGTTCCACTAAGCACCCGTTAGTTGAAGTATAATTCTTCACAAAGTATATATATATATTTAGTCTTGCTAAAAAATGGTAGTAATCTTAACTTTATTTCGCTTAAATAAATCCACTAAACTTATTCCATCTATTTTGAAATTTACTATATCTTTATGACGTTCTCCAAAATACTCACTTATTCTTGTTTGACCTGTCCACATAGCCCTTCCTTGCGAAGAATTAGAAATAAAATATTCTTTTTCCTGATAAACAAATTCAATTTCTCTACCTTGTTCCAAATAAAACAAAAGGTGTTCATAACTAATACTTTCACCAGATGGAACATCATCAAAATTATTAGTATGATTATTGATACCAAGACATCCTTTCTCAATGCCACTTGTTACACTAAACTGCCTCTTTAGTTCAATAAGAAAAAAGGCTTTACTCCGTCTTGAAGTAAAGCACCCGTTAGCCATACATGTAGCGCAAAATCAGCGCTACACCACAGAGGATGAAAATGTATACAGAACGGGTATTGGATACTACGGCTGGGAGAGGAAG